>NZ_JACBZW010000015.1:0-222113 GCF_013408065.1 Bradyrhizobium sp. IAR9
GCGTGGGGGGGGTCACGGGGCCCCTGGCGCCCCCCGGGCCCCAAAGCCGGTTTTTTGGCCAAAAACCGGGGGGGGGGGGGGGGGGGGGGGGGGCCCCCCCCCCCCCGGGGGGGGGGGGGGGGGGGGGGGGGGCCCTGGCCACACGCACCGCTCGTGGGGCTACCCCCCTCCCGTCAGCCTGCGGCTGCCGACCTCCCCCACAAGGGGGGAGGTAACAAAAGCCTCGTCTCCACCGGCCGCAGCGTGCAGCGGACCGGCGGCCTGCACACCCTCTACATCTCGCCGCTGAAGGCGCTTGCCGTCGACATCGCGCGCAATCTGGAGCGGCCGATCGCGGAGATGGTGCTGCCGATCAAGGTCGAGACCCGCACCGGCGACACGCCGGTGTCGCGGCGGCAGCGGCAGCGGCGCTATCCGCCTGATGTGTTGCTGACGACGCCCGAGCAGCTTGCCCTGCTGCTGTCCTCGGATGACGCGCCGTTCCTGTTCTCCTCGCTGAAGCGGATCGTGCTCGATGAGCTGCACGCGCTGGTGACGTCCAAGCGCGGCGATCTGCTCTCGCTCGGGCTGGCGCGGCTGTGGCGGCTGGCCCCGCAGATGCGCGCGATCGGCCTGTCGGCAACCGTCGCTGAGCCGGATCAGCTCGCGCGCTTCCTGGTGCCGCAGCCCGACGGCGAGGAGCGAGCAGCCGACATCGTCATCGCCGGCGGCGCGGCGCCGCCGCTGGTCGAGATGCTGGATACGCGCGAGCGCCTGCCCTGGGCGGGCCACAGCGCGCGCCATGCGCTTCCTGAGATCTACGAGCTGATCAAGGCGAACAAGACCACGCTGGTCTTCGTCAACACGCGCAGCCAGGCCGAGATGCTGTTCCAGAATCTCTGGAGCATGAACGACGACGACCTCGCGATTGCGCTGCATCACGGCTCGCTCGACGTCGCCCAGCGCCGCAAGGTCGAGGACGCCATGTCGGCGGGGCGCCTGCGCGGCGTGGTCTGCACCTCCTCGCTCGACCTCGGCGTCGACTGGGGGGATGTCGATCTCGTCGTCAATATCGGCGCGCCAAAGGGCTCCTCGCGCCTGATGCAGCGGATCGGCCGCGCCAATCACCGTCTCGACGAAGCTTCGCGCGCGGTGCTGGTGCCGGCCAATCGTTTCGAAGTGCTGGAGTGCCGCGTCGCTATCGATGCCATTGCCGAGAACGCGCAGGACACGCCGCCCCTGCGCACAGGTGCGCTCGACGTGCTGGCCCAGCACGTGCTCGGCTGTGCCTGCGGCGAGCCGTTCCTCTCCGATGAACTCTATGCCGAAGTGCGCACCGCAGCGCCATACGCCGACTTGTCGCGGCCGGATTTCGACGACGTCGTCGATTTCGTCGCCTCCGGCGGCTACGCGCTGAAGACCTATGAACGCTTTGCCCGCATCAAGCAGGACAAGGAGGGGCGCTGGCGCGTCGCCAATCCCAAGGTGCGGCAGAGCTACCGGATGAATGTCGGCACCATCGTCGAGGATGACATGCTGAAGGTGCGCCTGGTGCGCTCGCGCGGCGGCGGAGCGGGCTCGACCGGCGTCATCGCGCGCGGGGGTCGGTTGCTCGGCGAGATCGAGGAGGCCTTCATCGAGGGCTTGAGCCCCGGCGACACCTTCGTGTTCTCAGGCGAGGTGGTGCGCTATGAAACGCTGGTGGAGGACCAGGTCTATGTCTCCCGCGCCAACGACAAGGACCCGAAAGTGCCGTCCTATATGGGCGGCAAGTTTCCGCTCTCGACCTATCTCGCCGAGCGCGTGCGCCGGCTGCTCGATGACGGCCGCGCCTGGGGCGGCTTGCCGGAGCAGGTGCGCGACTGGCTGTCGCTGCAAAGGGACGTCTCGCGCGTGCCGGCGGTGCGCGAGCTGCTGGTCGAGAGCTTTCCGCGCGCCAACAAGCACTACATCGTTTGCTATCCGTTCGAGGGCCGTCTCGCGCATCAGACCCTCGGCATGCTGCTGACGCGCCGGCTGGAGCGCGCCCGCGCCCGGCCGCTCGGCTTCGTCGCCAACGAATATGCGGTCGCGATCTGGGCGCTCGGTGATCTCTCCTTCATGATCCGTGATGGCCGGATCGATCTCAACGCGCTGTTCGACCCTGATATGCTCGGCGACGATCTCGAGGCCTGGCTTGCCGAGTCAGCACTGATGAAGCGCACGTTCCGCAACTGCGCGATCATCTCCGGGCTGATCGCGCGCCGGCATACCGGCGAGGAGAAGAGCCGCCGCCAGGTGCTGTTCTCGACCGATCTGGTCTACGACGTGCTGCGCAAGCACCAGGCCGATCACGTCCTGCTGCGCGCCGCCCGCGCCGATGCCGCCACGGGCCTGCTCGATCTGCGCCGCCTCAGCGACATGCTGATGCGCATCCACGGCCGCATCACCCACCGGGAACTCGACCGCGTCTCTCCGCTCGCCGTGCCCGTGTTGCTGGAAATCGGCCGCGAGTCAGTTTATGGCGAAGCTGCAGACGAGCTCTTGGCCGAAGCCGCCGATGAGCTCGTCAAAGAGGCGATGGATAGAAGCGGGTAAAACGTGACGACTGGCGCGCAGGTTTCGGAGGATGTCGACGACATGCGCGTGTCCACAGTCACCATCAGCGATGTAACCTTCGCCGCCGATCTCTCCGGCGCGCTGTTCTGGGACGAGCAGCGCCTGCTCGTCGTCTCCGACCTGCATCTGGAAAAAGGCTCCAGCTTCGCCACCCGCGGCGTGCTGCTGCCGCCTTACGATACGCTCGCGACCCTGAGCCGTCTCGCTGCTGTCATCTCCCGCCATGATCCGCGCACCGTCATCGCACTCGGCGACAGCTTTCACGACCGCACCGCGCATGAGCGGTTGTCGGCCGACGATCGCGATGCCGTCGCTGCGCTCCAGACCGGCCGCGACTGGATCTGGATCTCCGGCAATCACGATCCCATGCTGCCGCGCGATCTCGGCGGCACCGTCGCGGACGAGGTCGCGATCGGCCCGATCACCTTCCGTCACGAGCCGACCGGTGCGTGCGGCGAGATCGCCGGCCATCTCCATCCCAAGGCACGCGTCTCCGCGCGCGGCCGCTCGTTGGAGCGCCGCTGCTTCGCCTCCGATGGGATGCGTGCGGTGATGCCGGCGTTCGGCGCCTATGCCGGCGGCCTCAGCATCCGCGACGTCGCCTTCGCGAAGATCTTTCCGGCCAATGGTTTTGTCGCCCATTTGCTGGGCGACCGCCGCGTCCACGCCATTGCGGCTTCACGCTGCTTCTGACGCCAAAAATTGGGACAGCACTACGTTCAGTAGTTTTCCGGAATCGCCCAAGCCCGTTGACGGTTCTAACGTTACGCTTGCCGGGGCTGGAATTTCTCATCCCGAACAAGAATTGTAACCGGCGAGGGGCCGCTGCGAAGCGGCCCCTTTCGATTCTGGCAGCCCGTAGCCGGCTTCGGGGCCGTCTCCCGCTCCGCCATAGAACGAATTAAGAACACTTTAGCAAGTCTTTGATATATCATTGTGATTCGGCGCGTCGCCGACACAATATCTAGCGTCTGTCAGACTTTGCGAGGACTACATGTCCACCATCGCCTTCGATCAATTTGCCCTCACCCGGATCGCCGATTTCGCGCGCTCGCTGTCGCGGCTGCATCAGGCGGCACGACGCCAGAGGGTCGACGACGACCAGTTCGACCGCGAGTTCAACGCGGTGTGCCAGTCGATCTGGGGCTACACCATCGACGACGTCAGCGACGATCTGTTCTCGGCCGAGGATCATCTGTTTCTGGACACGCTGGATGAAGCGCAGGCGCGCATCTTCGCGGCCGAGCAGGGCTACGACCTCGTCGGCGATCAGGGCATGCTGACGGACTGGTGGGGCTTCTGCTGGATGATCCTGGCCGAGAAGCGCGGGCTGCTGACGGCGGAAAACCGCGCCGCCGCGCGCGCGGCGATCGAGGAGAAATATCTGGCAGCGCCGAACGTGATCGGGGTGATCATCGGACGATAGTCTCGTGCCCCGGACGCAGTGCAACGCTCTCCCGGCGATGCGAAGCATCGTCCGGTTCAGCGGTGCCCTGCAGCGCCGGGGCCCATGCTCGCGGCATTCTGGGTCCCGGCTCTGCGCAGCAACGCCAAAGAGCGTTGCAGCGCGTCCGGGACACGAAAGCGACTTTAATCCAGCCCCGCCCGCTTCGCCGGCTTCTGCGCCGCCGTCTTCGGCACCGTCACATCGGGCAGCGTCTCACGCACGATCTCCGCAGCCGGCGCATCTGCCGACACCGTCTCCGCCCGCACCGGGGCCACCTTCATCTCGCCGAGGCGGGCGCGGACTTGCGCGGTGAGGCCGGGATAGGAGGCGACCGGGGTGAAGTCCGCAGCCTGGTCGTTGCCGACGCGGATGCCGGTATAGGCGACGAGGCCGTCGGTGGTGGCGATCACGTCGCCGGCCTTCAGCGATGAGTCCAGCGCGAGATCGACCGGGGCAAGGCCGACCGGCTCGCGGCCGTTGCAGGTGCAATCGGCGCGCAGCGCCTTGCGATAGGCGAACGCGTTCTCGCTGTCGGCGTAGCGCTCGCCGGTCTGCGACGCGGCACCGTCGATCGAGGAGCCGAAATAGACCTTGGTCGCGCTGGCAGGACAGAACGCCTGACACATCTGCGCCGGTGACGCGAGGCCGCGCATCAGCGGAAAATATTTGCCGTCGCAACTCCGCACGCAGAAGGCCGGGCCGGAGCCGCCGGCCGCCGCCGCGCGGGTCGGCGGCACATATTGCGGAGTTGCGGCATTTTGCTGCCCGGTGAAGGGATCGGCGTAGGAGCTCGACTGTTGCGGCACCTCGCGCTGCGGCCGCTGCTGCTGCATGCCGCCGAAGAAGAAATCGAACAGGCCCTCGGCCGAAACCGGGGCCGGAGCCGCAAGTGCTCCAAGGCTGGCGGCCACAAGCATCGCGCGACGCCGCCGGCGCGCATGGGACAGGACTGTACGCAAACGCTTACTCCACCCGACGCTTCCGAACCGGCTGGGACCTCAAGGGGTCTCAGCACATGATTCACCATAAGGCGCGATGGTAAATGAGCAGTTGAGCGGAGGCGGTTTCAAGACGAGGCGGTGGCCTCTTTAGGGCCGGGCGCAGCTTTGGACGGATGGTTGCGTCCGGGGCACACTGAGGCATGACGGCGAGGGATGTTTCGCCGCGTCAGGCCTTCAAGAATTCCGAGGCCTTGTACAGCGAGCGGAACGGCAGGCCGGCCGCACCGAACGTGTCGGTGGCGCCTTCCTCGCGGTCGACCATGGTCAGCACCAGCACCACCTCGGCGCCGGTCTCGCGCACCGATTCCACCGCCTTCATCGCCGAGCCGCCTGTCGTGGTGACGTCCTCGACGATCACGACGCGCTTGCCGGCGAGCGTCTCGCCCTTGGGCAGGCCCTCGATCGCGAGTTTCGCGCCATGCTCCTTCGGCTTCTTGCGCACGAAGAACGCCGCGATCGGATGGCCCTTGATCCAGGAGATCTGCGCCAGCGCGCCGGCGAGCGGCACCGCGCCCATCTCGAGGCCACCGATGAAATCGAGATTGTCGTCCTTCAGCGCCTCATAGGTCAGCTCGGCGAGCAGGGTCGCCCCCTCGGGGTCAAGCATGGTCGGCTTGAGGTTGAAGTAGAAATCGCTCTTGCGGCCCGACGCGAGCGTCACCTCGCCGCGACCGAATGAGCGCCGGCGGATGATTTCGAACAGGCGGGCGCGGGAGGCTGATTTCGACACGGCGGTCCCTCGGGAGCGTTTTTGGAGGAGGCGGAATTTATCCGCGACGGCCGCGACATTCCAGAGGGGGCGTCCCTAGTCAACAGGGATCGGCCATCCCGGACCGCCGGTTGTGGGGGCGCGACCTTCTGGAGTAAGTGGAATGCCAATCTGTTGGGGAAGGACATGGGAATGACCATCGAGCTGCACACCTGGAACACGCCGAACGGCCGCAAGATCTCGGTCGCGCTGGAGGAGATGGGGCTGCCCTACAAGGTGATCCCGGTGAACATCACCAAGGGCGAGCAGATGGCACCGGGGTTCCTCAAGCTCTCCCCGAACAACAAGATCCCGGCGATCGTCGATCCTGAAGGCCCGGACGGCAAGCCCGTCAGCATCTTCGAATCAGGCGCGATCCTGCTCTATCTCGGTGAAAAGACCGGCAAATTCCTGCCGAAATCGCTGGACGCCCGCATCCCGGTCTATGAATGGCTGATGTGGCAGATGGGCGGCTTCGGCCCGATGCCGGGCCAGGTGCACCATTTCATCGCACTCGAGAACGAGCAGGACCGTGCCTACGGCCTGAAGCGCTACATGGCGGAGACGCGCCGGCTCTACGGCGTGCTCGACCGCCAGCTGGACGGTCGCGACTTCGTCGCCGGCGAGCTCTCGATTGCCGATTTTGCCATCCTGGGCTGGGCCTGGCGTCACTCTCGCCACAAGGTTGAGCTGACCGACTTCGCCAACGTCAAGCGCTGGTACGAGACCCTGATGGCCCGCCCGGCGGTGAAGCGGGGCATGGATGCGAAGCTGGATTGATCTTCGCTTACCCTCCCCTGGAGGGGGAGGGTCGATCGCGCGCAGCGCGAGCGGGGTGGGGTGGTCTCTCCGCTCGGGCACCGTTGGATGGGGAGAGACCGTCACCCCACCCCGTCTCACGCTTCGCTCCGCTCCACGTGAGCCGACCCTCCCCCTCCAGGGGAGGGTGAAGAAAGAACATCACACCTTCTTCGCTTCGACCGCCATCCGCACCGCGAGGCCGGCCAGCACCGTGCCCATCAGCCAGCGCTGCACCAGCATCCAGCTTGGCCGGTTCGCCAGGAACTGCGCGATCGATCCCGCCGCCAGCGCGATCATCGCGTTGACGCTGACGCTGATCGCAATCTGGATTGCGCCGAGCACGACCGACTGCGTCAGCACGCTGCCGGCGGTGGGATCGATGAACTGCGGCAGCAGCGCCAGATAAAGCATCGCGATCTTCGGGTTGAGCAGGTTGGTGACAAAACCCATCGCGAACAATTTGCGCGGGCTGTCGATCGCGAGCTGCTTCACCTGGAATGGCGAACGTCCGCCCGGCTTCACCGCCTGCCAGGCAAGCCACAACAGATAACCCGCGCCGGCGAAGCGCAGCGCGTCATAGGCGAAGGGAATCGCGAGCAGCAGCGCCGTGATGCCGAACGCCGCGCACAGCATGTAGAACACGAAGCCGAGCGCGACGCCGCCGAGCGAGACGATGCCCGCCGCCGGCCCCTGCGTGATCGAGCGCGAGATCAGGTAGATCATGTTCGGCCCCGGCGTGAGCACGAGGCCGAGGCAGACGAGGGCGAAGCCGAGCAGGGCAGAGGTGTGGGGCATGGGTGAACCGGTGCGGGAGATGCGACGGTTCTAATATGCGAGGCGAGGTGGGGCCATCGCGCAATTGCTCGGAGGACAATTCAGGTTCTCGCATGTCACTCCAACGTCGTCCCCGCGAACGCGGGGACGACACCGACTGTGTGGCGTCAGCGAGCGCAAGCGGGGAGAAGTAAAAGAAGAACTAATGCGCCTCGTCCCAATTATTCGCGGCGCGCGCATCGACATGCAGCGGCACCGACAGCAGCACCGCCGGGAACGGCGCGTCCTGCATCACGTGCTGCACGACCGGCAGCGTCGCCTCGACCTCGGCGTCGGGGACCTCGAAGATCAATTCGTCATGCACCTGCAGCAGCATTTGCGCCGACAGCTTCTTCTCGGCGAGGGCATCCTCCACCCGCGTCATGGCGCGGCGGATGATGTCGGCCGCGGTGCCCTGCAGCCGCGCGTTGATCGCGGCGCGCTCGTTGAAGGCGCGCACCGAGGCGTTTGAGGCCTTGATGTCGGGATAGTGGCATTTGCGGCCGAACAGCGTGGTGACATAGCCGTTCTGCCGGCAGAAATCGCGCGTCTCGTCCATGTAGGCGCGGATGCCGGGGAAGCGCTCGAAATATTTCTTGATGTAGGCCGAGGCCTCCTCGCGGGCGATGCCGAGCTGGTTGGCGAGGCCGAACGCGGAGATGCCGTAGATGATGCCGAAATTGATCGCCTTGGCGCGGCGGCGGATCTCGCTCGGCATGCCCTTGATCGGCACACCGAACATCTCCGACGCCGTCATGGCGTGAATGTCGAGACCGTCGCGGAACGCCTGCTTCAGCACGGGAATGTCGGCGATCTCCGCCAGCAGCCGCAGCTCGATCTGCGAATAATCGGCGGACACCAGCTTGTGCCCCGGTGTCGCAATGAAGGCGCGGCGGATTTTTCTGCCATCCTCGGTGCGCACCGGAATGTTCTGCAAATTCGGCTCGTTTGACGACAACCGGCCCGTCGTCGTCGCAGCCAGCGCGTAAGTCGTGTGCACGCGATGGGTCTGCGGATTGACGTAGGTCGGCAGCGCGTCGGTGTAGGTCGATTTCAGTTTCGAGACCTGGCGCCACTCGAGGATCTTCTTCGGGAAGTCGTGGCCCTGCTCGGCGAGCTCGTCGAGCACTTGGGCGGTGGTCGACCATGCCCCGGTCTTGGTCTTGGTGCCGCCTGACAGTCCCATCTTGCCGAACAGGATGTCGCCGATCTGCTTCGGGCTGCCGACATTGACCGGCTCGCCCGCGATCTCCTGGATCTCGGCCTCGACGCGCGCTGCGGTCTGGGCAAAGTCGCCGGACAGCCGCGACAGCACCTGGCGGTCGATCGAGATGCCGCGCCGCTCCATGCGCGCAAGCACCGCGACCAGCGGCCGCTCCAGCGTCTCGTAGACCGCGGTCATGTGCTCGGCGACGAGGCGCGGCTTCAGCACGCGCCAGACGCGCAAGGCGACGTCGGCGCTTTCGGCCGACAGCGCCGCGGCCTTGTCGATCGGCACCTGGTCGAAGGTGATCTTGCCCTTGCCGCTGCCGAGCAGCTCGCTCTCCTTCAGCATGGCGTGTCCGAACCAGCGCTCGGACAGCGATTCGATCGCATGCGAGCCGCGGCCGGCATCGAGCACGTAGGAGATCAGCTGCGCATCGTCGGTGTTGCGCAAGGTGATGCCGTGCTGCGCCAGCATGACGGCGGTGAATTTGAGGTCGAAGCCGATCTTGAGAATGCCCGCCGATTCCAGCGCCGGCCGCAGCGCTTCGATCGCATCCGTGTGCTTGACCTGATCCGGCGCAAGGCCGGCGTCGAACAGGCCGGCGCCGCCGCCGGACTGCTTGTGCGCCAGCGGCACATAGCAGGCCTCGTTCGGCGCCAGCGCCAGCGCGATGCCGCAGAAATCGGCCTGCATCGGATCGATCGAGTTTCCGCGGATTTCGACCGCGACATGACCGGTATCGTGGATGCGCGCGATGAAGGCGTTGAGCTCCTTGAGCGACTTGATCGTTTGATATTTGGCGCGATCGACCGGAAGCTTGCGCAGCGCCTCTTCGCGCGCGGCGGCCAGCGAGATCGGGGCGCCCTTCGCGCTCGCAGCCTTGTCCTCCTTGCCCGCTGACTTGTTGGGCTCTTTCGCCCGGGCTTGCGCCGACGTATCGCCGCCCGGCGCAGGCACGACATCCGAGGGCGGCAGCGTCGTGAACACGCTGGCGCCGCTGGCATAGCCAGGGTCGGCATCGACATTGGCGGGATCGATTTGCGAATATTCGGCGACGCGCCGCGTCAGCGTCGTGAATTCCATGGCTTTCAGGAAGGCGACCAGCTTGCGTGCGTCGGGCTCGTGGACCACGAGGTCGTCCAGCGGCACCTCGAGGTCGACCTTGTCGTCGAGTAGCACGAGCTGCCGCGAGATCCGCGCTTTCTCGGCATTCTCGAGCAGCGCCTCGCGCCGCTTGGGCTGCTTGATCTCGCCGGCGCGGAACAACAGTTGATCGAGGTCGCCATATTCGGTGATCAGCTGCGCCGCCGTCTTGATGCCGATGCCGGGCACGCCGGGCACGTTGTCGGTGGAATCGCCGGCCAAAGCCTGCACCTCGACGACCTTGTTCGGCGGCACGCCGAATTTCTCGATCACCTCGGGGATGCCGATGCGGCGATCCTTCATGGTGTCGTACATGGTGACGCAATCGGTGACGAGCTGCATCAAATCCTTGTCGGAGGACACGATGGTCGCGCTGGCGCCGCGCTCGCAGGCCTGTCGCACATAGGTTGCGATCAGGTCGTCGGCCTCGAAGCCCACTTGTTCCAGGCAGGGCAGGTCGAAGGCGCGGACCGCCTCGCGGATCAGCGCAAATTGCGGGATGAGATCGTCAGGCGCCGGCGCCCGGTGGGCCTTGTACTCGGGGTAGATCTTGTTGCGGAACGTGACCTCCGACTTGTCGAAGATGATCGCGAGGTGCGTCGGCCGGTTGTCTTCCGGCATGTCGCGCAGCAGTTTCCACAGCATGTTGCAGAAACCGAGCACGGCGTTGACCTGCAGGCCGTCGGACTTGCGGTTCAGCGGCGGCAGCGCGTGATAGGCGCGGAAGATGTAGCCGGAACCGTCGACCAGGAAGATGTGGTCGCCCTTGCCGGCCGCCTTTGCTGCAACCGGTTTGGCCGCGACAGGTTTGGCAGCAGCTGTCGCGGCGGGCTTGGTGTCGGCGGCGGCCTTGGGCGCGGCAGCCTTGGTGTCAGCTTTGGCGGTCGTCTTCGGGGATGTTTTGGGCATGGCCGCAATGTATGAATTTTTGCGGGCTTTGACAGCCTGGGAACGGGGATTTTTGGGCGGATTCCCACACCTCTCGTCGTCCCCGCCTAGTGCGCAATTGCGCACGGGGCGCGGGGACCCATAACCACAGGGAGTAGTTTGGCGAAGGCTGACTGTGACTAGGCTCCGGTACGAAGACCGCGATCCATCGACAGATCACGCGGTATGGGTCCCTGCGTTCGCAGGGACGACTGCGAGGGCGGCTACTCCGCCGCCTGCAACACCGGCCCGGCCTTCTTTGGCGCGATCCAGAACGCGTCCGGCCGTTCGAACAGGAAGTGCGCATTGAACAGCAAGGCGCCCCGCCAGATCGCGAGCGCTCCGACCACGCCGACAATGGTGACGATTAGCGACACCGTGCCGATATCGGGAATGATGCCGGTGCGCAGCAGCAGCGTCCGCGTCGCCGCCATCGGCAGGAAGAAGGCGAGATAGATCACGATCGAATGCTCGCCGCAGAAGCGGAAAAAATTTAGCCACTGCGCGCGCGCGAGCAGCGTGCCCATCGTGATGATGGCGCAGGCACCGGCAAAGCCGAGCACGAGCGAGACGATCTTCCATTCGCTGGCCCCCGACCCGACTAGGCCGGCATTGACCAGCACCCAGGTCGCGAGCGCTGCGAGCGCAAGGGCGGGATGTTTCCGCGCGCGATCCGACAGCGCGAACACGTAAGGTGCGAACAGATAGCCCGAATAGAAATAGACGAAGCGTGAGCAGAACTCGTCAATGGCGGTCCAGCCGGTCGAGATGCGGGCCGTCTCCAGGGCGGCGGCGACCAGCCAGATCGCGAGCGGCGGGAATTTGCGTGTCAGTTTTGTGACGACGAAGAAGACCGGCAGCAGATAGATGAACCACAGCGTGCCGAACGGCTCGATGAAGGATTCAAGATACAGGAGGCCAACGTGGTGCCAGCTCGACTCCGCCGCGAAAGCCGGCGCCTTGAAGCCGAATTGGATCGTCACCCAGACGACATAGAAATAGGCGAAATGCACCACCTTGCGGTCGAGATAGGTTCGCCAGTCCCGATCGATCACCAGCGGCAGGAACAGGCCCGAGATCAGGAAGAAATCCGGCATCCGGAACGGCTTTGCGAAGGCCACGGCGACATGCATGAAACCGGTCTCGCCGGCGGCGAGCTCGACCCCCAGCACCGAATGCATCATCACGACCATGATGATGCAAATGCCTTTAGCGTAGTCGATCCAGTCGACACGCGCGGCAGAAGGGGCTTGGCTGCCTCCGCTCCCTGCGATTGTGCCAGATGGTGCCATGGTGTCTCTTTTCGAGGCGCGTTCCGCCCGTCCTGTTCGGGGGCGGGGCAGTGTGGGGCCTGCACGGTTTCCGACTTCTTTACCGGTTCAATTCCCATGCCGCTTTTTTGCCTGCGGACTGTTCCCTCCCCTCGGGAAAATGCTAAACCGCCCCGTGTCGGGGTTTCGTTAACCAATCTAAAACAGGGATTTTCATGCGCATCGCGATGATCGGCACGGGTTATGTGGGACTGGTGTCCGGAGCCTGCTTTGCTGATTTCGGTCACGACGTCACCTGCGTCGACAAGGACGAGAAGAAGATTGCGGCGCTCCATCGCGGCGAGATCCCGATCTACGAGCCCGGGCTCGACGAGCTGGTCGCGACCAACGTCAAGGCCAAGCGGCTCGACTTCACCACCGATTTGTCCAAGCCGGTCGCCGATGCCGATGCCGTGTTCATCGCCGTCGGCACGCCGTCGCGGCGCGGCGACGGCCACGCCGACCTCTCCTATGTTTACGCCGCAGCGAAAGAGATCGCGCGGTCGCTCACCGGTTTCACCGTCGTGGTGACGAAGTCGACCGTGCCGGTCGGCACCGGCGACGAGGTCGAGCGCATCATCCGCGAGGCCAATCCCAACGCCGACGTCGTGGTCGCCTCGAACCCCGAGTTCCTGCGCGAAGGCGCGGCGATCCGCGACTTCAAGTTTCCCGATCGCGTCGTGGTCGGCACCTCCGACGAGCGGGGCCGCAAGGTGATGGGCGATATCTACCGTCCGCTGTCGCTGAACCAGGCGCCGCTGATGTTCACGGAGCGTCGCACCGCGGAAATGATCAAATACGCCGCGAACGCGTTTCTCGCGACCAAGATCACCTTCATCAACGAGATCGCCGATCTCTCCGAGAAGGCCGGCGCCAACGTGCAGGAGGTGGCGCGCGGCATTGGCCTCGACAACCGCATCGGCACCAAATTCCTGCATGCCGGTCCCGGGTTTGGCGGCTCGTGCTTCCCGAAGGACACCAAGGCCCTGATCAAGATCGCGCAGGACTACGATGTCTCCTTGCGCATCGTCGAATCCGTGCTGGCGGTCAACGAGAACCGCAAGCGCGCGATGGCGCGCAAGGTGAGTCAGGCGCTCGGCGGCTCGTTGCGCGGCAAGACCATTGCGGTGCTCGGCCTCACCTTCAAGCCAGACACCGACGACATGCGCGATGCGCCGTCGATCCCGCTGGTGACGGGCCTGATCGACATGGGCGCGAAGGTCAAGGCGTTCGATCCCGTCGGCATGGAGCAGGCCAAGGGCGAGCTGCCCGACATCACCTATTGCGAGGACGCCTATTCCTGCGCGCAAGGCGCTGACGCGCTCGTCATCGTCACCGAATGGGTGCAGTTCCGTGCGCTCGATCTCGACCGGCTGAAGAGCGTCATGGCGCAGCCCGTGGTCGTCGACCTGCGCAACATCTACCGCCCCGAGGACATGGAAGCCGCCGGCTTCACCTATGACAGCATCGGCCGGCCGTCTGTGCAGGGCTGATCGCCACACACGATTGTCATACCCCGCGAAGGCGGGGTATCCAGTAATCCCGATCTTCGTGATGATCGGGATCTGAGTTGACTGGATCACCTGCCCGGCGCGCAAGGCGGGTGATGACGGATGCGAGATCTTGCCCCGCAGTTTCGACACGCCCCTCCCGATCGATTCCGTGCTCGACGATTTGTCGCGCACGCTGGAGGCGCATAACGCGGCCGTGCTGGTGGCGCCGCCCGGCGCCGGCAAGACCACGCGCGTGCCGCTGGCGCTGCTCGATGCGCCCTGGGCGAAGGACAAGAAGATCATCGTGCTGGAGCCGCGGCGCATCGCGGCGCGGGCCAGCGCCGACCGCATGGCCAAATCGCTGGGCGAACGCGCCGGCGAGACCGTCGGCTACCGCGTCCGGTTCGGCTCGAAGATCTCGCGCACCACGCGCATCGAGGTGGTGACCGAGGGCATCTTCACCCGCCAGATCCTCGACGATCCCGAGTTGTCAGGCGTTGCCGCCGTCCTGTTCGATGAATTCCACGAGCGCTCGCTCGATGCCGACATGGGCCTGGCGCTGGCCCGTGACGCCCAAACCGGCCTGCGCGAGGACTTGCGCATCCTCGTAATGTCGGCCACGCTCGATGGCGCGCGCGTTGCAAAGCTGCTTGGCGATGCGCCCGTCGTCGCGAGCGAGGGCCGCGCCTTCCCCGTCGAGACGCGCTATCTCGGCCGAAAGGCGGACGCGCCGGTGGAGCGGCAGATGGCGGATGCGATTGCATCCGCGCTGCGTGCCGACAGCGGCTCGGTGCTGGCATTCCTGCCCGGCGCCGCCGAAATCCGTCGCACCCAGAATTTCCTCAGTGAGCGCGTGCAGGACGCCAGCATCGAGATCGTGCCGCTGTTCGGCGCGCTCGATGCCGCCGTGCAGGATCGCGCCATCGCGCCCGCGCCCAAGGGCACGCGCAAGGTGGTGCTGGCGACGTCGATCGCGGAGACCTCGCTGACGATCGAAGGCGTGCGCATCGTGGTCGATTCCGGTCTTGCCCGCGTGCCGCGCTACGAGCCGGACATCGGGCTGACGCGGCTCGAGACCGTGCGCGCCGCGCGTGCGGCAGTGGATCAGCGCCGCGGCCGCGCCGGCCGTACCGAGCCAGGTATCTGCTACCGGCTCTGGGACGAGCCGCAGACGGCTTCACTCGCGCCGTACACGCAACCGGAAATTCTCAGCGCGGATCTCTCCTCGCTGGTGCTCGATCTCGCGCAATGGGGCGTCAGCGATCCTGCCGCGCTGTCGTTCCTCGATCCGCCGCCGGCGCCCGCTTGGAAGGAGGCAAAAAGCCTGCTCTCCGAGCTCAACGCGCTCGATGGCGATAGCCGCATCACCGCAGAGGGAAAAAGCCTGCGTGCACTGGCGCTGCCGCCGCGGCTGGCGCGCATGATCGTGGATTCGCATCGCGCAGGCGAGGGCGAAGCCGCCGCCGAGATCGCGGCCATCATCACCGAGCGCGGGCTTGGCGGTGACAGCGTCGATCTCGAGCACCGGCGCGATCAATTCCGCCGCGACCGCTCGCCGCGCGCCGGCAGCGCCCGCGATCTGGCACGGCGCTGGGCCTCGCAAGTGGCGGCTTCGGAGAAGGCAGGACCGCAGGATGATCTTTCGACGGGTTTGATGCTCGCCTATGCGTTCCCGGACCGCGTCGCGCGCAATCGCGGCAATGGCAGTTTCGTGCTGGCCAACGGCCGCGGCGCCGCCGTCGAGCAAACCTCATCGCTGGCCCGCGCGCCCTACATCGCGATCGGCGAGATGACGGGAACGGCGGCGAGCGGGCGCATCCTGCTCGCTGCGCAGATCACTGAGAGCGAGATCGAGCGGCATTTCGCCGAGCATATCGAGAGCGCCGACGAGATCTCGTTCGATCGCGGGGCGATGGCGCTGCGCGCGCGGCGCAAGCGCGTGCTGCACGCGATCACGCTGTCCGAGGCGACACTGGCCGTGTCGCCCTCCGAGGACACCGCGCGCATTTTCGCGGATGGATTGATCGCCGCCGGCCTTGATCGGTTGCCTTGGTCGAAGGCTGCAAAGCAATGGCGCGACCGGGTGATGTTCCTGCGCAAGGCCGAGGGCGACAGCTGGCCAGACCTGTCCAACGAGGGATTGATCGCGCGCCGCGACGACTGGCTGGTGCCGGCGCTCTACGACAAGATCGCGCTCAAGGACATCTCGCCCGGCGATCTCTCCGACGCGCTGATGGCGCTGCTGCCGTGGGAGATGCGCGCGCGGCTCGAGCGCGAGGCGCCGACGCATTTCGAGGCGCCGACAGGAAGCGTGCTCGCGATCGACTACGAGGCCGAGCAGGGGCCGACCATCGCGGTGCGGCTGCAGGAATTGTTCGGCCTCAACAGCCATCCCTCCATCGCGGCCGGCAAGGTGCCGCTGGTGCTGGAATTGCTGTCGCCGGCGCAGCGCCCGGTGCAGGTAACGCGCGACCTTCCCGGTTTCTGGCGCGGCAGCTACGCCGCGGTCCGTTCCGACCTGCGCGGCCGCTATCCCCGTCATCCCTGGCCGGACGATCCGGCCAGCGCAGTGCCGACCCGACGCGCCAAGCCGCGCGGAACGTGAGGGCGCGTTAACCGTCCGCTCATCCTTTTCGTCAAAATAGCATCGCTCTGGCCGCAGCAATGCTCGCGGCCTGGCGTGTCGCGTGTTGAAATCGGGCTTTCCGGCTCGGAAGTGGTGTGATGCGTAACATTATGATCATCGCAGCCGTCATGATCGGCCTCGGCACCTTCATGGCGCAGATGGCGGACAAGATGAGCTCCGCCTCCGCAAGCTCGGTGCCGCGCACCACGTTCGCCGTCGCGGCAGCCGCGCCTGCCGGGGGCCGCAGCCTTGCCATTTCCCGCGATGGCCGCGGTCATTTCCAGACCGAGGGCCGGATCGACGGCCAGCGCATCGGCTTCATGCTCGATACCGGCGCCTCCGTGGTTGCGCTGAATGAGACCTCAGCCGCCCGCTTCGGCCTGCGTCCCTCGCGCGGCGATTACAACGCCACCGTCTCCACCGCGAACGGCACCATCAAGGCCGCGCGCACCCGTATCCCGATGCTCGAGGTCGGCGGTCTGGTCGTGCGCGACGTCGATGCCATGGTGCTGCCCGACGAGGCGCTGTCGGAGAACCTGCTCGGCCTCTCCTTCCTCTCCCGCCTGAAGCGCTTCGAATATTCCAACGGCCAGATGGTGCTGGAGCAATAGGCGGAGCCTTTCGCGATCAAGCGCGGTCCATTTCAAGATAGCTATTTGCCTCGACCGCCCTCGCGGTAACGTTTCTTCGTTACCAAACTGCCGCAATTATCGGCCATAAGCCTTCATTCCCGCCTTCCGCTGCGGCCTGGCATTCGCTAAGGCTGCATCAATTCCTGCCCTTTTTCACGAGACCGTCTCAATGTTCCCCAAGCCGAAATCCGTATTGCTGCCCAACACCTACGCCTTCGAATCCGAGCCGATGGTGAAGCCCACGGGCTTTCGCGAATACGACGCGCGCTGGTTGTTCCAGAAGGAAATCAACCTGATGGGTGTGCAGGCGCTCGGTATGGGGCTGGGCGCGCTGATCGCCGAACTCGGCGTCAAGCAGGAGATCGTCACCGGCCACGACTTCCGTGGCTATTCGGCCTCGATCAAATACGCGCTGATCTCCGGCCTGATGGCGGCGGGCTGCAAGGTGCACGACATCGGCCTCGCCGTGACGCCGATGGCCTATTTCGCGCAGTTCGATCTCGACGTGCCCGCTGTCGCGATGGTGACCGCCTCGCACAACGACAATGGCTGGACCGGCGTGAAGATGGGCGCCAACCGTCCGCTGACCTTCGGTCCCGACGAGATGACGCGGCTGAAGGAGATCGTGCTGGGCGCCGAATTCAAGAACAAGGCCGGCGGCTCCTACCAATTCCACGAGAACTATCCGGCGCGCTACATCGCCGATCTCACCTCTCGTCCGAAGCTGAAGCGCAAGCTCAAGGTCGTTGCGGCCTGCGGCAACGGCACCGCCGGCGCCTTCGCGCCGCAGGTGCTGGAGGCGATCGGCTGCGAGGTGATCCCGCTCGACACCGAGCTCGACCACACCTTCCCGAAATACAATCCGAACCCCGAAGACATGGAGATGTTGCACGCGATCCGCGATGCGGTGCTGCATCACAAGGCCGATGTCGGCCTCGGTTTCGACGGCGACGGCGACCGCTGCGGCGTCGTCGACAATACCGGCGAGGAGATCTTTGCCGACAAGGTCGGCGTGATGCTGGCGCGCGACATGTCGGCGATCCACAAGGACGCGCAGTTCATCGTCGACGTGAAATCGACCGGCCTGTTCGTCACCGATCCGGTGCTGCAGAAGCAGGGCGCGAAGGTCGCCTATTGGAAGACCGGCCATTCCTACATGAAGCGCCGCACCAACGAGACCGGCGCGCTGGCGGGCTTCGAGAAGTCCGGCCACTTCTTCTTCAACAAGCCGTATGGACGCGGCTATGACGACGGCCTGGTGTCGGCGATCGCGATCTGCGACATGCTCGACCGCGCGCCGGGCAAGTCGATGGCGGACCTGAAGAACGCGCTGCCGAAGACATGGTCGTCGCCGACCATGTCGCCACATTGCGCCGACGAGACCAAATACGGCGTCATCGACCAGGTGGTGAAGCATTTTGAGGGCTTGCAGGCCAAGGGCGCCAAGATCGGCGGGCAGGCAATCCGCGATCTCGTCACCGTCAATGGCGTGCGCGTCACGGTCGAGGACGGCAGCTGGGGCCTGGTGCGCGCCTCCTCCAACAAGCCCGAGCTCGTCGTCGTGGTCGAGAGCCCGGTCTCCGAGCAGCGCATGCACGACATGTTCGAGATGGTGAACAGCGTGCTGCGCACGCATCCCGAGGTCGGCGAGTACAATCAGAAGATTTGAGGTTGCTCGAGTGAGGCACGATCCGTGCCTGTCTCTCCGCTGTCATTCCCCGCGAAAGCGGGGAATCCAGTACGCCGCAGTTTCTCCGTATCCAATCGCTGTCTCTGGAATACTGGATCGCCCGGTCTTCGCCGGGCGATGACAGCGTCCGTGTAGCGCGACCTACGCCGCCACCACCGCCGGAATCGGCAGCGCGGTGACCGACTTGATCTTCTCCATTGCGAAACGCGAGGTGACGTTCTTCAGCGGCACGGCGCTGATCAGCTTCTTGTAGAACACGTCATAGGCCTGCATGTCCGCGACCACGACGCGCAGCATGTAGTCGACGTCGCCGGCCATGCGATAGAATTCCATCACCTCGGGCATGGCGCTGACGGCTTCGGCGAACTTCTTCAGCCAGGCGTCGGAATGATCGGAGCTTTCCACCGACACGAACACGGAGATGCCGAGCCCGATCTTGTTCTGGTCGACCAGGGCCACCCGTTTCAGGATCACGCCGTCAGCCTCCAGGCGCTGGATGCGCTTCCAGCAGGGGGTCGAGGACAGTCCGACGCGGTCGCCGATCTCGGCGACGGACAGGGAGGCATCCTCCTGCAGAACCATCAGGATCTTGCGGTCGATGGCATCGAGGCGGCGGCTGGTCTCGGGGATCTGGACGGCGACGTCGGTCATTTGAAGAACTTTGTTCCATTTCAGGGGCCGATTTCCCTGATATAGAGAAAATCTTTCCCCAGCAAGCCCATAATCTCGGCTCATCCATGGAATTGATCTAGGGCCTCCCTCGCAAAAACTCTTCAACTTCAATGCGTTGGGGTGCAGCCATGCCACCGCCATGGCGAGTGCATTTCAGTGCTGCCGCGGCCGCGGCGAATCGCAGCGCCTGCCGCACGTCGCCGCTCTCAGCGAGGCCGAGTGCGAAGGCGCCATGAAAGACGTCGCCGGCGCCGAGCGTATCGACCGCCTGGACCGGGAAGGCCGCGGTCTCCTCCAGCTCGCCTCTCTCGTTTAGCCAGATGGTACCGAGCGGGCCGCGGGTTGCGGCAAGGAAGGCGGGCGTCAGCCTGGCCAGGCGTTGCAACGCTTCGGCGTCGTCGGCGATGCCGGCGGTCTCCTGCACCTGCTCGCTGGCGAACAGCAGATGCGAGGCGGCGGTCAGCAGGCCGTCCTGCAACGACATCACGCGATCGACGCCGACGATGACGGGAATGCCGCGTCGCCGGGCCTCGGCGCAGAGATCAACGCAGAATGAGGCACAGCGGCTTTCGACGAGGACGGCGCGGCAATCGGCCAGCAATTCGTCGGCATCAGGCAGCGTCACGCTCCACAGGCCGGGATCGCGATAGATCGTGAGCGTCCGTTCCCCCGAGGGCTCGATCATGATCGCCGAGACTGGCGTGGTCACATCAGGCATGCGCACGATGTGCGTGGTGTCGATGCCCTCCTGCGCCATTTGGTCGAGGATGAAGCCGCTCGACGTCTCCCGCGCATCGCCCATGGGACCTGCGAAAAAGACACGGCCACCAAGTCGCGCAATCGCGATGGCGGCATTGAGCGCGTTGCCGCCGCAGATCTCGGCGAGGTGGCTGGCGTTGGCCTTGCTGCCGCGCGCCGGCACGGCCTCGACCCGAAAGGTGAGGTCGCGCACGGGAATGCCAATGCAGAGGATGCGCGGCGCGATCCCGGATGCGGCCACGGCGGTCAGCTCTTGTCGTGCACCCAGCGGCCGAGCAAATGATGGGCGATGGCGAAGGGATGCGGGCCGGCGAGCCCGTCCGGATGCGTCCGCGTCAGCATCAGTGCGGCCTCTTCGCGCGTGAACCAGCGCGCATCCTCCAGCTCCGAATGATCGACGACGATGTCCTCGCTCACGGCCCGCGCACTGCAGCCGATCATCAGCGACGACGGATAGGGCCAGGGCTGCGTCATGTAATATTGCACGTCGGTGCAGCGGATCCCGGATTCTTCCAGGATCTCGCGGCGCACCGCGTCCTCGATGGTCTCGGCGGCCTCGACGAAGCCGGCGAGGCAGGAATACATCCCTGCCGGAAACTGCTTCTGGCGGCCAAGCAAGCACTTGTCGCCGGAGGCGACGTGCATGATCACGACAGGGTCAGTCCGGGGAAAATGCTCGGCCTTGCAAGCCGGGCACTCGCGCTTCCAGCCGCCTTCCTTCATCGCGCTGCGAGAGCCGCAATTGGCGCAATAGCCGTGGCGCTGGTGCCAACCGACCATCGACTTCGCCATCGCGATCGCCGACAGCTCGTCGGGGGGAATCGCGCCCTGCATCGCCATGCCGCGCAGCTCGGTCACGGTGTAGTCCTCGCGTCCGACCAGCTTCTCGGCGGCGGCCTGCGACAGGCCCATGCCGAACATCGCGGCGCCGTCGCGTAAGCCCAAGAAGATCGTGCCGGGATTGGCGCCGCACTTCAGCGCCTCGTCGATCGAGAGCAGCGCGCGAATCTTGTCGCCCTCGCGCTTGATCAGGAGCGAGTCGCGGTAAACGACATAGGCGCGCGAGGAGGGCTTCTGCTCCATCGCGAACAGCTTTTGGTCGTCGCGGCGCAGATGCGCGGCGCGATCGAGGATGTTGGTGACGAAGGCCGGCTGTCCCAGCGGAAATGCGTTGAATGCTGACATTATCGTTCTTTCAACCCAACCAGATCTTGCGGCGAAGCGCGCTGATGAAATTCTGAACCTCTGCGGCGTCATGCGCCAATGGCGGCATCACGCCCCAGACCGGCCGCGGCCAGGCCGCATCGCTGGTGCGCCGCGCGATGATGTGGACGTGAAGCTGCGGCACGAGGTTGCCGAGCGCCGCGACATTGAGCTTGTCGCATCTGGTGATCTCCTTCAGCGCGCGCGAGACGCGGGAGATCTCCGTCATCAGCTGCGCCTGCTGCACCTCGTCGAGATCGATGATCTCGACCGCGTCGGGCCGCCGCGGCACCAGCAGCAGCCAGGGATAATGCGCGTCCTTGATGACCAGCACCTTCGACAGCGGCAGATCGCCGATGTCGATGGTGTCCTCTTTCAGGCGGGAGTGCAGCGTCCAGGCGGGTTCGGGCATATGCGTTTCCGGATGGCCCGGCGGGGACGGGCGTGTTGGGCCCGACCATACGATAGGGAGTTGGCGAGGGGAAGGATGGCGCCCCGCTCTTGCTGCATACACGGTCGTCGTTTGAAGCGTCGTTCCGCGGTACAACGACCTGTGTTCATCGTTAGATCACGCGGTACGGGTCCCGGCGTTCGCCGGGACGACAGCGGAGTTTGTAGCTGCGACCGCAGGCTCACACCTCCGCCAGCACCCTTGCATTGGCGCGGATCGAGGCCTCGCTGACGCGAATGCCGAGGCCGGGGCCGTCGGGCACCACGACATGGCCGGCGCGGTTGGCGACGCGCTCCTCCAGCACGTCCTCGGTCAGCACATGATGGGGCATGTAGAATTCGCAGCCGAGCGAAATGCCAGGCGTCGCCGCAATCAGCTGCGTGCCGGCGGCTAGGCCAATGCCGCCTTCCCACAGCGTGCCGCCATAGCCGGGCAGGCCGGCGATGTCGGCGATGGCCATGATCGCCTGCGCCTCGAACAGGCCGCCGGCCTTCATCAGCTTGATCGAAACGGCGTCGGCCGCCTCGCGGCGCACCACTTCCATCATGTCGCGGCGGTCGAAGCAGCTTTCGTCGGCAAGCACGGGCGTTTCCAGCGCCGCGGTGAGCTGGGCCATCACGTCGAGATATTTGCGCGGCACCGGCTGCTCGATGAAGGTCGGCGCGAACTCTTCGACGTCGCGCAAAATCTTGATGGCGCCGAACGGCGCGAGAGCCTGGTTGTAGTCGACGCGCAGATCGACCTTGTCGCCGAACTCCTTTCGGATCGCTTCGAGATGGTCGAGATCCTCGCGATGCGGCTTCACGCCGGTCTTGACCTTGTAGATGACATTGCCGTCCGGAACCATCTTTCGCATGCGCTCGAGATCGGCGGCGAAATCCGGATCGGCGATGGAGAAGGAGAGGGGAATGGTGTCGCGCACGCGGCCGCCGAGGAGGTCGGCGACCGAGAGCCCTGACGATTTGCCGACGATGTCGAGCAGCGCCATCTCGATGGCGACCTTGGCTTCGGCATGGCCGACCAGCGCGCGGTCGAGCTCGGCCATCAGCGCACGAACGCGGCGCACCGGCTTTTCGAGGACGATGGGACGCAAGTAGATATCGAGCGCGGCGAACGCGGCTTCCGGCGTTCCCGTGAACACTTCCCACGGCGCCGCCTCGCCCCAGCCGACCACGCCGTCGCTCGCGGTGAGCTCGATCAGCACGCGCTTCACCGTGCCCTTGACGTTGCCGACGCCCTGCAGGCGCGCCATCTTGATCGGGCTCTCGATCAGGAACAGCCTGAGACGTTCGACGGTTGCTTCGCTCATGTCAGGCCTCCATTGACGTGCCAGACCTGGCCGGTGACGTAGGATGCTTTTGGGGATGCCAGGAAGGCGATGATCTCGGCGACCTCTTCCGGTCGCCCGCGGCGGCGCATCGGGATCAGCGCTTCGGTCGCGGCGATCTGCTCGGGCGACAGCCGGCTCTCGCTCGGCTTGTCCTTGACGATGAGGCCGGGCGACACCGCGTTGACGGTGATGCCGTCGCTGGCAAGCTCGATCGCGGTCAGTCGCACCAAGGCTTCCAGCGCGGAACGGCTCGCGGCCGTTGCCGCGAATGGTGCGAATTCGGGCCGGATCGCATGTGCGACGAAGGAGGACACGGCGACGATCCGTGCATTTTGCCCTGCGCGCAGCAGTGGGAGCGCCGCCTCGACCATTCGCGTGAAGGCCAGCGCTGACTCATCCATCGCCTGCCGGAATTGATCCGCCGGCGTGCCGATCGCGCTGCCGCGGCGGGCGTGGCCGCCGACCAGGATCAATCCGTCGAGCCGGCCGAAGGAGGCTTTCGCGGCGGCGATGGCGTCGGTGGCCGCGCTCTCCTCGGCGAGATCGCCAAGGCATTGTGCCGCCACGGCGCCCTTCGCTTCGATGTCCGCTGCGGTGGCTTGAAGCCCCTCTGCGTTCGATCGCGTGTGGAGCAGAAGCCCTACGCCCGGCGCGGCGAGCAGTTTGGCGGTGGCACGGCCGATGCCGCTGGCGGCACCGGTGACGAGATAGACGCGGTTGATGTCGGACATCACGATGCCGTTGTGGCCGGCGGCAATGCGCCGGTGCGGTGGAAATGGCTGAGGAAGGCGCGGGTGGCGGCTTCCTTTGGGTTGTCGATCACCTGCCGCGCGGGGCCTTCCTCGACCACGACGCCATCGCGCATGAAGATGAGGCGGTCGGCGACCTCGCGAGCAAAAGCGATCTCGTGGGTCACGATCACCATGGTCATGCCTTCGGAGGCCAGTTGCTGGATCACGTTCAGCACCTCACCGACCAGTTCGGGATCGAGCGCCGAGGTCGCCTCGTCGAACAGCATCACGTCAGGCTCCATCGCGAGCGCGCGCGCAATCGCGACGCGCTGCTTCTGTCCGCCGGACAGCGTCGCCGGATATTGGTCGGCCTTCTCCGCAAGCCCCACCTTGGCGAGCTGCGTCCGCGCAAGCTTTTCGGCGTCGGCCTTGGCCATGCGCCGCACCGTGACCGGTCCCTCCATCACGTTCTCAAGCGTCGTCATGTGCGGGAACAGATTGAAGTGCTGGAACACCATGCCGGTGGTGGCGCGGAATTTTGCCAGCATCTTCACGTCGGGCAGCTTCGCACCGTCACCGAACGCAAAGCGCGTGTCGCCGACACGAACGCTGCCGCCATCGGGCACGACCAGCAGATTGATGCAGCGGAGCAGCGTCGACTTGCCCGAGCCTGATGGCCCGATCAGCGCGACCACGCCGCCCTTGGCGACGTCGAGATTGATGTTCTTCAAAACCTCGTTGCTGCCAAAGCTCTTGCGCAGGCTGCGGATCTCGATCTTTTGCGTCTCGCTCATTCGCTGACCGCCAATCGCTTCTCGCCGCGGCGGACGAGGATGGTGAGGGGAATCAGGATCGCCGCATAGGCGACCGCGACCGCGGTGTAGGTCTCCAGCGGCCGGTAGCTGTCATGGGCGGCGACCTGGCTCTGATAGACGAGGTCGGGCACTGCCAGCACCGAGACCAGCGAGGTATTCTTGAACTGGATGATCGACTGGTTCATCAGCGCCGGGATCATGCGCTTGATGGCCTGCGGCAGCACGATGCGCCGCATGGTCTGGATCGGCGTCATGCCCAGCGCGGCGCCGGCTTCGGACTGCCCGCGGTCGATCGAGATGATGCCGCCGCGGATGATTTCCGAATAGAACGAGCCGCCATAGAGCGAGAGCGCCAGCGCCGAGGCCGTGATCGGCGTCATCTCGACGCCGGCGAGGATCGGCAGCGCGTAATAGAACCAGATCAGCTGCACCAGGATCGGCGTGCAGCGAAACGCCTCGATGAAGGTGAGGGCGAGGAGGCGGACGGGCTTGAAGCGTGACAGGCTGCCGAACGCGCCGAACAGGCCGAACAGCAGGCCGCACACGACGATGACCACGGTGAAGCCGACGGTGACGCCGAGCCCGTTGAGAAAGAGCCAGCGATAGCTCCAGAGGATGCCGAAGTCCCACTGATACATGTGTGTTTTTACTCAGCCGGCGAAAAGCTTGGAACGGTGTCGCGTCGTTCTCGGTGCACCTCTCCCGCTTGCGGGGGAGGTCGACGCGCTCGGCAGCGCACTTGCGCGCCAGAGCGCGGCGGGTGGGGGCTCTCTCCTGTGGGGGAGTCTCTTTGTGGAGAGACCCCCACCCCAACCCTCCCCCGCAAGCGGGAGAGGGGGCAGAGCGGAGTGCGCGGAGATAGCCAGCCTAACCTTACCGGTTGTTACAGCGAAACGCCCGGCGGAATGTCCGCTTCGGTCACGCCCACTAGCTCCATGTTGGTGATGATCGCGTTGCGGATGAAGCCGAGGCCCTTGTTGAAGTCGATCCAGGTGTTGACGTAGTCGCGCCAGGTCTTGTCGGTCTCGCGGCGGAAGCCAGCATTCGAGGTCGTGGCGAAGATCGGCGTCGGCAACACGAGCTGGCCGAGCGAGGGGTTCTTCTTCAGCACGGTCAAGGACAGCATGGTGATCAGGCACTGCGCGTCGACGCGGCCGGTCTGCAGCGCGGCGGTGGCGTCGTCCGCGGTCTTCAGCCGCGTGATCTGCGCCTTCGGTGTCAGGCGGCTGACGACCTGATCGTGCGAGGAGCCCTGGTCGACCGCGATCTTGATGTCGGGTGAGTTCAGCTCGGCCCAGCTCTTCGGCTTGAAGTCCTTCTTGCAGAGGATGGCGAAGGCGTTGTTGAACACCGGCACCGAGAAGTCGACCACCAGCGCGCGCTTCGGGGTCGGGTTGAGGCCGAAGAAGATGTCGATCTTGTTGGCCTGCAGATCGAGCACCGAATTGCCCCAGGTGGTCTCGGTGATCTCGAGCTCGGCCTCCATATCGTCGGCGAGCCCCTTGGCGATGTCGATGTAGAAGCCCTTCCACTGACCGCTGGAGAGATCCTTCATGTAATAGGGAGCGCCGCCGCCGACCGCGCCGATCCGCATCTTCTTGGTCCGGCGGATCCGGGCGAAGGTCGATTCGTTCGGATCGGCGGTCTGGGCCACAGCGGGCGAAGCCAGCACGGCCGCGGTCATCGCGCCAAGTCCGACAATCGATGCAACATCACGACGTGTAACCATTGGGATCAATCGCTTTTCTGGTTGGGACAGGTTCCGGCAGGTTCATACCAAGGTCGCACTTTCAGTGAAAGCACAGCCTATCGGCTGGGCAGATCGGGAATTGCCCGGATGCTGGGCAGGCACCGTCGATCAAGGGCGATCGCCGCTTGCTTTCCGCCCCTTTTGGCCCCAAATAGGGACCGGGAGATTGGCGGTGGACGAGCCACTCGCCAACCGGGTCAGGTCCGGAAGGAAGCAGCCCTAACGAGGTCCGGATCGGGTCGCTCGTCAGTCTCCTACCTGTTTTTCGAGCGAATCAGCGCCGGCGGCACCAGCCGCCAGCGCGCTCCTTTCCGCAAAAGCCGGCCAAGAGACATTTCATTGCGGATCGACCGATGACCGACGCTGGCGCCCCTCCCAACCCCGACAGCGCCGGCCCGGGCAACGCGCCCTACCGGGTGCTGGCGCGCAAATACCGTCCCTCCAGTTTCGACGATCTGATCGGCCAGGAAGCGGTGGTCCGCACCGTCTCCAATGCGTTCGAGACCGGGCGAATTCCGCAGGCCTGGATCCTCACCGGCGTCCGCGGCGTCGGCAAGACCACCACTGCGCGCATCCTGGCCCGTGCACTCAACTACGAGATGCCGGATGGTTCGGTGAAGGGCCCGACCATCCACATGCCGACCCTGGGCGTGCATTGCCAGGCGATCATGGAAAGCCGGCACATGGACGTGCTGGAAATGGACGCGGCCTCGCACACAGGCGTTGACGACGTCCGCCAGATCAATGACAGCGTGCGCTACGCGCCGGCCAGCGCGCGCTACAAGGTCTACATCATCGACGAAGTCCACATGCTGTCGACGGCGGCGTTCAACGCCTTCCTGAAGACGCTGGAGGAACCGCCGGAGCACGCCAAATTCGTGTTCGCGACGACCGAGATCCGCAAGGTTCCCGTCACCGTGCTATCGCGCTGCCAGCGTTTCGACCTGCGCCGCGTCGAGGCCGACGTGCTGATGAAGCACCTCGCCAACATTGCCGCGAAGGAAAGCGTCGAGATCGAGCCGGAAGCACTCGGCATCATCGCGCGCGCCGCCGAAGGCTCGGTGCGGGATTCGCTGTCGCTGCTCGATCAAGCGATTGCCCATGCGGCAGGCACGGTGAAGGCCGACGCCGTCAGGCAGATGCTGGGGCTCGCCGACCGCACCCGCGTCATCGACCTCTTCGATTCGCTGGCGCGCGGCGATATCGCCGCCGCCTTCAAGGAGTTCCGCGACCAGTACGACGTCGGCGCCGATCCCATCGTCGTGCTCTCGGACCTTGCCGAATTCGTCAATTTCGTCACCCGCGTGAAGGTCATTCCGGCGATTGCCGACAACGTCGCCTATGGCGAGACCGAGCGGGTTCGCGCCAAGGAGTTCGCCTCGAAAATCTCGATGCGCGTGCTGTCGCGGATGTGGCAGATGCTGCTCAAGGGCATCACCGAGGTGCAGGCCGCAACGCGCCCGGCTGCGGCCGCCGAGATGGTGCTGGTGCGCATCGCCTATGTCGCCGACCTACCGACGCCGGACGAAGCGATCAGGATGCTGGAGCAGAACGGCGGCGGCTCGCCGGTCGCGAGCGGCGGCGGCGCTGCACGCAGCGTACCGGCCGCGCCGACGGCCTCCGCAGCGCCTGTTCGCATGCCGACCTCGTCGCCTTCATTTGGCGGTGGTGGTGCGCGGCCGCAGATGGCCGCACCTGCGCCGGATCCGCAAGGCGCGGCGCCGGCGTTGCGCATCACGAGTTTCACCCAGCTCGTCGCGCTGGCCGGGCAGAAGCGCGACATCATGACCAAGAGCGCGCTCGAAGGCGACATGCGCCTCGTCCGTTTCGAGGAGGGCCGGCTGGAGGTCGCGCTCGAGCCGAACGCCTCCAAGACCATGATCTCCGAGCTCGCGAGGAAATTCGAGCTGTGGACCGGCCGCCGCTGGACGGTGATCGTCTCCAACGAGCAGGGCCAGCCGACGCTGCGCTCGGTGAACCAGGCGGCGAAGCAGGAGCATGCCCGTACCGCGGAGGCCGATCCGCGCGTGCGGGAGGTGCTGTCGCGTTTCCCCGGCGCGAAGGTTGTCGAGGTCCGCAGGCTTGCCCCCGAGACGCCGGAAGCCAATATAAACGCTGACTATGGCAGTGACGATCCGCCCGACGGTTCCGACGGCGACGATCTCTGAGCCCATCTTTTTCCAAGGACGAGCACCGATGGCTGATTTTCTCGGCATGATGAAGCAGGCGGCGCAGCTGCAATCCAAGATGCAGGAGATGCAGGAGCAGCTGGGCAACGTGGAAGTCGAGGGCATTTCCGGCGGCGGCCTCGTCGCCGTGCGCATGACCGCGAAGATGGACGTCAAGGGCATCAAGATCGACCCCTCGCTGATGAAGCCGGAAGAGCGCGAAGTGCTCGAAGATCTGCTCGTGACCGCGCTCAGTGATGCCCGCCGCAAGGCGGAGACCGCGATGCAGGAGAAGATGCAGTCGCTGACCGGCGGGCTCGGCCTGCCGCCGGGGTTGTTCGGCCAGTAAGATGGGCGCGGTTGCGGGTCCTGAAATCGAGCGGCTGGTGCAGCTTCTCGCGCGGCTGCCGGGCCTCGGTCCGCGCTCGGCGCGGCGCGCGGCGCTGCATCTGATCAAGAAGCGCGAAGCGCTGATGATGCCGCTGGCCTCGGCCATGCAGGTCGCGCTCGACAAGGTCCAGGTCTGCAAGACCTGCGGCAACATCGATACGCAAAATCCCTGCACGGTTTGCACCGATCCGAAGCGCGATGACGCCATCATCGTCGTCGTCGCCGACGTCGCCGATCTCTGGGCGCTGGAGCGCGCCAATGCGACCCAGGGTCGCTATCATGTGCTGGGCGCGACATTGTCGCCGCTCGACGGCGTCGGCCCGCAGGATCTGACCATCGACGCGCTGGTCGCGCGCGCACATGATTCTCGGGTGCATGAAATCATCCTGGCGCTGAATGCGACGGTGGACGGCCAGACCACGGCGCACTACATCACCGACCTGCTTCAGGACGCCAACGTAAAAGTAACCCGGCTGGCCCATGGTGTGCCTGTCGGTGGCGAGCTTGATTATCTCGATGAAGGTACGCTATCGGCCGCGATGCGGCAGCGTACCCTGTTCTAGCCATCCAGACTTTACGGAACGGACGACATGACGAAACTTTTCGCCACACGCTTGGCTTTGGTCGCGACGATGATGCTGCTGGCGAGCCCGGCCATCTCCGCGCAGCAGGACGACGGAGCGCCGCCGCCGTCCAAGCCCGGCAAGCCGATCAACGCCGGCGAGGTGTTGTCCGGCGAGTTGAACGCCTTGAAAGTGCGCGACGTCAAGAATGCCGGCAAGCGGGTTGCGACCTACCAGATCACGTCCGAGCCGCGCCGCCTGCCGCCGCCGAACGGGTTGTGCAATCTCGAGACCGGGCCCGAGACCTTCCAGCTCGTTCCGAGCGGCGATGCGCAAGCGGCGCAGCTGAAGACGTTCGTCGGCAAGGAAATCTCGGTCAAGGTCGACGAAGTCGCCTGCGCCAGCGATCCCGGCCAGATGAGCGAAGCCGTGATCACGAAGTGGAGCCTGATCAAGAAGCAGTAGGGGCGGCGAGGCGAGATGCCGTAGGGTGGGCAAAGCGAAGCGTGCCCACCACCTCTCTGGAATTCCTGGCGCGATGGTGGGCACGGCGCGTCGCGCCTTTGCCCACCCTACGAGACCTTCAAGCTACGAGACCATCACACCCTGACTGGCCCCAGCGCCTCAAAATGCCCGCGCTTCTGCAACCAGGCGAGCAGCAGCAGGCTCGGAATCGCCACCAGCACGCAGATCACAAAGAACAGCGGCCAGCCCGTCGTCTCCGCGACATAGCCCGCACTCGACGACAGATAGGTCCGCCCCACCGCCGCGAGCGCGGTGAGCAGCGCATATTGCGTCGCCGTGTGCAGCGGGTTCTGGCAGAGCGCCGACAGGTAGGCCACGAAGATCACGGTGCCGATCGCGCTGGTGAAGTTCTCGGCGCAGATCGCGAGCGCCAGCGCCCATTGATTGGTGCCGACCATTGCGAGCCAGGCAAAGGACAAATTGGCCAGCGCCTGCACCACGCCGCCGATCCAGAGGCTGGTCGCGAGCGAATAACGCCGCGCGACGAAGCCGCCGGCAAACCCGCCGATCAGGGTGGCGGCGAGGCCGACGCCCTTCACGATCGCCGCATAATCGTTGCGGGTGAAGCCGAGGTCGATCACGAACGGCGCCGTCATCGTGCCCGAGAAGGCATCGGTGAACTTGAACAGCACGACGAAGGCGAGCGCGGCGAGTGCGTCCTTGCGCGACAGGAATTCGGAGAACGCGCCGATCGCTGCGCTCAACACACGTGCAAATGCGGTCTCGGTTTGTGTCGCAGCTTCCGCCTGCGCGGATTGCGCCGGCTCGGTCGCCGCCAGCGCGGTGATCGTGCCGATCAGCACCATCGCGGCCATCACCACGTAGCCCCACATCCACGCCGAGGTGCGGGCTATGCCGGTGCCTTCGAAGCCCGAGACGATGAACAGCGCGCCCGCGGTCGAGACCAGCATTCCGATGCGATAGGCCGCAACGTAAGCCGCCATGCCGGCGGCCTGCTCGCTCTCCGGCAGGCTCTCGACGCGGAAGGCGTCGACCACGATGTCCTGCGTCGACGACGTCGTCGCCACCAGCAGCGCGCCCAGCGCGACGTAGAACGGCGAGCTGGCCGGGTCGGTCATCGCCAGCAGCAGGATCGCGACGATCAGCAGTAGTTGCGAAAACACCAGCCAGCCGCGCCGCCGTCCGAACGCCCGGGTGAACAGCGGCACGTGCAGCGCATCCACCAGCGGAGCCCACAGGAATTTCAGCGTGTAGGGCGTGCCGACCAGCGCGAACAGCCCGATCGTCTTCAGGTCAACCCCGGCCTCGCGCATCCACACCAGCAGCGTCGAGCCCGACAACGCCAGCGGCAGGCCGGAAGAGAAGCCGAGAAACAGCACGATCAGCACCCGCGGCTGCAGGTAAACGGCAAGGCTGTCGCGCCAGGAGGCGGCGGGAGCGGAGGTCGCGGCGGGGGAGGTCGCGTCGGGAGCGGTCATGGGACGGTGTTAGCAGATTCTGGGGGCCACAAGTGAGGTGTCGTCGCCCGGCTTGACCGGGCGACCCAGTATTCCAGAGGCCGGAGTTATGGAGGACCTGCAATCTCCGGATAGAGATCGTTCCAGTCCGGATTGTCCTTCTCGATCAGCGCGATCTTCCAATCACGCTTCCACTTCTTCAGGCGCTTTTCCCGCTTGATCGCATTCTCGGGGGCATCGAACTGCTCGAAGTAGACCAGCCCACGACGCCGTAGTCTTTCGTGAAGCTCTCGATGAGCTTCAGCTTGTGTTGTGCGACCCGGCGGATGAGGTCGTTGGTGATGCCAATGCAGAGCGTTCCGCCAATCTTGCTGGCGAGAATGTAGTAGCAGCGAGGGCTCATCTGCCGTCTCTGGGATACTGGGTCACCCGGTCAAGCCGGGCGACGACAGTGAAATTGGGCTGGCAGCGTACCTGATCTCAGAAGAGAATCACTCCCCCGCCTGGAGCTTCCGCGGGAACAGCTCACTTGCGCCCGTCGCCACCAGCCGCGGCCCTTCCGCATCGCTCTTGCTGAAATCGAGCTCCTCAATCCTTCCGGCACGCTTCTCGATCTTGTCGGCGGAGATCAGGATCTGGCGGACGTCCTCGTTCGCATCGGAAAAGTGTTTCTGCAATTTGACCACGCGATCCCTGAGGCGTCCCAGATCGTCGCCGAGCTTGATCACTTCAGTCTGAATCTGGTCGGCGGCATCGCGCATGCGCGCGTCCTTCATGATCTGCTGCATCACCTGGATTGCGAGCATCAAGAGCGAGGGCGACACCAGCACCACGCGGGCGCGATAGGCCTTCTGGATCACGTCGTCGAAACCGTCGTGGATTTCGGCGTAGACCGATTCCGACGGCACGAACATCAGCGCCATCTCCTGGGTCTCGCCGGTGACGAGGTATTTTTCCGCGATGTCGCTGACATGCTTCATCACGTCGCCGCGCAGCCGCTGCGTGGCAACGCGCCGCTCCTCGTCGGTGCGGGCGTCGTGCAGCGCCGTCATCGCCTCCAGCGGAAATTTCGCGTCGATGCAGAGCGGGCGCTGGTCGGGCAGGAACACGACGCAGTCCGGCCGCTTTCCCGTCGAGAGCGTGAACTGGAACTCGTAGGCGCCCTTTGGAAGACCGTCCTGGACGATCGCCTCCATCCGCGCCTGGCCGAAGGCGCCGCGCGACTGCTTGTTGGCGAGCACGTCGCGCAGGGTCGTGACCTGGGTGGTGAGATCGGTGAGGTTCTTGTGGGCGCTGTCGATGATGCCGAGCCGCTCGTGCAGTGCGCGGAGGCTCTCCATGGTGTTGCGGGTCGAATGTTCCATCGACTGGCCGACGCGATGGGTCACCGAATCCAGCCGCTCGTTGACCGCGCGTGCCATCTCGGCCTGGCGTCCCGCCAGCGCCTGGGTCATGGCGTCGACCCGCCCTGAGGATTCGCTCTGGGCGCGCAGCACCTCGCTGAGGCGCTCCTCGAGCTCGTCGGCCCGGATCGCATGCGCCATCGCGAGTTCCGCGCCGCGCCGGCCCGAGCGGGCGATCACGACGGCGATGACCACCAGGAGTATGAGGACGAGGGCGCCGAAGCCGATCAGCGCATCGATCGTGCGCACCGGCCAGTCGCCCAACATGAAAATGATCTCGTTCATGCCGCCGTTCTAGCCGATTCGCTGGCTCCCGCGAACGAAGAGGGAACGTTGACGGTTAACGGTCCCCTAATTTTCATGGTTAACGAAAAGCGAAGTTTTATGGTTAGCGGAGAGTTAACGGGGTTCCCGGCCGCATTGACCGCACCCGGCGCGGGGCTTAAATCGCGGCCATGGCCCTCAGAGAAATCATCATCCTGCCCGACAGGCAGCTGCGTCTGGTCTCCAAGCCGATCGAGAAGGTCACCTCGGAGATCCGCAAGCTTGCCGACGACATGTTCGAGACCATGTACGACGCGCCCGGCATTGGCCTCGCCGCGATCCAGATCGCGCAGCCGCTGCGGCTGATCACCATGGACCTCGCCAAGCGCGACGAGAACGGCGAGACCACGCCGCTTCCGCGCGTCTTCATCAACCCCGAGATCATCGCCTCGTCCGAGGAACTCTCGGTCTACGAGGAAGGCTGCCTCTCGATCCCCGAATATTACGAGGAGGTCGAGCGCCCTGCGAAGGTGCGCGTCCGCTTCACCGATCTCGACGGCAAGGTGCACGAGGAGGACGCAGAAGGCCTCTATGCCACCTGCATCCAGCACGAGATCGACCACCTCAACGGCGTCCTGTTCGTCGACTATCTGTCGAAGCTCAAGCGCGACCGCGTCATGAAGAAGTTCGAGAAAGCCGCCAAGCGCGCGGAGTGAGTGGAGCTCGGCTCTCTCACGTCGTCATGGCCGGGCTTGACCCGGCCATCCACGCCTTGCTTGCTTTGTCGCCAAGACCGTGGATGCCCGGGACAAGCCCGGGCATGACGGGGAATCAGAACTCTCACCGAACGCAGCCACATGCCCCTCCGCCTGATCTTCATGGGCACGCCCGATTTCTCCGTGCCGACGCTTCGAGCCCTAGTTGAGCATGGGCATCAGTTGTTAGCGGTTTATACGCGCGCGCCTAAGCCGGCAAAGAGAGGACTGAAACCACAGCCTAGCGAGGTCGAGCTCGAAGCTAGGAAACTTGGTATTCCCGTCTTTACGCCCCAAACACTGCGAACGCCTGAGGCTATCCGAGAGTTTCAGGCCTTTCATGCTGACGCGGCCGTTGTTGTCGCGTACGGCGTAATACTGCCTCAAGAAATCTTGGATGCGCCCCGGTTCGGTTGCTTCAATCTTCATGGATCGCTTCTGCCTCGTTGGCGCGGGGCCGCACCAATTGAGCGGGCCGTCATTGAAGGTGATCTTGAAACTGGCGTGATGGTAATGAAGATGGATGCTGGTCTCGATACCGGCGACATTGCTCTAGAGGCGCGAGTACAACTTACGGATACTGATACGTCTGGAGATTTACGAGAGCTTCTATCATCCTTGGGTGCAACGCTAATGGCGCATGCCATGGACAAGCTCGAGCGCAATCAGCTCAATTTCATCAAGCAAAGTGAGTTTGGCATTTACGCGGCTAAGATCGATAAGGCCGGGGCACGCATCGATTGGACGCTGCCAGCACACAAGGTTCTTCGACACATCCATGGGTATTCGCCGGCCCCTGGAGCATGGTGTGAAGTCCCAATTGGAGGCGAGCTTATCAGAATAAAGATTCTGCGATGCGAGCGGGGATATGGAGAAGGAGTGCCGGGCCAATTGCTAGATGATCGCCTAACTGTCGCTTGCGGAGAAGGGTCTATCCGAATTTTAGAGCTCCAAAGACCTGGCAAAGGCCCCATGAATTGGAAGGCCTTTCAAGCTGGCGCGCGTCTTAGACCCCCCTTACGTTTGCATTGATGCCCCGCTACAAGCTCACCATCGAATATGACGGCGCGCCGTTTTTCGGCTGGCAGATCCAGGACACGCTGCCCTCGGTGCAGGGTGCGCTGGAGGCGGCCGTGAAGGCGATGACCGGCGCGGATTTGCGGGTGCATGGCGCCGGGCGTACCGATGCCGGCGTGCACGCGCGCGGCCAGGTCGCGCATGTCGACATCGACAAGCAGTTTCCGCCGGGCCGGTTTCGCGACGGGCTCAACGCGCATCTGCGCCCGCATCCGATCGCGGTGCTGGAGGCGGAGATCGTGCCTGACGCGTTCGAGGCGCGCTTCTCGGCGGTGAAGCGCCACTACCGCTACCGCATCGTCAACACCCGCGCCAATCTCGCGCTCGACATCGGCCACGCCTGGCGCGTGCCGCGCCGGCTCGATGCCGACGCGATGCATGCGGCGGCACAGCGCCTGCTCGGCAAGCACGATTTCACCACGTTCCGCGACACCGAGTGCCAGGCCAAATCGCCGGAGAAGACGCTCGATCAGCTCGACGTGCTGCGTGACGGCCGCGAGATCACCATTGTCACCTCGGCGCGCTCGTTCCTGCACAGCCAGGTGCGCTCGATGGTGGGCTCGCTGGTCTGGGTCGGCGAGGGCCGCTGGACCGCCGACGATCTCTCCGCAGCGCTGGAGGCGCGCAACCGCGCCGCCTGCGGCATCGTCGCCCCGCCGGATGGGCTGTATCTGATGAAGGTGGATTATTAGAGGTGTGAGAGCGCAGAGACTGCGCGCTCTCTCCACACCCTCGCTGTCATGCCCCGGCTTGACCGGGGCATCCAGTACGCCGCGGCCTTTCGGTTCGATCACTATCGTCTCTGGAATACTGGATCGCCCGGTCCTAGTACGCAATTGCGCACTGGCCGGGCGATGACAGCGGAGTATTAAGCAAAATACCGCGTCAAAATCCCGCGGTAGACCTGCGTCAGCTTCTCCAGATCCTTAACCGGCACCCGCTCGTCGACCTGGTGCATGGTCTGGCCGACCAGCCCGAACTCGATCACCGGGCAATAGCTCGAGATGAAGCGCGCGTCCGACGTGCCGCCTGACGTCGACAGCTCGGGCTTTCGCCCCGTCACCTCCTCGATCGCGGACACCGCGAGATCGGTGAACGGGCCGGGCTTGGTGACGAACACGTTGGAGTTCGAGGGCTCCCAGACGATGCGGGCCTTGATGCGGTTGCCGCAGGCCTTTGTCAGCCGCGTCTCGACCAGCTCGCGCAAGGAGGCCTGGGTGTGGTTGTCGTTGTAGCGGATATTGAACTTGGCGCGGGCCTCGCCGGGGATGACGTTGTTAGCTTTGTTCCCGACGTCGACCGAGGTGAACTCGAGATTGGAGGCCTGGAATTGCGCGCTGCCATGATCGAGCGGCTCGTCGGAGATCGCCACGATCAGCCTGGAGATGTCAGGCACCGGATTGGAGGCGCGATGCGGATAGGCGACGTGGCCCTGCACGCCGTCGACATAAAGCGTGCCGGATTGCGAGCCGCGGCGGCCCACCTTGATGGTGTCGCCGAGGGTCTCGACATTGGAGGGCTCGCCCAGCACGCAATGGTCAAATTTTTCGCCGCGCTCGGCGGTCCATTTCAACAGCTTGATGGTGCCGTTGATGGAGACGTCCTCCTCGTCGCCCGTAATCAGGAACGAGATCGAGCCCTTTCCGTCGCTGCGCGGCTGGCCGCCATTGGCGGCGAGATGCTCCAGCACCGCGGCGACCGAGCAGGCGATGCCGCCCTTCATGTCGACCGCGCCGCGGCCGTGCAGGACGCCGTCCCTTACCTCACCGGAGAACGCACCGACGCTCCAGGCGCTCTCGTCACCTGCTGGTACCACGTCGGTGTGGCCGGCAAAGGTGATGTGCGGGCCTTCAGTGCCGATCCGCGCATAGAGATTGTCGACGTCGGCAGTGCCTTCCTCGCTGAAGGTCACGCGGTGGCAAGTGAAGCCGGCGGCGGTGAGGGCTTTTTCGAGCACCCCGAGCGCACCGGCATCTTCAGGGGTTACCGAGGGGCAGCGGATCAGATCGCGGGCAATGGACAGAGCATCGGTCATGCGCCCCGCTTAACATGCATGCCGCCGGGTGGGCTAGCGCGGGGCGGGACAATTTCGATCTCGCGGCTCTGGTCCCAGCTTTTCGCAGGGGGAGCGGCGGATGCGGAGCCATCGTCAAAGTCGCCGAGCGGATCGGGGCCGAAGCGGTTGTGGCCCGCAGTGCCGGACCGGCAGAACATTTCGACGAGGCCCCACAGCCATAGCAGTGCGGCAGTCAGGTTGAGCGAGAATATCCAGCTTGATTTGGGCAGCAGGTCGGCGAACTGGCTGAACAGGCCTGGCAGGAAGAAGAACGGAACGATCCACCAGCCGCTCTTGTCGCGGTCATGGAGTCGCTTGATCGCCGTCGCGAGATAGATCCAGAAGAACAGCGCCATGCCGGACGCCTTGAGGATCGAGCCCGCGAGATCAGCTGATGCCAGCGCGTGGGAGACGCGGGGGTCGATAAGCTTGAAGAGGCCGTCGAGTCCGAAGTCGAAATCGAGCTCAATTCCGAGCTTTAGGGTGGACCTCGTCCCTCCGACGATTCCGATGACTTGACCGGCAATCTCCAGCAAGCCCGCCAGCAGCGCGACGATCAGCAGCGCCTGCCACAGCAGCGCGCGGTTGATGCGACCGTCGAAGCGGAACAGATACCAGGTCCAGTCCATGCGAACGGCTCCGGGCGGGAGGAGCCGCCCGAAGATTGGTCGCGATGGAGGGAGAGGGGGTTCGAACCCGTCATCCTGAGGTGCGAGTGGCGCGATGCAAAGCGTCGCGCCGGGAGCCTCGAAGGATGAACGGCCCGCGATGTCGCCGCCAGCCGTGCCGTCGCCCTTCGAGGGCCGCTGAAGGAGCGGCCACCTCAGGGTGACGGGGATGGGTCTGGGATCGTCGCTCTAGCTCAATCCCGCAGCAGCTCGTTGATGCTGGTCTTGGAGCGCGTGCGCTCGTCGACGCGCTTGACGATGACGGCGCAGGCGGTGCTCGGTCCGATCTGGCCGTTCTTCATCGGCTTGCCGGGCAGCGCGCCGGGCACCACCACCGAATATTCGGGCACTTCGCCGATGAAGACCTCGCCGGTCTCGCGGTCCACGATCTTGGTCGAGGCGCCCAGGAACACGCCCATCGCCAGCACCGCGCCCTTGCGCACGATCACGCCCTCGGCGACCTCGGAGCGCGCGCCGATGAAGCAATCGTCCTCGATGATCACGGGCTCGGCCTGGAGCGGCTCGAGCACGCCGCCGATGCCGGCGCCGCCGGAGATGTGCACGCGCTTGCCGATCTGGGCGCAGGAGCCGACCGTGGCCCAGGTGTCGACCATGGTGCTCTCATCGACATAGGCGCCGAGATTGACGAAGGACGGCATCAGCACGACGTTCTTGGCGATGAAGGCCGAGCGGCGGACGACGGCGCCAGGCACCGCGCGAAAACCGGCGTCGCGAAAGCGGTTCGGGCCCCAACCTTCGAACTTCGAGGGCACCTTGTCCCACCAGCTCGCCTGGCCGGGGCCGCCGGGAATGACGTCCATTTCGTTGAGGCGGAACGACAGCAGCACCGCCTTCTTCAGCCATTGATTGACCTTCCACTTGCCGTCGGCCCCGCGCTCGGCAACGCGTGCCTCACCCCTGTCCAGGGTCTCCAGCGCCTGGTCCACGGCTTCGCGCACCTCGCCCCTGGTCGACGTCGAGATGCCGTCACGCGCGTCGAAGGCACTGTTGATGGTGGATTCGAGGGCTGCAAGAGACATCGGGATTTCCTCTGGGGGAAGGCGTGGTTTCGTGTGAATTGGAGCGCTTTTTCGGGATTTGGCGGGGGAGAGTCAAGGCATACTCCGCTGTCGTCCCGGGGCGCGAAGCGAGCCCGGGACGACAGCGGTTATTTGGGCGACAACCCCGCTAAAAACCCCGTCAGATCATCCGTGACGTGGTCGACATGGGCAGCATCCCGGCCTTCCAGTTCCCAATCCTCCCGCACCACCTCCTTCGTTCCGTCCGGCACCACCAGCACGGTGGTCATGCCGAGCTGGTGCGGTACGGTGAGGTTGCGGGCGAGGTCCTCGAACATGGCGGCGCGGGTCGGATCGACCGCGTGGTCGGCGAGGAATTTCTGATAGGTCTGCGCCGCCGGCTTCGGCTCGAACTGGGCGGCGATGATGTCGAACACGCCGTCGAAATGCGTTGCCAGGCCGAGACGCGCCAGCACCGCATCGACATGGTCGACCGAGCCATTGGTCAGGATCAGCTTGCGCCCCGTTAATTTTGCGATGGCCTCGCCGAGCGCAGGGTTCGGCTCCAGTGGCGAATGGTCGATCTTGTGGACGTAGGCGAGATAGTCGTCCGCGGACACGCCATGCAGGGTCATCATGCCGCGCATCGTGGTGCCGAAACGCAGGTAATAATCCTTCTGCAGTTTTCGCGCTTCCGTCGGCGTCACCTGCAGCCAGCTCGACACGAACTCGGTGATCCGCACATCGACCTGCTGCCACAGATTGACGTGATGCGGATACAGCGTGTTGTCGAGGTCGAATACCCAGGTGTCGACATGGGCAAAGGTGCGGGGTTGGTTCATATCAACATTCTCAGCTCGTCGTCCCGGACAAGCGAAGCGCGATCCGGGACCCATCACCACAGGGAGTGGTTTGGCGAAGATTCGGGGTGACCAGCTTCGCGCCACAACCACTCCCTGCGGTTATGGGTCCCTGCATTCGCAGGGACGACAGCGGAGTTTGTGGCGCCGCCACCATCACGGCACCGCAAAGCGCAGCGTCTTGCCGCCGCTCGACATGTCCACCGCGCCAAATCCCGTCGCCCCGAAACCGCGCGCGCCGCAATCGGTCTGCTCAACGGTCTCGAACTTGGTCTCGCGTGTGCAGAGCTGCCTGTCGCCGCCCCAGTTCAGCGGCCGGTCCTTCAGCTTGACGGCGCGGTTGTCGGCGTCGACGGCCTCCGCGAAGCTGAAGATCTGCTTCGGCTGGCCGGACACGTCAGGATGCAGGCACGTCTTGGGATCGATGCGATACCAGCCGCGACTGGTCACGGACTTGCCGTCGTCGGTCGCGATCGCCGCCATCACCTTGTGCGGCGTATCGTTGCACCAGGTGAGGCCGGTCGCGGACGGCGTCTGCACCGCATCGACCATGGTCTTGAAGAAGTTTTGCGAGCCCACGATGTCCGAGGACAATCCGCGGCTCTTCAGGAACGCGGCCAGGGCTGCCTGCGTCTTCGGCCCGTCGACGCCGTCGATCGGCGCGGCGTCGTAGCCCGCAATGACCAACAGCCGCTGGATGCCGGCGAGGCGGGCCTGCTCGTCGTCATATTCGGAATCCTCGGCGAGATAGGCAATGAGGTTGCCGTCCGCGCTTTGCGTCGGGGTGACTTGCGTAAACGCGGCCTGGATCTGGCCAGTGCGGCATTGCCGGGCCGCAGCAATGACGAAATTGTCCTGCGCGACACAGAGCATGTCGCTGCCGTTCTGCGGGATCGGGGAGGCGCCATAGACACCGAGCGCGCGGGCATTGAGCAGGATGCGGTCGGCGGTCAGCGTGCCCTGCACGACCACGCGGCAGGTGGCGGGATCGACCCTGAACCAGCCGCGCGTCGCGGTCGCCGCCTTGTCGTCGATGCCGATCGCGGCCTCGACGACGTAGGACATGCGGTTGCAGATCTTCAGATCGGCGAAGGCCGGCACCGAGGAGAACAGGAACGAGACGGCCGCCGCCGGCAACGCCATCAGGAAGCGGGTCAGGGGCGAGCGGCGATTTCTCCGCTCTCTCCGCTCGTCATGGCCGGGCTTGTCCCGGCCATCCACGTTCTTGGCGCGGATCGAAAGATCGTGGATGGCCGGGACAAGCCCGGCCATGACGGTTTTCTTTGTCCGCTCGTCTCTCACTTGTGGATCAGTGTTCCCGTGCCCTGGTTGGTGAAGAGCTCGAGCAGCACGGCGTGCTGCATCTTGCCGTCGATGATGACGACGCCCTCGACGCCCTGCTCGAGCGCATAGATGCAGGTCTCGACCTTCGGGATCATGCCGCCGGAAATGGTGCCGTCGGCGATCAGCTTGCGGGCATCCTTCACCGACAATTGCGGGATCAGCTTCTTCGACTTGTCGAGCACGCCGGGCACGTCGGTGAGCAGCAACAGCCGCTTGGCCTTCAGCGCGCCGGCAACCGCACCGGCAAAAGTGTCGGCGTTGATGTTCAGCGTCTGGCCTTCCTTCGAGGTTGCGAGCGGCGCCAGCACCGGGATCAGCTCGTAGCCGATCAGCTGGTTGAGCAGCGTGAGGTCGACCTTCTCGGGGTCGCCGACGAAGCCGAGATCGATTGCCTTCTCGATGTTCGAGCCCGGATCGATGATGGTGCGTGTCGTCTTCGACGCCTTCACCATGTTGCCGTCCTTGCCGGACAGCCCCACGGCCTTGCCGCCGGCCTCGTTGATGTAGCCGACGATCTGCTTGTTGACGGAGCCGGCGAGCACCATCTCGACGATCTCGATGGTCGCCGCATCGGTGATGCGCAGGCCGGCGGCGAATTCCGAGACGATGCCGAGGCGCTTGAGCATGGTCGCGATCTGCGGCCCGCCGCCATGCACCACCACCGGATTGATCGCGGTCTGCTCCAGCAGCACGATGTCGCGGGCAAAATTCTTCGCGGTCTCCTCGTCGCCCATGGCATGGCCGCCATATTTGATGACGATGGTTTCCTCGTCATACTGCTGCATATGCGGCAGCGCTTCCGACAGGATGCGGGCCTGGTCGAGCGGGGAGATGTCGGTCATGTCGCGGATCTCGCTGGCGGGACTGGAGCGGCCTGCGTTCTATCCGATTGGCGGGCGGGCGCAAAGTGTGGTGTTCGCTCTTACCCTCCCCTGGAGGGGAGGGTCGATCGCGCGTAGCGCGAGCGGGGTGGGGTGATCTCTCCACACGGGCACTATTTCAATGGAGAGACTGTCACCCCACCCCGCTACGCATTTCGCTTCGCTGCATGCCTAGCGACCCTCCCCCTCCAGGGGAGGGTAAGAAGGCGTATCACTTCCTCGCCACCACCGCCGCCGCACTCACCGCCAGCCAGCCCAAAATCATCACCGTCCCGCCCGTCGGCGCCGCCATCGGAAACAGCGAGTGTCCGGCAAATTGCCGCAAGGTGAGGTCGCCCGCGAACAGCATGGCGCCGATCACGAAGCCGAATGCGCCGATCAGGCCAATTCCGCCGTGCAGAAGGCCGCGCGCGAGCAGGGCGACAGCTGCAAGTATGGCAGTTGCATGAAACAGCAGCATCGCGCTGGCCGAGGCCAGCCGGCTCACATCGCCGCCATGCGCCGAGGCGGCTGCCAGCGCGACGCCGGCGGCGCCCATCAAGCCGGCAAGCCCGATCAGCAGGCGCTGCGCCACCATCACGAGGCCCGCTCTTCCAGCAGCTTGGCCATCGCGGCGCGCAAACTCTCCATGCCGGTCGAGCTGCGTGACGAGGTCGCGAGCACGTTCGGGAACGCGGCCGGATGCTTGGCCAGCGCCGCCTCGGTCTCGGCGATGCGCGATTGCAGCTCGGAGGCCTTCGCCTGGTCGGCCTTGGTCAGCACGATCTGGTAGCTGACCGCCGAGCGGTCGAGCGTCTTGAGGACCTCGAGGTCGACCTCCTTGAGGCCATGCCGCGCGTCGATCAGCACGTAGACGCGCGCAAGCGATGCGCGTCCCAGCAGGAATTTGTGGATCAGCTCGGTCCAGGACGCGACCTGGCTCTTGGGCGCTTTGGCATAGCCGTAGCCGGGCATGTCGACCAGGCGCAGGTCGGTCTTGCCGGGGACCTCGAAGAAGATCAGCTCCTGGGTGCGTCCCGGCGTATGCGAGGTGCGCGCCAGCGCGTTGCGCCCCGTCAGCGCGTTGATCAGGCTCGACTTGCCGACATTGGAGCGCCCGGCAAAGGCGACCTCAAGCCCCGCCATCGGCGGCAGCGTCTGGATCGAGGGCGAGGCCCAGATGAACTGCCAGTCGCGCGCGAACAGCTTCCGCCCGGCCTCGATCAGCTTCGCATCTTTGTCGTCGGTCATGCGAAGCTCTTTGCTTCCTGTCATTCCGGGGCGATGCCAAGCATCGAGCTCTGGTGCGCTATTGCGCACTTGAGAATCTCGAGATTCCGGGTCTGGTGCTTCGCACCATCCGGAATGACAGAGTGTGAGACTTACGTCGCCTTCTTCGCGAACGTCGCCTTGAGATTGTCGAACAGCTCCACCTTCACCCCGTTGCGGCGCATGATGTAGCTCTGCTGGATCACCGAGAGCAGGTTGTTCCAGGCCCAGTAGATCACGAGGCCCGCCGGAAAGCCCGCCAGCATGAAGGTGAAGATCAGCGGCATCCAGTTGAAGATGATCTGCTGCGTCGGATCCGGCGGCGTCGGGTTCAGCTTCATCTGGAACCACATCGTGATGCCCATGATGATCGGCCAGATGCCGAGCGCAAGGTAATGGCCGAACACCGGGATCGTGGTCGGATCGAACGGGATCAGCCCGAACAGGTTGAAAAGGTTGGTCGGATCCGGCGCCGAGAGGTCCTTGATCCAGCCGTAGAACGGCGCGTGCCGCATCTCGATGGTGACGAACAGCACCTTGTAGAGCGAGAAGAACACGGGAATCTGGATCAGCACGGGAAGACAGCCGGCGACCGGATTGATCTTCTCCTTGCGGTAGATCTCCATCATCTCCTGCTGCTGCTTCACCTTGTCGTCGGGGTAGCGCTCCTTGAGCGCCTGAAGCTGCGGCTGAACCGACTTCATCTTCGCCATCGAGGCGTAGGACTTGTTCGCCAGCGGGAAGAACAGCAGCTTCACGATCACGGTCACGAGCAGGATCGAGATGCCGAAATTGCCGAAGAAGCGGTAGAAGAAGTCGAGGCCGAGGAACATCGGCTTGGTGATGAAGTAGAACCAGCCCCAGTCGATCAAGAGATCGAAATGGTTCAGCCCCAGCTCCTTGTTGTAGCCGCCGAGGCCGGCGAACGGGAACACGCCGACCACGCCGGCTTCCTTGGCGCCGGCGAACAGCCGCGCGTTCGCGGTCGCAGTGCCGCCGATCGCGACGGTGACGGGGTCGAGCAGGTAGTCGGTCTGGTAGGTGTGGACGTTGCCGGATGGGTTCGACGAGAAGCGCGCCTGCAGCTGGGCATTGGTATCGGGCAGCAGCGCCGAGGCCCAGTACTTGTCAGTGATGCCGAGCCAGCCGTTGGTGACCTTGAAGTCCACCTTCTTGCTTTCGTCGATCTTCTTGTAGGCATATTCCTGAAGGCCCTGGTCGCCGAGATAGCCGATCAGGCCTTCATGCAGGATGTAGTAGCCGGAGACCTGCGGCGCACCGTGGCGCGAGATCAGCGCGAACGGATAGAGCGTAACCGGCGCATTGCCGACATTGCTCACCTCGTCCTTGATGGTGAAGAGATAATGGTCGTCGACCGCAATGGTGCGGCGGAAGGTGAGGCCATCGCCATTCTCCCATTTCAGCACCACCGGCGTCGTCGGCGTCAGGCTGCCGCTGCCGTCCTGCTGCCAGACAGTCTGGGCATCAGGCATCTTCGCCGTCACGCCCGTTGCCGCCACCCAGCCGAATTCGGCGTAATAGGGCTCCGCGGTGCCCGAGGGCGAATAGAGGATGATCGGCGGCGATTTCGGATCGACCGTTTCGCGGAATTGCACCAGCGCGATGTCGTCGATGCGGCCGCCCTTCAGCGCGATGCTGCCGGCAATCCGCGGCGTGTCGATCTTCACGCGCGGGCTGGCTGCAATGGCGGCCTCGCGCGCCACCACGGGCTGGGCCTGCTGGTTCGCGCCCGGCGTTGCCGGCTGAGCGGCGTTGCCCGGCTGCTGCGGCGCCGCGCCCGGCGTCGCGGAGGCCGACGGCTGCGGCGTGGTCTTCTGGAGCTCGGCCTGCGTCTGCTGCTGGGCGCGCTGCTTCTCCATCTGCGGAACATTGTAGAAATATTGCCAGGCGATCAGGACGAGGCCCGACAGAATGACGGCGAGGATGGTATTGCGATTGTCGGTCATCTCTGGGGTCTCGTCATCAATCCGGTTTGCGGCTGGCAGCAGGAGCGGGGCGGGGCCCGGTACGGTCAGTCCTCGGGCTGCGTCCCTTCGCAGGTCCCTTGGCCGTATGCCGCGCCGGCTTCGTGAACGCCATGCGCAGATCGTCGAGCATGGTGGCGAAGTCGCGCGAGAGCGCGCCGCTTCGTCCGACCAGGACATAATCATGATGGGGCTGCATCGACACCGGATCGAGCCGCTTCACCAGTTCGCGAAGCCGGCGCCGGATACGATTGCGCGCGGGGGCGTTGCCGTTCTTTTTGGTAACGGTGAAGCCAATCCGGATCGGGCCGCCGTCATCGCGGGGGCGGCTTTGCAGGACGAACGCGGGACTGTTCACCCGCGCGCCATTGGCAACGGCGAGGAAATCCGCCCGCTGCCTCAGCCGATCCATGATGAAATCCCGGAAAAGGGGGTCCGGCTCAGGCGCTCAGACGCTTGCGGCCGCGGGCGCGGCGGGCGGCGAGAACCTTGCGGCCGCCGGCAGTGGCGAGACGAGCACGGAAGCCGTGACGGCGCTTGCGCACCAGTTTGCTGGGTTGATAAGTCCGCTTCACGGGTTTTTCTCCGCTGACCGGGCAATTTGCCTGTAGAATTGAAGGTAAAGTCCGGAAGATGCGGCCCAAAACGAGCCGTTTCCGGCCCCAAGAGAGCCGCTCCCGGTGTCGCACCGGGTCATCGCGGACAATTTGCGCGGCTTATAAGGGAGTGCCTTCTTTTCGTCAACGCCGCACAAGCGCACGATTCCGGTGAATATCGCTGTTTGTGCGGGGTTTTTAACCCTTGAGGTGGCGACTCGCGATATCAGCGCTTACATCCCACCTCGGCAGATTAGCGATCCGTAATTTGACCGGACCGGGGTCGGGTCGCATCTTCATACCGCCAATCCTTTACCGGCCAAAGGCAGCGAGGGCGACTTTCGTGGCAGCGACAGACCTCCAGCCGATCCAGGATCAGGATCAGCCGGACCAGCCGGCGATGCGCCCCCGTGGGACGCGCGGCCTCGGGCTGTCAGGCAAGCTGTTGTTGCTCACCGTTCCCCTGGTGATGATCGCGGCCAGCCTGCTCTATGTGCCCGCCATCGCCAACTTCTGGGTCAATCGGCTGAACGACCGCGTCGCCGCCGCCAACACCGCGGCGCTGGTGCTCGATGCGGCGCCGCTCGGCATGGTTCCTGATTCGCTGTCGCGGCAGATCCTGAAGAGCATCAATGCCCGCGCCGTCGCCATCAAGATGGGCCAGCAGCGCCGGCTGCTCGCCAGCGACAACATTCCGGCCGCCATCGAGCATGACATCGACCTGCGTGACATGACGGCATGGGAGGCGATCACCGGCTCGTTCCGGATGATGCTGGAGACCGGCAATCAGGCCATCCGCATCGTCGGGCCCGGCGTCGGCAATGCCCAGTTCATCGAGATCGTCACCGACGAGCTGCCACTGCGGCAGCAGATGTACCGGTTCTCCCGCAACGTCGTGGTGGTCGCGCTGATCATCGCGGCGCTGACCGCGGGCCTCGTCTATCTGGCGCTTCATTATCTCTTCGTGCGCCCGATGCGGCGGCTGACCGCGAGCCTGGTCGGCTTCCACGAGAACCCCGAAAGCTCAGCGGGGATCATTGTGCCGAGCCAGCGCAGCGACGAGATCGGGGTCGCCGAGCGCGAATTGTCGGACATGCAGCGCGATTTGATGTCGATGCTGCATCAGAAGAGCCGGCTCGCCGCCCTTGGCCTCGCCGTGTCCAAGATCAACCACGATCTGCGCAATCTGCTGGCCTCGGCCCAGCTGCTGTCGGACCAGCTCGCCAGCGTGCCGGACCCGCGGGTGCAGCGCTTCGCGCCAAAGCTGGTGCGCTCGCTCGAGCGCGCCATCGCCTTCTGCCAGTCGACGCTGTCCTACGGCCGCGCCCAGGAGGCCGCACCGGACCGGCGCATGATCCTGATCGAGCCTGTCGTGCTGGAGGTGCGCGAGACCGCGGGCCTCGCCTCCGACGCCTCGATCGCCTGGGTCGCCGCGATCGATCGCGGGCTTGCGGTCGATGCCGATCCCGATCAGCTGTTCCGGGTGCTGCTCAACCTCGTCCGCAACGCCGCCCAGGCGCTGGAAAGTCACGCCTCCGGCGAGGGCGGGGTGCAGCAGATCCGGATCACGGGAAAACGCGAGGGCGCGGTCGCAATTCTCGAGGTTTCCGATACCGGCCCCGGTGTCCCCCCGAAGACCCGGGAGCACCTGTTCGAGGCGTTCCAGACCTCCGGCCGCCCCGGCGGAAGCGGCCTTGGCCTCGCCATCGCCGCCGAGCTGGTCCGCGCCCATGGCGGCGATATCCACCTGGTCGAAGGCACCATCGGCGCCACCTTCCGCATCGTCATCCCCGACCGGCCCGTCGAGCTCCTTTCCATCCGCAACGAGCGGCAGAGGGCGTAGTCGGCCAGAGGCCCATAATCTCCCGTCATTCCGGGGCTCGCGTGGCGAGAACCCGGAATCCCGAGCATTGGCGCGAGATTCCGGGTTCGACGCTGCGCATCGCCTCGGAATGACATCCAAACCGTCATTTCCCTGCAAAATCTCCCCATCCCGGACCTTGCCAATCGGGGCAAGAGCGGTTAGTCAGAGCGCTCTTTCGCACCCCCTCCGGCTTTGCCGGGGGCTGCCTGCGGGCCAAGCCCGCGCTGTTTGCGAAAAACGCGCCCGTAGCTCAGCTGGATAGAGCATCAGACTACGAATCTGAGGGTCGGACGTTCGAATCGTTCCGGGCGCGCCATTCTTCGCCGAAAGGTCAGGACCTAGCAGCATCTGGTCGCCAGACGGGCCCGAGACCGGATGGCGACGCCGTGTGAGGAGCGGAATGAAGATATCGCAGGCGTTCAAGTTCGAGGCGGCGCATCGGCTGCCGAACGTGCCCGAGACCCATCGATGCCGCCGGTTGCATGGTCATTCCTATCGGGTCGAGGTCCAGTTGGACGGGCCGGTCGACCCGCATACCGGCTTCGTCGCGGATTTCTTCGACATCGAAAAAAGCTTCGCCGACATCCTGGGCGCGCTGGATCACCACTGCCTGAACGAGGTCAAAGGCCTCGAGAACCCGACCGCCGAGAATATCGCGATCTGGATCTGGGACCGGTTGAAGCCGAGCCTTCGACAGCTGTCGGCGGTCCGTGTCTATGAAACGGCGGACTGCTGGGCCGAATATAACGGGCAGTAGCGATGGCCCTGCGCTGATCCCGCGCGGGCCGTCCTTGGCTCGGCTGGATAGAGCATCAAACGACGGATCTGAGGGGCGGACGTTCGAATTGTTCCGGACGCGCCCTTTCGATAGTAAGTACGTCCCATGCGTACCATCGATCGCCTGTGCTCCTGCCTCGTTCTGTTCCTTGCAATCGCAGCCGTCCCCGCGCTTCCCGCGCGCGCGGCCGAAACCTGCCCGTTCATCAGCGCCAAGGATCTCGCCGCCGCGATGCCGGCGCTCAAATGGTCGCTGATTTCAAATCAGGACGGCCGTGGCTGCATCTACCAGGCCGGGCGCGGCGACACGATGATGCTCTCCGTGTTCCGCAACCCGGACAAGGACCGCGCCAGGGAATTGTACGCGACCTTCATCAAGACGCTTGGCGAGCGCATGCCGCTTAACGCAGTCGCGGGGATCGGCGACGAAGGCCAGGGCGGAACGAGCGCGGCCGGCGCAGAGCGCCAGGAGGCCTCGGTCGTCGCCTTGTCCGGCGATTACATTCTGCAGATCACCGTCTATCCGGTCGGCCGGCGTGCCGACGACGCGCTGCTCGGGCCGGTCACCGAAGCCGCGCGCGTGGCCATCGCCAGCGTGAGCAAGAGCAGCGAGCGGTTCGGCAATTGCGAGTGGCTCACGGCCGCGGATGCCGACGGCTTTCTCGACAAGAGCACGCTGACGGTCCAGCGCACCGGCGCGGGCAGCTGCATGATGTTCGATCGCGACGCCAACACCATGATCGTCGCGGTGATCGCGACCTCGCGCGACACCGCCATCGGCATGATGAAGCGCGCAGGTCCCTGCAAGCACGCGGCGATCCCCGAGCTTGGCAGCGAGGCGTTCGGTGAGCATTCCTGCACCAAGGGCAACGGCAACGCCGTCACCATCTATGTCTGGAAGAACGGCAGGCAGGCTTCGATCGTGTTTGCCCCGGTCAAGCCGCATCCGGAATCCGGCTCGGTCGAGCGCCTGAAGGCGGTCGCCGGGCGGGTCTATGGGAAATTGTAGCGGCGCAATTCCACGCCAGAGCATGCTGGCGTATCCAGAGGCCTCGAGAGCGCTCTCTGAAATGCCGCGAGCCTACTCTGTGCCTTCGTCGCTGGCGGGTGGAACGTGGCGCCGAAAGTCCATTCTGTCGTGAAGGATGCGCACGATTTCGATCGTGCTGTCCGCCGCGGCCCGATACATCAGGAAATGGCTTCCGCGACGGCCGTGCCGCGCCACGTGAAGCGTGCGAAGGTCTGCCATGATCTCGTCCCGCGGCCTGGAGCCCGCAACATTGGGACGTCGGCAAGCTCGCCCATCGCCTGAACAAGGGTGTCGCGATAGCTTCGAGATTGTCGCGCGCCAAAATTCTCTGTGGTCCACCTGAGGATGTTGGCGAAATCGACCTCTGCGGCTGCACCGAGACGAACGCGCCATCTCCGCCCGGCCATGACGGCTCTATTCGGCGGTTCGGGAGATGATCTTCTCCGAGAGATCGTTCAAATAGGTTTGCAGGTCCTCGATACTTCCGAATTCCTTGAAGTCTCCCTGGTCCAATGCCCCGACACCGGCGCGCGCCGCGGCCCGCAGGGCTTTCAGCTTGCCTGCATCCTCCGCCTCGCGTTGCTCCACGAGCCGCAACCCGTCGCGCAGCACCTCACTGGCATTCTGGTAGCGGCCAGACTTGACGAGGGTCTCAAGGAGCTCTTCCTGACGCTCAGTCAGCACGACGTTTCGGGTGGGCATCGGCATTTCCCTGTTGCTCAAAGCCAGGCAACCTATGGCATATTATGCCGTGGGCGTGTGATCTCCTCAACCCAGCACCTCCTTGCACTTTGCCGCAAACGCGTTGAGGTACGCGCCGAGTTCGCTGGCCAGCGCAACGGACCGCTCGACATTTTGCAGGCTCATGTTGAGGGCGTAGACCGGAAGCCCGGCCAGCACGATGGGCGTGGCAACGGCGAGAACGCCGGGTTGCCACGACACTGCGCAATAACCGTTGCGTTCGACCGCGCGTATCGATGTCCTGACGTCCGCAAGCAACGCCTTGGTGGCCGCAGCGCTGCGCCGCTTGAACTGCTTCAGCAATCGCTCGCGCTCGGTCTCTGCGATGCCGGCGAGGTACGCGCGCCCGAGCGACGTCAACTCCATCGGGACCTGCTGACCCGCGACGACGTTCCGCAGTGCCGCTCGGGGGCTGTAGCGGATCGACTCCAGGTAAACCATTATGGCTCGATCCGCCGTCGCGAGGCCCACGTTGAGCCGGCGCTTGGCCGATTCGGCCCGCATCATCGGTCCGATCGCGTTGAGCACCGGTGATCCCGTCCGCATCGCGTGACCGATGCTGATGACGGAAGCGGCAAGCCGGTAGGTCCGCATCGCGCGGACTTCGTCGAGCATCCCGGAATTGACCAGCGTTCGCGTCAGCCGGCTGACCGTCGATCGCGGCAGTCCTGTTCGCTCCGCAATCTCGCCGTTGCCCAGCGTGTCGACGCCGGGCCGGAACGCCCGGAGGATCTCGATGCCCCGTTCGAGCGAGCGGTTGCCGTCAACCCCGCCCGCATATCTGCGCACCTGCGCCACATCAGCCTCCGCCCAGCGTTTCCACTAAGTGGAATTAGGGGGATGTTCCGGCGGGCGCAAGCCGCTATCAGCACCGGGAAGAAGAATGCCCGGCCGTGCTGGGGCTCAACGAGGAAACGGCACCGCCGAAATCGGCAACCGACATCCGCAATGCGGCGTCGCGGTGATCGATCCGACTCGAACCAAGGAGCTTGCCATGTCCTATCAGCTCATCGAATTTTCAGTCGCGGCGGGTGTCGCGACGATTGCATTCAACCGGCCGGACCGACGCAACGCCATGAGCGACGACATGCGCTCGGAGTTCGTTGCTGCGCTCGAAACCGTGGCTCGGGACAAAGCGATCAAGGCTCTGGTGCTGACGGGGCGCGGCAGTGCGTTCTGCGCCGGCGGCGACATCAGCGGAATGAAGCGCCGGCTCGAGGCGCCGCAGGGCGAAGTCGCATTCAACGGATGGAGCCGTCAGCAGGGCGTGCATCACGTGCAGTCGCTGCTGCTGGGCCTGCCGAAACCGACGATCGCCGCCGTCAACGGCGCCGCGGCGGGTCTCGGCGCGGACACTGCGCTCGCCTGCGACTTCGTCATGGCAACGGAGCGATCGAAATTCACCTGGTCCTACATCAAGCGCGGTTTGATCCCCGACGGCGGCGGCCTGTATTTCCTGCCGCGCCGGGTGGGGCTTCCCAAGGCCAAGGAGCTGATCTTCACCGGACGCGTCGTCGAGGCCGACGAAGCGCTCGCGCTCGGCATCGTCGATCGCAAGGTGGCCTCGAGCGAGCTCCTGCCGGCCGCGCAGGCCTGGGCGGCCGAACTGGCTCAAGGCTCTCCCACCGCGCTGGCGCTGGGCAAGAAGATCCTGAACGAGACGTTCGAGCATTCCGCCAACGACATCTTCAGTCTCGGCAGCCAGGCGCAGGCCATCTGCTACACCAGCGCGGAGCATCGCGACGCGGTGACCGCATTCCTTGCGCAATCCGCGTCGAAGGATTGAGCCATGGATGCGATCGAACGCCTGATCCGGCCCCGCAGCGTCGCCATCATCGGCGCTTCAGCGGACCCGAGCAAGACGTCGGGGCGGCCGGTGTCCTATCTCCGGAAGCATGGCTTTGCGGGCGCGATCTATCCCGTCAATCCGAAGGTCGCAAGCATCGGCGGTCTGACTTGCTACCCCGACATCGCCTCGCTGCCCGATGTGCCTGACGTCGGCCTTGTCCTGCTCGGTGCCGAGCGCGCGCACGTCGCGGTGCGCGAATTGTCCGAGCGGGGCGCCGCCGCGGCGATCGTCCTTGCCAGTGGCTTCACTGAAACAGGGGCGGAAGGCGCCGAGCGGCAGAAGCAGCTCATGCAGGCCGCCGGCTCCATGCGGATCCTCGGGCCGAACACGATCGGCCTCGTCAATCTCACCGACAATATCGTGCTGTCGGCGTCGGGCGCGCTGGCGATGGATGACTTCCCGGCGGGGTCCATCGGATTGATCTCGCAAAGCGGGGGCATTCTCGGCGCCTTGCTGTCGCGCGCCGCGGCGCGCGGGGTCGGTCTGTCGAAGCTGGTGTCGACCAGCAACGAGGCCGATCTCGACCTCGCTGATTTCATCGATTTTCTCGCCGACGACAGCGCAACCAAGGTCATCGCGCTCTATGTCGAGGCGATCCGCAATCCGGCTCGCTTTCGCGAGTCGGTTTTGAAAGCGCGCCGCGCCGGCAAACCAATTGTCGCCTTCAAGATCGGTCGATCGGAAGCGGGCGCACAGGCGGCGGTCTCGCACACCGGCGCGCTGGCCGGCTCCGATCGCATGTATGACGCCTTGTTCAGGCAAGTCGGCGTGATCCGCGCCAAAACGTTCGAAGACCTGCTCGATATTCCCGCAGCCCTTGGTGCGGGACGGAAGCTGTCCGGCCGGCGTGTTGCGATCCTCACCTCGACCGGCGGCGCCGGCACGATCGTATCAGACAGTCTCGGCGTCGCCGGCTTTGTGACACCCGCCCCCGATGCTGAGACGGCCGCGCAATTGCGCGCGCTGCAGTCGGGACCGCAAGCCAACCTCGATCGCAACCCGATCGATGTGACCCTCGCCGGCCTGCAGCCGGATCTGCTGCGCGCCGCCATCCGCATCCTGCTCGCAAGTCCCTCCTACGACGCGCTGGTCGTCATTGCCGGCTCGTCGGCCGTGGGATCGCCGAGCCTGATGGCCGATGCCATCCACGACTGCCTGCCGCTGAGCGACAAGCCCGTCATTGCCTATGTGAGCCCCTACGCGCCCGAGGTGGTTTCCGTCCTCACCCGCCGAGGCGTCCCGGCCTACACGTCCGCCGAAAGCTGCACGGCTGCGCTCAACGGGCTCTTGCGGGCCGCAATGCCGGAGCAGGTCCAGACCTCCGGTGCGATCGAGACGACGGTCGACATCGGCGACTTCCCGGCAGGATCGCTGGATGAGGCTCAAGCCAAGGCGTTGTTCGCCCGCTTTGGTGTTCCGGTCGTGGCAGAGAAAATGGTCGCAACGGCGAGCGAAGCGGAACAGGCCGCACGAGACTTCGGCGGCCGGGTCGTGCTCAAAATTCTCTCTCGCGAGATCGCGCACAAGAGCGATGTCGGCGGCGTCGCGGTCAACCTGACTGCCGAGACGATCGGCGGCCGCCTGACGGCGATGGCAGACGAGGTCGAGGCCAGGGTCGGGACGCGGCCCGACCAATTCCTGGTTCAGGAGATGGTTTCCGATGGCGTCGAGATCATTCTCGGAATGCATCGCGATCCTCTGGGAACGGCCATCCTCCTCGGAATGGGCGGCGTCACGGCCGAACTGTTCAAGGACACGACGATGCGCCTGCTGCCACCGGACGGCAGCCTCGGCCAGGCCGAGGCCCTTGCGATGGTGCGTGATCTCGTCACCTGGCCGTTGCTGGACGGTTTTCGGCGCCGGCCGAAATGCGATGTCGAAGCGCTCACAGAAGCGGTCGTCGCTTTCTCGCGCATGGTTGCGCAGCTCGGTGATCGCCTCGTCGAGGCCGAAATCAATCCGGTCTTCGTGCTGCCGGCGGGCCGGGGCGTGAAGGCGGCAGACGGATTGGTTGTTCTCAATGTCTGAACAAGATCGGATGGAGCTTCTTATGGCCAATGGCGAAATCATCAATCATGATCGCGCGCGCGGAAAGGGTGTCGTCGTGCGGCGCTGGCGAGGTCTTGCCATTCTCGCCTGTGCTGTCGTCTCGGGGCTCGGACTGACGCCGGCGCGCGCCGAATATCCCGACAAGATCATCAAGATCGTGGTGCCCTTCGCAGCCGGCGGCGGGACCGACATCATGGCGCGAACGACGGCGCAGGAGATCCAGACGGATCTCGGCAAGTCCGTCATCATCGAGAACAAGCCGGGCGCCGGGACCATCATCGGGACCCAGACGGTGGCGACCAGCGAGCCCGACGGCTATTCGCTCCTGATGGCGACCTTCGCGCACGCGGTCAATCCGAGCCTGTACAAAAAGCTGCCGTTCGATCCGCACAAGGATTTCGCGGCGGTCTCGCTGATCGCGCGATCCTTCAATATCGTCGTCGTCAACCCGGCCTCCAAGATCAACTCGATCTCCGATTTGATCGCAGAAGCCAAGGCCAATCCGGGCAAGCTCAATTTCGGGACATTCGGCACCGGCACCTCGGCCCATCTCGCCGGCGAGCTGTTCAATGCGATGGCCAAGGTCAAGATGACGGCGGTGCCATACAAGGGTGCGGCGCCCGCGATCAGCGATCTCTTGGGCGGCCAGATCGACGTGATGTTCACCACCGTGGCAAGCGCGGCCTCGCTGGTGGCTGCGGGCCAGCTCCGGGCGCTGGCTGTCACGTCCGCCGAACGTTCGGCGGCATTTCCGCAATTGCCTGCTGTCGCCGAGGCCGGGGTGCCCGGCTATGCCGCCGAATCCTGGTACGGATTGTACGCTCCCGCCAAGACGCCCGCGCCGGTGATTGCACGTCTCAATCAGGCAATCGCAAAGGCGGTTCAGTCCGGCGCTTTCAAGAAGCTGGAGGCCAACGAAGGACTCATCATGGTCGGCGGCGCTCCGGAACAGCTCGATCGCTATGTCGGGCAGGAGGAGGAACGCTGGCGCAAGCTGGTCAAGGACGCCAACATCGAGGTGCAATAGGACAGCAGGAGGGCGCCCGCGCATTGCGAAACATTGCGCAAGCACGCTCCGCTCCTATCTGTCCTCACCAGAGTGTTCTGCTCGGTCGGATGACAGCCCTCATTCGGAGACGGCGAGAACGGTCAGCCCCCTGGTGCGCTTGTCCGGCGTCTCGAACTCGATCCGCTGCCCCACCGAGAGGCCAATCAGGGCCGCTCCAACGGGCGTCAGGATCGAGACCCGGTTGAGTTCGATGTTCGCCTCGTGCGGATAGACCAGCACGATCTCCCGGCTCGCACCTGTCCCGTCATCGCGATAGGTTACTTTGGAGCCCATCCTGACCACGCCGCGCAAATCGTTCTCTGCGGCGACCGACGCGCGCTCCAGTTCGCGCGCCAGAAACTGGGCGACACGAGGGAATAGATCCATGGTCGAATTCGCCAGCGAGCTGAGACGCCGCGATTCGTCTTCAGTGATCTTGATCGGCGGCAACGCCGGCTGGTCTCGCCGAATCTCGGTTTCGAAGTTGTGCATTTGATGTCTCCTATGCTGCAGTTGGTCCGGGATCGTCATCGAGCGGCTTGCGCCGATGAGCCCGGAAGAGCGGGACGACGTTGGGGCTTGATTGGGTCACGTTCTGAACCCTGACGACGTTCAGGCAGCCGGCGAGGATGTATGGCATTTGGTCGCCGACCTGCAGGCCGATCAAGGCTGCCCCCAAAGGTGTCAGAACCGAAATGCGGGCGGGATCCGACCCACACTCCTCGGGCCAGACCAATTGCACGACGCGACGCGGAACGCCCCAATTCGTGCAATAGGTGACCCACGATCCAACGGTCACCCGCGAACGGAGATCGTCCCAATCGTTCGGTACGATGTCAGCGCGGTTGATCTCACTGATGAGAAATATCCCGTCCAAATCGCCTTTTTGGGCGGCAAGGCGGGCAAGCTGTTCGAGTCGCGGATAGTCCGATGCGGTGAGCGCGATTCTTGGAAGAGGCAGCACGGCACACTCCTTCTGCTTCAAGACGACCTCTCAGGGCGAGGTCACGAAAGCTGGAAAAGAGCCCGGACGGTGCAAGCACCGTCCGGCTAACCGCCTGCTTGGAGGCGGCCGGCGTGAAGACCGAAGCGCGCGGTGCGCGCATCTATGTCGACGACATATGCCATGACATTCTGACTATAGTGATTCATTTCGCCAGCAACATTGCGGCTAAACCGCACAGTCGCGAGCGATCGAATCGCTGCAACGGCCATAATTCGACGGTGATATGAGCTTCAGTTTTGACACTGGCCTTTCACCGCAGCCCCTGCTCGTCGATCAGGATGCGGTGGATCTCGATGCGCTCCGGCAGCTCGATCAGGAATTCCGCGTCGCGCGCGAGATGATGGACCTTGGTCGGCTCGCCCTTGGTGAAGGCCGTCATGGCCTTGATGTCCGCCCAATAGGAAATGGTCGTGAACCACGTCTCCTCGTCGCGGTCCTCGCGCAATTGCTGCACACCGAGCGCGGTCTTGAGCAGCGGCGGAATGCCCTCGGACTGCAGATAGGCTTGGTAGGCATCGGCGAGATCGCGGCGGGTGCGACCGCGCCAGATGCGAGCGATGGTCGGCTTGGTCGGCATGGTGGACTCCTTCCGGGCGAAACGCCGTGCTTCGCAGTCCCGTTCCATGCGCCTCCCTGTCGCTGCCGCCAGCGGAACCTGTGCCGGCTGCTGACGGTCCCGTCTCGGAATTCCCCATCATTGATCTGAAGCAATGATGATCCCGACCACCAATGCTAGAACGACTCGCAAGTCGCGACTCAGGGCTCCCCAGCCGGTCGCGACCATCGCAGCGCGTGTTGGAATCTGAGGGCTCAATGGGACGATTACTGAATATCGTGACGCCGCTGCATACGGCGACGAAGCGCGACTACATGGGCCGCATGAACGACGACAAGATCGGCTGCTCGCTGAAAGCGCGGGAGTACGAGGCTGATTATTGGGATGGCGACCGCCGCTTCGGCTATGGCGGCTATCGCTTCATCGAGGGGCGCTGGGCGCCGGTCGCCAAGGCGCTGATCGAGACCTATGGCCTGAAGGACGGCTCCAGCGTGCTCGACGTCGGCTGCGGCAAGGGCTTCCTGCTGTACGAGATGCAGAAGATCCTGCCGGGCTTGAAGGTCGTCGGCTTCGATATTTCCAAGCACGGCCTCGAAAATGCGCACGAGCAGGTGAAGCCGTACCTCTTCAATTACCGTGCCCAGGACATCTATCCCTATGGCGACGACAGTTTCGATCTCGTCATCTCGCTCGGCACGCTGCACAATCTCCGGCTCTATGAGCTCGAAGCGGCGCTCAAGGAGGTCGAGCGGGTCGGCAAGAACAAATACGTCATGGTCGAGGGCTACCGGAACGTCGCCGAGTTGCACAATCTCGAATGCTGGGCGCTGACGGCGGAGTCCATCCTGCACACGTCAGAATGGATCTGGCTCTACGGCAAGCTCGGTTACACCGGCGATTACGAATTCATCTATTTCGAGTGATCGGGCGCGCCTCATGGATATCAAGACTGCCAAGGCGGCCATTCTCGTCGAATCCGGCAAGCCGCTGATCGTCGACGAGTTCACCTTGCCCGATAGGCTTGAACACGGCCAGGTGCTCGCGCATGTGCATACGTCCAGCATCTGTGGTGCGCAGATCAACGAGATCGACGCCGTCAAGGGCGTCGACAAGTTCCTGCCGCATCTTCTGGGGCACGAAGCGCTGGCAACGATCATCGAAACCGGACCCGGCGTCGTCTCCTGCAAGCAGGGCGACACTGTCGTCATGCATTGGCGGCCCGGCAAGGGCATCCAGTCCAACACGCCGGCCTATTCCTGGCGCGGCAAGCGCCTCAATGCGGGCTGGGTCACCACCTTCAATGAATATGCCGTGGTGTCGGAGAATCGTGTCACGCCCGTTCCAGCCTCGATCGACCGCACCAGCGCGCCGCTGCTCGGCTGCGCAGTGACGACCGCGCTCGGCGTCGTCAACAACGACGCGCAGATCGCCATCGGCGAGGCCGTCGTCGTGTTCGGCGTCGGCGGCGTCGGATTGAACATCGTGCAGTTCGCCGCGATGGTCGGCGCCTATCCTGTCATTGCGATCGACCGCCTCGACAACAAGCTGGCGATGGCGAAGGATTTCGGCGCCACCCACACCATCAACTCCGAAGCGGTCAAGGATGTCGCTGCCGAGGTTCGCTCCATCACCGGCACTGAGGGACCCGACAAGGTCGTCGAGACCACCGGCGTCAAGAATCTGATCGAGCTCGCCTACGAGATCACGGCGAAGAAAGGCCGTTGCATCCTCGTCGGCGTTCCCCGCGAGAAGGCCGAGATCTATACGCTGCCGCTGCACTTCGAGAAGGTGCTGAAGGGCTCGGAAGGCGGGCAATGCCAGCCGGCGCGCGATATCCCGCGTCTCGTTCGCCTGAGCGACGCCGGCAAGGTGAGCTACCGCGGGATCGTGACCCACGAGTTCGCGCTCGACGACGTCAACGACGCACTGGATTTGATGCGCAGCGGCACATCGGGGCGGATCCTGCTGAACATCAGCTAGGCCGCGGCGAAGGCGCCGACGGCACATCGACGCTGGCGCTGCAGCAGCCAGGCTGTGATCGCCATGTTCACGATATTCCAGGCGATGCCATTGACCAGCGCCGAAGCGTAGGAGCCGGTCCAGTCGTAGATCGCGCCGGCCATCCAGGCCCCCAGCGCCATGCCGGCGAGCGTGATCGAGATGGCGAGGCTGACGCGAAAGCCGGCCTCCCTTGCCGGGAACAGCTCACGGATGATCACCGCATAACTCGGCACGATGCCGCCCTGCGCCAGGCCGAAAATGGCGGACACGACGTAGAGCGAGACCAGCCCGTTGAACGGCAGATAGAGCGCGAGTGCCATGGCCTGCATCGCCGAGCCCAGCAGCAAGGTCGGCAGGCCGCCGATGAGGTTCAACACCCAGCCGAAGATCAGACGGCTCGCCACACCAAAGCCGAGCATCACCGCCAGCATTTCGGCGCCGCGCGCGGAGCCGTAGCCGAGGTCGCCGCAATAGGCGACCAAATGGACCTGCGGCATCGACATGGCGACGCAGCAGCACATGCCGGCCAGGGCCAGCAGGCCCTGGGTGACGCCCGGAGACAGGCCGATGGCCTGCATCGTGTTGCCGCAGCTCGCCGCTTGGTGCGCAACCTTGTGGAATACCGGTCGCCGCCGCAGAACCAGACAGAGCGGCAGCATCGTTGCGAGGCAGAACAGGCCGATGCCGATATGGGTCTGCCGCCAACCGTGCGCGGCGATGGCATGCTGGACGATGGGTGGCCAGATCACGCCGGCAAGAGAGCCGCCGGCCGTGGCCAGGGAAATCGCAAGGCCCCGGTGCCTGTCGAACCACAGCGATGCGTCGGCCACCAGGGGCGCGAAGCTCGCCGCGCCGCCGAGCCCGATCGTGACGCCTGAGATCGTCGCGAACACGGACAGGTTAGGGGCAAAGGCGGTCAGGACATAGCCGAGGCTCATCAGGATTGTGCCGCCGGCCAGTGGCGGCAGGATGCCGAAGCGATCCGCCAAGCGGCCGACGATGATGCCACCGATCATGAAGCCGATGATGGCGAGCGTGTAGGGCAGGGTCGCCTCCGCGCGAGGCGCATTGAAATCGGCCTGCAACGCCGGCAATGCCACGATCAGCGACCACATGCCAACGCAGCCCAATGCGCTGAGGGCGATGGAGGCGGTGAGGCGAATCCAGGAATACGAATTTTCGATCGACGGCATGTCGGGCACTGCGGCGGGTTTCCTGGGGCTGCATGGAGATCGGCCCTGGGGTATCGCTCGCCGTCAGCGGCGACAAAGCAGGATTTCTCTTTTGTCGAGCGAGCGAAACTCATGCATCCTCCCGGCCTTCCCGCATCGCCCGGAGCCGGCCATGACGTATCTGCTGCCGCCACTCAATGCCCTGCGCGCCTTCGAGGCCGCCGCCCGCCATCTCAGCTTCAAGCAGGCCGCTCACGAGCTGCACGTCACGGCCGGTGCGGTCAGCCAGCAAGTCCGCCTGCTGGAGGAACGGCTGGGGGTGCAGCTGTTCGAGCGACGGACACGGCAGATCATTCTGACCTCTGCCGGCGAAACCTATCTGGCGCGGGTCCGTGACGCCTTTCGTTGCCTTGCCGAGGCCACCGCCGAGCTCAAGCCCGAGGGCGTCACGAGCCTGCTGCATATCGGGCTCCACGCCAGTTTTGCCGTCGATGCGTTGCGGGCGCGCCTGGCGCAGTTCCGCCGGGCCCAGCCCCAGCTCGCCATTCGCATCAGTCAGCCGGCAGGGCTGCACGAGCTGCTCGAAGGCAAGGTCGACGTCGTGATCGCGGACAGGGTGCAACGCTGTCCCGGCTACAAATGCGAGCCCCTGGAGAGCGGCTTCCTGATCGGGCCGCTGGGCACTGCCGATTGTCCGGAGATCGAAACCTTGCGGTCCTGCCTGCTTGGCGATGTCGAGCGCGCGCGGCCGGCCACGCCGAGGGCGCCGCTGGCCGCCAGTGCGGCAGGTCCGGGACGCAGACCATCCAAGCCGTTCTTTTCCGCCTGAACGGGCCTGTTCTCAGGTTTTGCCATGACCGGCTTCGCGCGCCGGCCGTAACCGGCGGTTAACCATGGATATTTACGGTGTCGAAAGCCTCTGAACTGTGACTGTCAGTTGATTTCGAGTCGAGCCCATGGCGTTCGGTAGCCGCGCAACTCCGCGAAGCATCGCCCCGACGGAGCCTGCGGCTTCGTGGGAAGCGCCGCGGGCTGCGCGGATGAAACCTGACGGCGCCGCGCCGGCGCTGATCAAGGGATCGCTGACCGTCACCGGAGTGCTGTCTTTCCTGCGCGAGAACGGCCGGCGCATTCTGACGCTGGCCCTGGCGCTGTTCGCCCTCGGCGTCGTCGTTCTGATGATTCTGCCGGTCCGGTACGCCGCGACCGCCCTGGTCGTGCTCGATCCCCGGGAGCTGCGCGTGACCTCGGATCAGGAGGTGCTGCCGGGCATCGGCCAGGACGCCGCGGCGCTTCAGAGCCAGATCGAGATCGCCAAATCGGACGGCTTTCTCCGCCCCCTGATCGAGCAGCTCAAGATCGCCGATGACGATGATATCGCGGGCGGTCATACCGACATGACGCGCCTGCTCGAGAAATTCCGCAACCGCCTCGAGATCACGCGGCGCGGGCTCACCTACGTCATTGCGATTTCCTTCACCTCGAACCGCCCCGAGCGGGCCGCTTACTACGCCAACGCCATCGCCGAGGCGTTCGTTGCCAGCCAGGGCCGCGTCCGCACCGAGGCCACGGACGAGGCGGCCGACTGGCTCAAGAACCGGCTGAACACGTTGAACGAGCGGCTGCGCGCATCGGAAGACGCCGTCGCCGCCTTCAGGCTCGAGCACAAGATCCTCAATGCCGGCAAGGATTCGACCACGCAGCAATTGCGGGTGACCGATCTCAATCAGCAGGTCTCCGCCGCTCGTCTTCGCACCGAGGAAGCCAAGGCGCGCTACGAGCAGGTGCAACGCGATCTCAAGGCCAATGTCGAAGGTCCCGTGAAGCAGGACCTGTTGAGCATGCTGCGTGCGCAGCGCTCAACCCTGAACGACCAGATTGCGCAGAAGAAGGCGGTGTACGGCGACCGCCATCCCGACCTCGCGATCTCCTACAGCCAGCTGGCCGATATCAACCGGCAGATCGAGGTCGAGCGGAAAAAGAACATCGACACGGCAAAGTCCGAATATGAGGCTCAGCTGGAGCAGCAGAACGCGCTGGAGAAGCAGCTCAAGGCGGTCGAGACGCAGATGCTGGTCGACGGCCAGGCGCTGGTGAAGCTGCAGGAGCTGCAACGGGACGCCGATGCCAACAGGAACATTTACGAGCAGTTCCTGTCGCGGTTCAAGACGACCAACGAGCAGCGTCAGCTGCAAAACTCCCAGACCAAGATCGCTTCGCCCGCCATTCCGCCGCTGCGCTCGACCCGTCCGCCGCTCGCTCTGCTGCTGGCGGCGCTGGCGATCGGATCGCTGCTGACATCGACCGCCGCCACTGCGGCGATGACGAGCATGTCGGGCGGGCCTGCGCCGGCCGAGGCTGCCGTGCACGCAGCGGCGCAGGACACGCAAGGCCGGCAAGTCCAGCAGCCGCTCCAGCCGCAAGTCCAGCAGCCCGCCGCTGCCGCGCCCCGGCCCGAGGCGATGCCGCGCCTTCCTGTCTGGGCCCGCATCCCCGATCTTTCGTCCGGAGCCGGGACCAACACCAACACCGTCTGGCAAAGACCGATCGCTGCCTCAGTGGAGCTCGATCTCGGCGCCTATCTGCGGCCTCTGCTCGAGCGGATCGATCGCGTGCCGGTGCGCGGTTGCAAGGTCGCCCTCGTGCTGTCGGTCGGCAAGAGCGCCGGCGGCAACACCGTTGCGCGCTCGCTCAATCGCGCCGCCGTGAACCGGGGCATGATGAGCGTCTTGATCCGGCTGCAGGGCGAATTCGCAGGTCACCAGCCGCCGGTGACCGAATGGAACGACGGCTCGACCACGGCAGGACTTCAGTCGATCGACGAGCTCCTCAGTGCCGGCCGAAAGGCCGATGCGAGGCCCGAGGACGATATTCGTTCGGAGTTCGATCTGATCATCGTCCATGCCGGCAATCTCGCCCTGCAGCCCGACGCCATCGCGCTGGCGGCGCATGCGGACCTGATCGTCCTGGTGACGCGCGCCGGCGAGCTCGGTTCGGCGGCGATGCGCCGGGTGACCGCCGCGCTGTCGCGGTACGAGGGCGTGCCGACGGGTTTGGTCGTCAATCACGCGCCTGCGGGCTCGACGGCGCCGCACCCCGAGGGCGGCGCATTGGGCCTTGCGGTTTGACGATGAAAGCGGCGCGCCGTCGTTGGCTGACTGCTGCGATGCTGCTGTCGATCTCGTTCGGAGCGCCGGCCTTCGCCGACACTTGCGTGCCCGTGCCGCAGACGGTGGCGCCGGCGAGGCTCACCGCACTGTCGCGCGGCTTCAATGCCGACGGCTGGATCAACGGCGAGGTGCCGAGCCGCGAGTTGCTGCAGCAACTGCGCCGCGCTGGAATGACTCACGTCCGGCTGCCGGTGCCGGCCGAGCGCGTGATGCCCCGGTTCGCTGAGAAGGCCGAACGCGACGAGACGCTGCGCGCGCTCGAGAAGGCGCTGAAGCAGCTCACCGCGCTCGGCTATGCCACGTCCGTCGATCTTCATCCCGGCGAGCGCTTCAATCGCCTGCACAAGGAAGATCAGGACGCGGCGCTGCGTGAGATGCAGGACGCCTGGGGCAGCCTCGCGGGAGTCATTCGCTCCTATCCGGCCGATCGCGTCTTCGCCGAGCTGCTCAACGAGCCCGATATCGGCGCTGACACATGGCAAAGGCAGGTCGAGACGCTCGCCGGCTTCGTCCGCAAATTGCTTCCCGCCACCACTCTCATTGTCGGCCCCGTCAACTGGCAGCGCGCGGACTCGTTGCCGCGGTTTCGTCCGCTGGATGATCCCGACATCGTCTATGCCATCCACTTCTATGATCCCATGGTGTTCACCCATCAGGCCCACTGGGATGTGCAGGATCCGCTGCACGACATCATCGATCTGCCTTATCCGATCAACGCCGGCGATCCCAAAGTGCAGGGGCTGCGCCAGGATCTGCAGGATCGGGGTGCGACCAAGGCGCTCGGCATGCTCGACACTGCAATTGCCGCCGCCAAGGACAAGCCGGCGGCCGATCGCTGGCTCGCGCCGGCGCTCGCATGGCAGCAGCAGTTCAAGCGGCCGATCATCGTCAACGAGTTCGGCGTGCTGAAAGCCGGTGCGCCCAGACAAAGCCGGTTGCGCTGGCTGGCGGACGTCACCGCTTATGCCAGGGAGCATTGCTGGGGCTGGACGCATTGGGAGCTGGCGCAAGGCTTTGGCCTCGTCGACCGCAACACCGGCAGGCCCGATCCCGACGTGATGCGGGCGCTGCTTGGCGGCGCGACCCGGCCCGCCCGGCGCTGACATCGCACGGGTTCGCTATCGTTAAGGAATCCTTACACATCGCCCCGCTATCGTGCTCGACGCGCGCTGCCAAAGGACGATTGATGGGTGCCGGGGACTTGACCCAGGTTCAGACCGTGCCGGCCGAGCCATCGCCGCCGGCCTGGCGCGAGCTGGTTCCGACCCTCTGCATCGCCGTGGCAGCGATCGGCTTTGCTCCGGTCCTGCATTTGGCCTATCCGGCCCTGGCCATCGTGGTCGAGGTCCTCATCGGCATCGCCATCGTGCTGGCGGTCCCGACCTATGCGCCGGCCATCGCGATCTTCGTCCTGTTCTTCCAGAACCTGTTCGTCTCGATCCTGTCGCCGCTGGTCCCGCTGCCGTCCGATCTCGACTTCATCAAGGGCTACAATTTCCTCGTCTGCTCCGTCATGTGGCTGGCGACGTTCGGCCTTTACGTGCTGGGCCAGAGGAATCAATCGGCCGAGGTGAAGCAGATCATGCGCTGGGGTGTCGTCACCCTCGCCGTGGTGTCGCTGTATTTCGCGATCGGCTTCATCCAGGACGGACAGCCGGCGGCGGTCTATCTGCGCAATATCGTGCTGCCGCTGTTCCTGTTCCAGCTCTCGCTTCTGACGGCCGCGACCTATGAGGTGCGCATCACGCCGTTCCTGGTGATGCTCGCGGTCATCCTTCTGCTGTGCGGCTATGTCGAGCTCGTCTTCCGCGATCTCTGGCTGGCCATCACCAACAGCTATACGTTCTGGGGTTTCGACGAGCTCAAGGCGACCCATTCGGGTGTCTGGGAAGCCCAGATGCGGGCCACCGGCAACGTGCCCGTCGACCTCAAGGACCGCTTCAGCTTCGACTTCCTGAATACACCGCTGCTCGAAGGGTTTGGCCTGTCGAAGATGCTGCGCATCAACGGTCCGAACATGCATCCGATCAGCTTCGCTTACGGCGTCGGGTTTCTCGCCCTGTTCCTGTTCTCGGTGGGACGGCCGCTGCTGGCCCTCGCAGCATTGCCGCTGCTGATCTTTTGCAGCGTGAAGGGCGCGCTCATCGTGGTGATCTTCGTGGTTGCGGCCTGGGTCGCGACCCGTCTGATCGGCGCAGTGGTGACGTTGTTGCTCGGCTTCCTCGGCATGGCCGCCTTCGCGGTTCTGGCGATCCGCCTCGGGCTGCAGATCGGCGACTATCACGTCATCGGACTGATGGGTGGTCTGGACGGATTCGTGCAGAGACCTTTCGGCCGGGGCCTCGGCATTGGTGGCAATTTGTCGGAGAGCTATTTCTCCATCGACTGGAGTGCCGCACAGGCGGCCGGGACGATCGACGGCGCCGTCGAGAGCGCGATCGGCGTGCTCTTGTACCAGATGGGCGTTGGCGCCTTCGTGCTGCTGGCCTTCTATTTCGCGATGGCGCTTAGGGCATGGCGCCTCTACGCCTCATCGGGCTATCTGACGCAGGGTCTCGCCGGCTTCGGCGTCATGGTGGTGCTGCTCAACGGATTGTTCCAGGAAGAGGCCCTGTTCGCGCCACTCGCGCTCGGGCTCATGCTCTCGCTCACGGGCCTCGTCATCGGCAGCCATGTGAGAATGCAGGCCGTCGCCCGCGAGGATGCGGCAGTCGAGCCTCTCCCGCGCTACCAGCCGGTGGCGTAGCCCGGCGGCACGCCGGCCGTCCCTTTCGCAAACGGCACCAGCCACGCGCTTAGTCCGCTCGCGCCGCGGCCTTCAGGGGCCGGCATCATCGAACTGTCACCGCCTTGTCATTCGCGCTCTACTGATCGCTGCTCCTTTCGCCGCGCATCGTGGAGGCTGATATATGCATCTGATCAAGACCATTTCGTCCGACCGCCGGTCGATCCTGAAGGGCCTCGCCGCCGTAGCCATGGCGCCGATGGCTGCGCCGGCGATGGCGGCCGAGGGCCTTCCGGCGCAGCCGGCCGGTTCGGCCGCCGCGATCGCCGCCGACAAGGCCTATTGGGCGGCGGTGAAGGGGCTCTACGCCGTGACGCCCGATGTCGTCAATTTCGAGAACGGCTATTGGGGCATCATGGCCGAGCCGGTGCGGCGCGAGTTCATCCGCCAGTCCGACATGATCAACTTTCAGAACACCTATTACGCGCGGCAGCGCGCGGGTGCGGATTTCGAGGCGGTGCGCGCCAAGGTGGCGGAGGCGGTCGGCGCGGCGACCGAGGAGATCGCGCTCACCCGCGGTGCGACCGAAGCGCTGCAGCTCCTCATCGGCGGCTACAACCGGCTGAAGCCCGGCGATGCCGTGCTCTATGCCGATCTCGATTATGATTCGATGCAGTATGCGATGAACGCGCTGAAGGGGCGCCGCGGCGTCGACGTGGTCAAGTTCGACGTGCCGGAGCCCGCCACCCGCCAGGTGGTGCTCGACGCCTATGCCCGCGCCATCGAGGCGAACCCGAAGACGCGACTTCTGCTCCTGACCCATGTCAGCCACCGCACCGGCTTTGTCATGCCGATCGCCGAGATTGCCCGCATGGCCAAGGCCAAGGGCATCGACACCATCGTCGACGCCGCGCATTCCTGGGGGCAGATCGACTTCCGGGTCGGTGAGCTCGAGGCCGATTTCGTCGGCTTCAATCTGCACAAATGGATCGGCGCGCCGCTCGGCGTGGGCTTTCTCTACATCAGGAAGGACCGCCTCGCCGCCATCGACCGTGACATGGGGGATGAGGATTTTGCCGAGGCCGATATCCGCTCGCGGGTTCACACCGGCACGGTCAATTTCGCCACGGTGCTGACGGTGCCGACGGCCGTGGCGTTGCATCAGCAGATCGGTGCCGCGGCAAAGCAGGCCCGCTTGCGCCATTTGCGCGACTATTGGGTGAGCCGCGCCCGCGGATTCAAGGACATCGAGATCCTGACGCCGGACGAGATCGGTTCGTACGGCGCGATCACGTCCTTCCGTCTCGCCGGCAAGACCAGCAAGGCCGACAACGAGGCCATTGTGGTAAAACTGCGGGACAGCCACAAGGTCATGACGGTGCGCCGGGCCGGCGTCGCCAGGGGACAGTGCATCCGCGTGACGCCGGCGCTCTTTACCGACGAGGCCGATCTCGATCGCCTCGTCGAGGCACTGGCGGTGATCACGGGGACGAAGACGGGGTAAAGCCGGGCGGGGCGCGGTCGCTCGTGTGTCAGCTGCGCTTGGCTGATTGGATCAGGTCCCAGCGGTTGCCACAGAGATCCTCGAAAACCGCCACCACGCCATAGGCCTCATGCCGTGGCGCCTCGACGAAGCGCACGCCGGCGGCGATCATGCGCGCATGATCGCGCTCGAAATCACCCGTCTCCAGGAACAGGAAGACGCGCCCGCCGGTCTGGTCGCCGATGCGTTCCATCTGCGCCGGACCGTCCGCCCGCGCCAGGAGCAAGCCGGAGCCAAAATTGCCCCGCGGCCGCACCACCACCCAGCGCTTGCCGCCACCGAGCGGCGTGTCCTCGCAAAGCTCGAAATTCAGAGCGCGCGTGAAGAAGGCAATCGCTTCATCATAGTCAGCGACCACGAGACTGACGAGGGACAGATGCTGATTCATCACGCAACCTGGTGGATGGCGGGAAGCTCGCTGTCAGGAAGACAAGGGTAGCATCGCATTGGCCCAGCCGGTGCAGCCCTCATGCGCCAAGCATCACGCGCTTGCAATCAAAAATTGTGTTGATAGGATTTGCCCCAAACTTCAGGGCGGGGGGCAGAATGAAGAATTCCTATCAGGTCACGGGCACCAATGCGAACGCGCCATTCACCCTGAAGATTCATCGCGGCGACGGGATGTTGCTGCTCGCGATGAATTGGCGGCAGGGCAAGCCACCGCGCGATTTCGTCGGCTTTGCAATCGAGTACAAGGAGCCGAAGCAAGACCGGTTTTGGCCGGTGCCCAACCGCATCGGCTTTCCGGGTCAGCGCAAGAAGCCGAGCGACCCGATGCTCCCGAGTACGATTGCGCCGATTCAAAAATTCCGCTGGGTGCATTTCCCCTGGCACGCCGACAAGGACGGACAATTTCTCTATCGCGTGACACCCATGTTCATGGACAAGTTGGGAACGCTCAGTCGAGGCGAACCGCAGGAAGCCTCGATCGCCCTGATGCGCGAGACATTACCGGGCAAGCTGAATGTTGCTTTCACGCGCGGTTATGTGTCCTCGCAATCCTTTGTTGAGAAGTTCGCGCCCGACCGCAAGCTCGGCAGCCTCATTCCAGATGATGCGAAGGATGGTTTGACCTTCAAGCCCACGAACAAGAAGGCCGAGGACGCCTACAAATGGATGGGCTTCGAAGCGCGTGCGTCGATCCTCGACGTGCTTGATGAGGCGATCGCCGCCAAGGCCAATGTTCGCGTCATCGCTTATGACTTCAACATGCCCGAAATCCTGAGCCGTCTCGAAAAGCTCGGAAAAAGGCTGAAGGTCATCATCGACGATTCGACGGCCAAGGGCGGCGGGCACAAAGCCAAGGATTCGCCCGAGAGCGTCGCTGAGAAGCGCTTACGCAAATCGGCCGGGGCTGACAACGTCAAGCGCCAACATATGGCGAACCTGCAGCACCATAAATCCATCGCGGTTTCCGGCAAGGGTGTGCATAAGGTCGTGTACGGCTCCACGAACATGAGCTGGCGCGGGTTCTACGTGCAGTCGAACAATGCGGTCATTGTCAACAGCAAGAATGCTGTCGACGATTACTTCAAGGTTTTCGATAGCTATTTTTCGGCGGAAGCCGCCGGCGATTTTCGCGACTCCGAGGTGGCGACGGGTTGGCGCGATCTGGGAGTGAGCGGACTCGGCGGAAAGGTCGCTTTTTCGCCGCATACCGAAGAGAACGGGCTCCTGGCCGTGGTGGGCAAGGACATAGCCAAGGCGAAATCCAGTGTTCTTTTTTCTTTGGCGTTCCTGGGTCAGATGAAAAATGGACCGATCGGTCCTGCCCTGGGTCGCGCCATCAAGAGCAAGACGGTGTTCGCGCTTGGCATCGCCGATGCGCGCGTGAAGGAAGGGAATTTGGGCGTCACCGTATTGACGGCCGACAACAAGAAGCGCGTCGTTCGTTCGTCTGCGCTGACCGGCAATGTGCCGGCTCCGTTCAGTACGGAACCGTCAGGACTTGCCGGCAGCGACGGTCAGCACCGGGGTACTCGGATGCATCACAAATTCGTCGTGCTCGATTTCGATACCGATGATGCACGCGTTTATCTGGGCTCATACAATTTCTCTGAGCCCGCCGATACTGACAATGGCGAGAACCTGTTGCTGATCAAGGATCGCACGGTCGCGACCAGCTACATGATTGAAGCATTGCGCATCTACGATCACTATCGTTTCCGCTCCGCCCGCGAGGACGCAAAGGGCAAGAGCAAAAAGGTGCTCGAGCTTCAGTTGCCGCCCAAAAAGGCTTCAGAGAAGCCGTGGTGGCAGAAGGATTGGGACGATCCGATCAGCAGGAGAGACCGGGAGCTATTTGCCTAAAGCATGATCCGGGAAAGTGCGCAGCGGCTTTCCGAAAAAATCATGCTTAAACAACGACCTAAAGCGCGGTGACGCTTCATCCTGATGGCGTCGCGCTTTAGCGCTCGGAATCCAGGTCAATGTGGCGCCAAGGTGGACCACTCGCTCACCGCCACCCCAGCGCCGGCGCGACGTGCTTCAGGATCGCCTCGATCGCATGCGCGCAGTAATCGACCCCTAACTGGTTCGGGATCGTCAGCAGCAGTGTATCAGCCTCCGCAATCGCCTCGTCCCGGCGCAGCTGCTCGATCAGCACATCCGGCTCGGCGGCATAACTCCGGCCGAAGATCGCCCGGGTCTGCGGGTCGATGAAGCCGATCTGGTCCTCGCCTTCGCGCTCCCTGCCGAAATAGGCGCGGTCGCGATCGTCCATCAGCGCAAAGATGCTGCGGCTGACGGAGACGCGGGGGGCACGGGCGTGGCCGGCCTCCTTCCAGGCGGCGCGAAAGCTACGGATCTGCGCGGCCTGCTGCACGTGGAAGGCTTCGCCGGTCTCGTCGTTCTTCAGCGTCGAGCTCTGCAGGTTCATGCCGAGCTTCGCCGCCCACACCGCGGTGGCGTTGGAGCCGGCGCCCCACCAGATCCGCTCGCGCAGGCCTTGCGCGTGCGGCTCGATGCGCAAGAGGCCCGGCGGGTTCGGAAACATCGGCTGCGGATTGGGCTCGGCAAAGCCTTCGCCCCGGAGTAGGTCGAGAAACACCTCCGCATGGCGCCGGCCCATGTCGGCATCGCTCTGGCCCTCGGCCGGGCGATAGCCAAAGTAGCGCCAGCCGTCGATCACCTGCTCGGGCGAGCCGCGGCTGATGCCGAGCTGCAGCCGGCCGCCGGCGATGAGATCGGCGCTTCCGGCGTCCTCCACCATGTAAAGCGGGTTCTCGTAGCGCATGTCGATCACGGCCGTGCCGATCTCGATTGTGCTGGTTCTGGCGCCGACCGCCGCGAGCAGCGGAAACGGCGAGGCGAGCTGGCGCGCGAAATGATGCACGCGGAAATAGGCGCCGTCGGCCCCTAACTGCTCGGCCGCGACCGCAAGCTCGATCGATTGCAGCAGCGTGTCCGCCGCCGAGCGGGTCTGCGATTGCGGCGAGGGGGTCCAGTGTCCGAAGGAGAGGAAGCCGATTTTTTTCATGGGGGCTAGGTATGCATGACCGGAAGAATTTGCGAGACGTTGGCCGAGGGAAAAGTGGCGGCAAGGCGTGTGCCGGTAAGTGCCTCCAGGAGGAAGCAGGCCCGGGTTCGCACCACGACGTCAGGTCGTTCGATTTTGATCCGCCGTGCCCGGAAGCGGCCTCAGATTTCGCAACCGGTCAAATTCAATGCCTTGAGCAGGCCGCCGAACGCCTTGAGTCGACAGGGCTCGGTCTCGCTGGCGGCCTTTGCACGCTGCGCATTGGCAGTTCGCTTGGCAACAATTGCCTTTGGTTTCGGCCTGGGACGTTCAGCGGTCGCGATATTCTTCGTATCGCGCCGATGACGGACGATTGGTTCCGGTGCGGTCGAACCGACTTGGATGTCTCGCGGAGCAACGGGGTTCTCGACCGGAGCGTCCTGTGTCGGCATCGCGCTGCTCACAGCGGCAACCTCGAGGCGATCGGCCTTGGGCAACGCGTCATGTGACGCAGAGACGCTAGCGCTCTGCTCGGCAAGCGGCGGGGCGATCGCGACGGCGCGACGCGGTGGAGCGCTCAGCTCCATTGCCGACAGCACGCCTGCGCTCAACAGGATGAGGAGGCCCAACAACGCCATTTTCAGCATAAAGCGCCTCTAACCTAAGTTAGTGCCGCTGAAAATTCTCCGCGCCAATAAGGCAACTTGTCGGCGATTGCCGACCTACGGCGAATCATTTGCCGACAGGGTTAACGTCGGTGCTGCTTCCGCGGCCGCTGAGAATAGACCGTACAGCTGGGCACCGCCTGACCGATTGGGCGACCGCTGCTTTTGACCCAATGCAGACAGGCTCCCCTTCGACGGCAGCGAAGCCTCGCCAAAGTCCCTCTCGTCGCGGAAGCTAAGTTGACCGCAGGGTCCGAGGTCAGATCGATCGTTGGCTGGTAAACCCTTCTACCAGAGTCTCCGGCGAGATTTTGATCCGCCGTGTTGCATCGGCGGTCAGCCAGTTCATCGCAGAGGGTCCAACCCATAGCGATCGGTCTGGGCTGCTTGGATTGGCGGATCTGTTTGGTCCAGCCGGGGCTTCCGGAATCCCAGGATTGCGCCAACGGACGACGGAGTTGACGCAGGTTTTCTTGATCCAACGACGCGGGATGAATTCGGCTGGTAGCTTTGGCAGGTCCTCCGGGGACCAGATGACGCAGTGGTAACCGACAGAAGCGATATTTCGAGTTGTGGGAGGCGCGGCCGACTTCCACCGCGGACCATCGACGAGAAGAACCACGGGGTCGCGTAACACCTCCGACATCAGCACAGCCTCGTCGTCCGGACCCATCACAATCGAACGTCGCTTCTCACACAGCCCTCTAGTTCCACCACAGCCCGCCCTGCAAGGACGTAGTGTTGCTACTTCCTTTTTGCGGCGCATGAGTCCGGGGCCTGGCCCTTTTCGTCCGCGTTCGACGCTTGGCTCGACGCCAGCTCTCAGGGCATGGCGGGCTAGATTTGCTCATACCAAGTTTCTTCGCAGTTCGGCGGGCATGGGTCGGCGTCCAGCTCAAAATTTCCAGGAACCATTTCCGTTCCGAACCATCCAATGGGTGCGCGGCAATCACCGACAGGCCTCCGGACGGCAACGCGCACGGCGGCCATTGCACGGGATATGCTGGCTGCAATGCCTCAGGAAACCGATGTAAGGAGGTGCCCATGGCAAGGCTTCGTTCGACTTCCATCAGCAGACGAAGTGTGGTCGCAGGACTGGCGCTGACAGCCGCCCCCGTGGCTTTGGCTGGAGCCAATCAAGCGCGTGCGCAGGCCCAGCAAACCACTCCGGATCAAAGCCTGTATGAACGACTTGGCGGCGTCTTCGCCATTGCAGCGGTCGTGGATCACTTCAGCGACGCTGTCGTAAAGAACGCCATCGTCGGTCAGAAGTCAAAAAATCCGCAGTTGAGGGAATGGCACACCAAAAATCTGAAACGCTTGCCTGGTCTCAAGTTCATGCGAACACTTTGGGTCTGTGACGTTTCGGGTGGGCCGTTCCAGTTCAAAGCCACCAGGCCGGGGACGACGCCCCTTGGCCTTGAGGAGGCGCACCGGGGCTTGCGGATCTCCCCGGCGGAATTCGACGAGGTCGCCGCTGAACTCGGACGGACACTTGACTTCGCCAAGGTCCCGAAGCGCGAGAAGACCGAAGTACTAGCTGCGTTCGCCAGCCACAAAGATGAGGTGACCGCCGGTTACGTATCGAGAGCCAAGCGCGGTTGAAGCATCCCGTGGTGCCGAACGACGAATTGCGACCTCACGCATAGGCGACCCAGCCGCGGAAGGCGAAGCCGGTATAGAACAGGGTTGGGTCCGTGAAGCCGGCCTCGCGCAAGATCACCTCGTCCTGCGCGGGCGCCAGAATCTCCAGATGGTTGGTGACGGCGTTCCGCGCGGCGGCCGCCTGCTCGGGCTCGACGCCGGATGCGGCCAGGAACGCCGAGTACCGCGACAGCCACAGCGGGCGCTCCTGCTCGCCATTGGGCGCGCTCAAATGCGCGACCACGAACGGCGCGCGCGGCTTGAGGCGGCGACGGACCTCCGAGGCGATGCGGCGCCGCTCCTCGACGCCGACGAAGTGCAGGGTCAAGAGGCAGGTGGCACCGTCGAACGGTCCCTCCGGGGCATCATCGATATAGCCTTGATGAAGGCGTGCACGGGATGCGAGCGATCCCAGGGTTTGCCCGGCCAGCGCCAGCATCGCCGCGGACGGATCGACGCCGTCGAAGCGCCAGCCGGGATGCGCCTGCGCAAACGCTTTGAGCTCCAGGCCGCCACCGGCGCCGAGGACGAGCACCCGCCCATCGCTTGGGACGCTTTCGGCGAGCAGAATCGCCGTCATGGACTGCATGGCGTCATAGCCCGGCACGAAGCGCCGCGGCCCCTCGGTGTATCTCGCCACGAATTGCGGATCGGAGAATGCGGCTTGCATGTCGGTCATGATGTTGTCCCCGTGAATGGCGCCGTTCACGCGCGATGCGCTCTGATGTCGTGGATCTTTCGGGACCCGAGCCGCTTGCGCAGGTCCTCGCCCAGCATCGCCAACGTCACCTCGCCGAGCCGCGCCAGCAGCAGCGCCTCCGCATCGTCAAAGGCCTGATCGAGGGCGGCATTGACGGCCTGCTCGACCAGACAGCCGGGCGCCTCGGTCCGGTTGCCCATCGCCAGAAGCGGGGGATTGCCGAGCGCTGCATAGACGTCGCGCAGCGTCACCTTCGACAGGTCGCAGGCGATCGTCCAGCCGCCGCCGTGCCCCTTCTCGGAGCGCACGTAACCGATTTCCCTGAGCCCCGCCATGATGCGGCGGATCACCACCGGGTTGGTGTCCATGGCCTTGGCCAGCGTCTCGGACGTGAACGGCCCAGGCTGCTGCGCCATGTGTAGCAGCACGTGCAGAACGCCGGAGAGTCGGGAATCTCGTTTCATGTAACTTTATATGTTACATGATGGCGGCGACGTCAAGCGGGCCCCACGCGGGTCTTTCCGATCCCATAATTCGACCGCGAGCGAAGGACCCGCCGTCAGGTTTGTGCACAATCGCGTCGCGGAGCGCAGGCTGTCGACAAGGATGCAGAACGGGACGTTTTATGGTTGGCGAGTCGTCGCGGCGAGCTTTGGTCTCGCTGTCCTCGGCCTTGGTTTCGGCTTCTATGGTCCGCCGATCTTCCTGAACGCGGTTTGTGAAGCCAGGGGTTGGCCGCTGGCGTTGGTCTCGATGGCCGTCACCGTGCACTTCCTGACTGGATCTATCGTGACCGCCAATCTGCCGGCGCTTTATCGGCGCTTCGGCATTGCGGCCGTGACGAAGGCCGGCGCTCTCTCGCTGGCCGTCGGCATCTTTGGATGGGCGAGCGCGACAACGCCCTGGCAGCTGTTCGGCACGACGCTGCTGAGCGTCGCGGGCTGGGTGACGATGGGCGTCGCCGCCGTCAACGCCATCGTGTCACCCTGGTTCGTCCGCCGCCGCCGCCCTGCGGCGCTCGCCGTCGCGTATAACGGCGCGAACGTCGGAGGGATCATCTTTCCGCCGCTCTGGGCCGCGGCTATTGCAATGTACGGCTTCGCCATCGCAGCGGCCGTCCTCGGCGTGATCATGGTCATCCTGGTGTGGATGCTCGCAAGCACCGTGCTGTCACGCACGCCTGCGCAGATCGGATCGCTGCCGGACGGAGCGGAGCCAGCCGCGGCGACCGGGCCTGCGGACGCTGCGCGGCGGCTGCCGGGATCGTTGATCTGGCGAGACCGTAAATTCCTGACGCTCGCGGCCGGCATGAGCCTTGGGCTGTTTGCGCAGATCGGTCTGACCGCGCACCTGTTCTCGCTGCTGCTGCCCGCGCTCGGCACGCAATGGGCCGGACTGGTGGTCGGCTTGATCGGCGCTATGGCGATCATGGGTCGAACGCTGCTGGGCTGGCTCATGCCGGAGCGCACCGACCGGCGGCTGATTGCCTGCGCCAGCTACACGGTTCAAATCATGGGCTCGATGATCTTCATCGCCGCGGCTGGAACGAACGTTCCGCTGTTGATTCTTGGCGTCGTCCTGTTCGGTGTCGGATTCGGCAACGGCACGTTCCTGCCGCCGTTGATCGCTCAGGTCGAATTTGCACCAGAGGACGTACCGCGTGTCGTCGCGCTGATCGTTGCGATGTCGCAAGGCGCCTATTCATTCGCGCCGGCGGTCTTTGGCTTGATCCGCGAATGGTTTTCGGCCGCCGCCTCTGGTGCCGCGCCAGGCTTCTATGTTGCCACGGCGTTGGTGCAGGGATTGGCGATCTACGCTTTCTAGGCGGGGCGCCGCGCTGAAGCCGTCAGGGCCGACACGCAACACCGGGCGCGCCGATGATGTCATCCTGCTCCTGTTTTGCCCGACGGATCAATGATCGTCTCGTAAAATCAGGAATTCTCGCCGCGAATTCCGAAAGGATCATGCTCTCTTGCCGCGTCCTATGCTGTTGATTTTGCTATCCCCGGCTACTGTGCATGGGGTTGTTTTCGCACATTTCTGTCCTGCGATCAGGAAGGCCGGGATAGACCATGCTGATTTGTCACGGTGACGCCGCCGCGCGCGGGGACAACAATCGGCCAGGGCGACCGTAAGGACTTTTCGTCCTCACCTCGCGCGGCGCCCGTTTTTCATCAGTCCATTTTTCGGAGGCGCATCATGCAGGTTTATAATGTGGTCAGGTTCAAGGTGAAACCGGGTGAGGAAGCCGCCTTCCTCGACGCGCATCGGAACGGCAAGGCCAAATGGCCGGGGCTGGAGCACGGCGTCATCATCAAGACCGGCGAGCAGACCTTTTGCCTCATCGGCACATGGGCCAGTCAGGACGCGTTGGTCGCGGCACGATCGGCGATGATCAAGACGCTCGACAGCTTCAGGTCCGTGCTCGAGGACCAGGGCAACGGACGCGGCGTGACGGACGCGGTGTCGGGGCCGGTCGTGCTCGATCTCTAGGAACGCTGCGGCGCGCGTTCACTTCATCACCCGCAGCCCCTTGGTCGTGAACCGCTGGGTCTTCTCGCCCGGCCGCACCGGTCGCCGCGTGCCGGCGGCCTTGCCGGTGCCGGGGGGCTGGTGCGCGGGCACGAGCTGGTGGGGCTGCGAGCCGATCAGATCGCGGCGGCCCATCTCGATCAAGGCCTCGCGCAGCACCGGCCAATTGTCGGGATCGTGGTAGCGCAGGAACGCCTTGTGCAGGCGGCGCTGGCGCAGGCCCTTGATCGCCTCGACCTTGTCGCTGCCGCCGTGGCGGACGCCGCGCAGCGGATTGACGCCGGTGTGGTACATCGCGGTCGCGGTCGCCATCGGCGAGGGCAGGAAGGTCTGCACCTGATCGGCGCGATAGCGGTTCTTCTTGAGCCACAGCGCGAGGTTCATCATGTCCTCGTCGGTCGTGCCCGGATGCGCCGCGATGAAATAGGGGATCAGGTAATATTTCTTGCCGGCCCGTTCGGCCGCTTCGTCGAACATCCGCTTGAACTTGTTGTAGGCGCCGATGCCCGGCTTCATCATCTTGTCGAGCGGACCGCGCTCGGTATGTTCGGGGGCGATCTTCAAGTAGCCGCCGACGTGATGGGTGACGAGCTCCTTGATGTATTCGGGGCTCTCGACCGCGAGGTCGTAGCGCACGCCGGAAGCGACCATCACCTTCTTGATGCCGCGGGTCTCACGCACCTTGCGATAGAGGCGGATCAGGTCGTCATGCGAGGTGTTGAGGTTCGGGCAGATCTCGGGGAAGACGCAGGACGGCCGCCGGCACGCCGCCTCGACCTTCGGATCCTTGCACGCCATCCGATACATGTTGGCGGTGGGGCCGCCGATGTCGGAGATCACGCCGGTGAAGCCCGGCGTCTTGTCGCGGATCTTTTCGATCTCGCGCAGGATCGAGCCTTCCGAGCGGTTCTGGATGATGCGGCCTTCGTGCTCGGTGATCGAGCAGAAGGTGCAGCCGCCAAAGCAGCCGCGCATGATCGTCACCGAAAACTTGATCATGTCCCAGGCCGGGATTTTTGCTTCGCCGTAGGACGGATGCGGCGCGCGCGCGTAGGGCAGGTCGTAGACCGCGTCCATCTCTTCGCTGGTCAGCGGGATCGGCGGCGGGTTGAGCCAGAGATCGCGATCGCCATGACGCTGCACCAGCGGTCGCGCATTGCCGGGATTGCTCTCCCGGTGCAGCACGCGCGATGCGCGGGCATAAGCTTCCTTGTCCTGCTCGACCTGCTCCAGCGCCGGCAGGCGGATGACGGTCGCACCCTTCTGGCGCGTTGCGCCCTCGTCGGCGGAATCGAGATCGTCGGCGTGCAGCTCGGTGTAGTCCTCGGGGACCTTGCGGAACAGCGCGACACCCCTGATGTCGTCCAGCGCGCGCGGCGCTTCGCCGGCGGCGAGCCGCTGCGCCACCTCGACGACGGCGCGCTCGGCATTGCCGTAGAGCAGCAGGTCGGCCTTGGCGTCGGCCAGCACCGAGCGGCGCACCTTGTCCGACCAGTAATCGTAATGCGCGATCCGGCGCAGCGAGGCCTCGATGCCGCCGAGCACGATCGGCACGTCCTTGAACGCCTCGCGGCAGCGTTGCGCATAGACGACCGTGCAGCGGTCCGGCCGCTTGCCGCCTTCGCCGCCGGCCGTATAGGCATCGTCGCTGCGCAGGCGGCGGTCCGCGGTGTAGCGGTTCACCATGGAGTCCATGTTGCCGCCGGTGACGCCGAAGAACACTTTTGGCTTGCCTAATGCCTTGAACGGCTCGGCCGAATGCCAGTCCGGCTGCGAGATGATGCCGACCCGAAAGCCCTGCGCCTCCAGCAGCCGGCCGATGATGGCCATGCCAAAACTCGGATGGTCGACATAGGCGTCCCCGGTCACCAGCACGATGTCGCAGGCGTCCCAGCCGAGCGCGTCCATCTCGGCGCGGCTCATCGGGAGGAACGGTGCCGGCTTGCGCGGCTGCGCCCGGGCCATCAGCGGCTTTGCGGCGGTGATCATCTGGGTATCCATGGCGCCAAGGGATAAGTCCCCACGCCTCCGAATTCAACCGACGGGCGCGTGAAAGTTGAGGTTCCCGGGCCGCGGCCGGGGCGTCGTCAGGGTTCTCACCGCGGCCGACATCGGATATCCGGTTGCTCCATGGGCAAGGAAACCTCCGACGGCGGTCATGATGCGGTGGCCGGAATATCGCCGTCCACGAATGTCTGGCTCGGCGTGATTGCGCTGGTCGGCTTCATCCTGGTGGCGACCGCGCAGGCCTCCAATCAGATTCTGGCGCGCGGACTCGCGGGCTCCGTCCCGCCCTTCGCGCTCGCCTTCTTCCGCTGGAGCATCGTCGCGATCGGGCTCGCGCCGATCGCGCTCAAGGAGATCCGGGGCGGCCGCGTGCCGCTCGGCCGAAACGTCTGGCCGATCCTCGCCGCCGGCTTCATGGGCATGTTCCTGTGCGGCGGTCCGGTCTATGCCGCGGGCGTGTCGACGACGGCGATCCACATCGCGCTGATCATGGCGCTGTCGCCGATCACGGTGCTGCTGATCTCCGCCCTGCGCGGCATGGAGCATGTCGGCCCGCTGCAATGGCTCGGCACGGCGCTGGCGCTCGCAGGCGCGCTGCTCATCATCTCCGGCGGCCATCCGCAGACACTGATCGAACTTCAGACCGCGGCGGGCGATGGCCTCGTCGTGATCGCGATGCTCGGCTGGTCCGGCTACACGCTGCTGCAATCGCGCGCCGCGCCAAAGGCGTCGCTGCTGGCACGCATCAGCCTGTTCTCGGGCGCCGGCGCCCTGTTCTCGCTGCCGCTCGCGGCCATGGAGATGTGGGCGACGCCGGGGGAGGTCTTCAGCACCAAGGCGCTGTCGGCCTATGTCTTCGCCGGGATCGTTCCCGGCCTGCTCGCCTATGCCGGCTTTGCCTGGCTCGGCGGCAAGTTCGGCTCGGTGCGGACCTCGCTCGTGCTCTATCTCGGGCCGATCGCCAGCGCGCTGCTGTCTTTCGCCATCCTCGGCGAACCGCCGCAACTGATCCATCTTCTTGGCGGTTTGCTGATTTTGAGCGGCGTCTGGGCCAGTTTGCGCCGCTAGTTCCATCCGCATGCGTCCAGGTTCACCCGCAGGAACCATCGGCCTTCGCGGACATTCTGATGAGGGGTTGCCGCGAGCCCGGCTCGCGCGCACTCGCGATGTTCGCCTCTGGCGATGGGGGAGCTGTGAGTACAGTCATAGAGAACCTGCTGTTGCGAAAGCAGAAGCTCGTGGAGCAGCTCGAAAAGGCGCCATCGGTCGAGGACCGCGACAGGATCGAGCACCAACTCGAGCAGATCAATACTGCGCTGGATTTTCTGGACAGGCCGGGACCGAGGGAAGGGCGCTAGAGGCGCTTATTCCACCTTCAGCGCCTCCACCTTCAAGGCCTCCACCTTCAAGGCCTTGGCGTAGACCACGCCCGAATTGGTAATATGCGTGGTCATCAATTCTTCGAAGGCGGCGAACGCGCCGCGCGCGAACAAATCGAGCAGCCTGCGATGCTCGTCGAATGAGGTGCGGGTCCGCACGTCGATCGGCGAGGTCAGATTGGTGCGGAGCGCGGCGACACGGCCGGAGACCAGCTGATAGGATTCGGCGAGGTAGCGGTTGCCGCAATGGGTGAACAGCGCCTCGTGAAACGCGGCATCGGCGCGGCCATAGGCGATGTTGTCCTTTGCCGTAACCGCCGGCTCCATCGCCGCGATGGCCTCGCTCATTGTGGCGATTGCACCGTCACGATCGTGACGGTAGGCGAGCTCGGCAGCCTTGGGTTCGAGCGCGATGCGGAAGGTGCAGAGCGCGTTGATGTCGTCCGCGCTCGGCGTAAAGACAAAGCTGCCGACCTGCGGCCGGATCACCACAAGGCCTTGCGCCTGCAGCTGGCCCATCGCCTCGCGCACCGGCGTGCGGCTGACGCCGAAGGAATTGGCCACCATCTCCTCGGAGATGGCAGCGCCGAGCGCGAACTCGCCGTCGATGATCGCCTGTCGTAGCCGCTGCATCACCCGCTGCGACAGCGATTTCGGCGTATCGAGCTTAAGCGAGCGCATTGGCGTTTCTCAGACTACCTTGCCGGGATTGAGCAGATGGTCGGGATCGAGCGCCGCTTTCAGCGTTCGCATCAGCGCGATCTCGGCGTCGCTCCTGGCGTGGCCCAGCCATTTCTTCTTCAGCGTGCCGATGCCGTGCTCGGCCGAGATGCTGCCGCCGAGCTCGCGGACCAGACCGTAGATGATCGTGTCCATCTCTTCCTTCGGCTGCTGCTCGACGGAAAGGCCGGTGACCCAGGAGACCAGATGCAGATTGCCGTCGCCGATATGGCCGTAATAGACGCTCTCGCAGCCCGCGATGCCGGAAGCAAGCGCCGCCTTGCAGCGCGTGACGAATTCATCCATCCGCGCCACCGCAAGGCCGATATCGTAGGAGATGTGCGGGCCCAGCACCTGGCCGAATTCGGCGCAGATGTCGCGCACCCGCCAGAAGGCTTGCGTCTGCGCCAGCGATTGCGCTACGGCGGCATCGGCCAGCAGCCCGCGTTCCATCAGCTCTTCGAGCCAGGCCTGGAAGCGCGGCGCGTCCAGGCTCTCGTCGGTGCCTTGTGCCTCGACCAGCACATAGAGGCCGTGACCTGCGGCGACCGGCGGCTTCACGCCGGCGCGAGTCGTGATCACGTCCCAATAGTCCGGCCACATCACCTCGAACGCCGACAGCAGCGGCCCGAGCCCGCTGCGCGCCGCATCGAGCAGCGCGATCACCGCGGCGTAATCCTTCAGCGCGCAGAGCGCCGCCATGGTCGAGCGCGGCTTCGGGAACAGTCTTAGCACCACGCGGGTGATGATGCCGAGCGTGCCTTCCGAGCCGATGAACAGATGCTTCAGATCGTAGCCGGCATTGTTCTTCATCAGCTTGTTGAGGCTAGTGATGATGGTGCCGTCGGGCAGCACGACTTCGAGACCGAGCACCAGCTCGCGCGTCATGCCGTAGCGGATCACGCGGTTGCCGCCGGCATTGGTCGAGAGATTGCCGCCGATGACGCAGGAGCCGCGCGAGCCGAGGTCGAGCGGAAAGAAGAAGCCGGCTTCGTCCGCGGCCTTCTGGATCGTCTCCAGCGGCGTGCCTGCTTTCACCGTCATCGTCGCGGAAGCGCGGTCGATCTCCTCGATGCCGCTCAAGCGCTCAAGCGAGATCGCGACCCAGCCGGCTTCGGGCGATGCGCCTCGGCACAACCCGGTCAGTCCGCCCTGCGGCACGAACGGCAGCTGCGCCTGCCGGCAGGTCGCAATCGCATCGGCCACGCCCTGCGCATCGACGGGACGGATCACCGCAAGCGGCGTCTGCGGCAGGCTCGCGCTCCAGTCGTTGCAATTGCGCGCCGGCACGTCGGTGCCGATCAGGACGGCGGCTGCGCCGAGCTTGTCGCGCAGGGCGCCGAGCAATTGGTCGGGATGCTTCACCGGGGTCACCATGTTCATGCGAGACCTTCCTGAATCTGGCTGCGCCCATGCGCGCCGTGACGGTGGAAAGGATTTGCCTCTTTCTTGTATGTAAGGTACAAGATGGAAAGTAAAGCAAAAACAAGGCTCGGAAGCCCCCTTAAAGACCATTGGGAGATCAGGGGCTTGGTCCGAGATCGCAGCTTAGAGGGCGGTGTGATGACAGAGGCAATTCGCGGGTTCTGGGTGGCATCGGCGACGCCGCTGGCGGCCGACGGCAACGTGGACTCCGCCAAGCTCGCGGCGCACGCCAAGCAGCTGTTCGGCAAGGGGGTCGACGGCGTCGTGCTGTTCGGCACCACCGGCGAGGGCACCTCCTTCAATGTCGCCGAGCGCATCGCGACCATCGAAGCCGTGCTCAAGGCGGGCGTTGCGCCGGAGCGCATCGGCATCGGCGGCGGCTTCCCCGCCATCACCGACGGCATCGCGCTGACGCGCGCCGCGCTCGGCCTCGGCCTGCGCCACGTGCTGGTGCTGCCGCCTTACTTCGATCGCAGCGTCACGGCCGAAGGCATCGAGGATGCCTTTGCCGCGATCATCGACGGCGTCGCCGACGATCGGCTGCGCGCCTATCTCTATCACATCCCGCAGACGTCGGGCGTTGCGATCCCAACCGCCGTCGCCGCGAACTTGCGCAAGCGTTACGGCAAGGTGATTGCCGGCCTGAAGGACTCCAGCGGCGACTTCAAGCAGTTCCAGGCGTTCCGTGCCGCGGCTCCCGAGCTCGCCATCACCGTCGGCAATGAAGCCGATATCACCCGAGCGATCGCCGCCGGCGGTGCCGGCACCATCTGCGGCATGGCCAATGTCGTGCCCGAGCTGGTCAAAGGCATGGTCGAGGGCAAGGATGTCGAAGCGCGCATGCAGGCTGCGATCGACGTCGTGCTGAAGACGCCCTCGTTCACTGCGACGCTGAAAGCAATCCTGGCGGCACAGACCGGCGATGCGGCCTGGCAGCGCGTGCGCCCGCCGCTCCGCGCCTCGTCCGACGGCTCCGCGTTCAAGCGGAAGCTCGACGAGTTGACGGCTCCTGCCATCGCCTGAGACCGCACAGAATCGTGATACGCCGCGAATTCGCGTGTTGCGTGTTGCGACCGGCACGACGGCAATTGGAGATTGCCGTTCGATGTCGCTCCTTCTTAGAACGATTCAACACTAGAGCGATTCAACTCTGCCTGCGGTTCTCTTCGGGCACCGCGGCTGTTAGACGCGCCAGCTTCAATGCTGCGTCTGACCTGGAAGTGAATCGAACGTGCGTGCCCATCTGGATGGCCAGCGTGTCTGCGGCCATCGAACTCATGCCGGCAAGAGCCGTGCAGGTCTTCTCATCGGAGCGGCCGTGCTGCTCGCCGAATGCCCCTCCAACACGACGACCGCGCAGGCGCAATCGGCCCTGCCGCCGGTGACGGTGGAGGCGCCGGCGCAGCGGCCGAAGCCGGTGCGTGCATCGGATCAGACGTCACGCCGCACGCAGGCCGCCGCGCGCCAGCGCAACCGCAATCCTGCCCCCGCCGCGCCGACGCTCTCGGAGCGGGCCGCAGCGGACGCGGCCGCGCAGCAGGCCGCCAAGCTCGGCTATCGCGCGATGCCGAGCGCGACCACGTTGCGCAGCGGCGCCTCGCCGCTCAATACGTCGCAAGCCGTCAACGTCGTGCCCGAGCAGGTGCTCAAGGACCAGCTCCCGCGCAACATCGACGATGCGCTCATCAACGTCTCCGGCGTCACCCAGACCAACACGCTTGCCGGCAGCCAGGACGCGGTGATCCGGCGCGGCTTCGGCGATAATCGCGACGGCTCGATCATGCGCAACGGCATGCCGCTGGTGCAGGGCCGCAGCCTCAATGCCGCCGTCGAAAGTGTCGAGGTGCTGAAGGGACCAGCCTCGCTGCTCTACGGCATCATGGACCCCGGCGGCATCGTCAATACCATCAGCAAGCGCCCCGAGCTCTACCAGCACGGCTCGGTCACGCTGCTCGGCTCGGCCTTCAACGCCTCCAAGACCGGCGCCGACGGCCTGCTCGACGTCACCGGCCCGATCGGCGACCAAGGTCTCGCCTATCGATTTATCGGCTACGGTGTCAGCGAGGACTATTGGCGCAATTTCGGTCGCCACCGCGAGATGTTGATCGCGCCGTCACTGGCCTGGTACGGCCAGGACACCACGGTCCAGCTCAACTACGAGCATCGCGAGTTCATCTACCCGTTCGATCGCGGCACGGCGTTCAACCCGGTGACCAAGGCGCCGCTCGCGGTGCCCGCCACGCGCCGGTTAGATGAGCCCTTCAACAACACGTGGGGTACGTCCGACCTGATGCAGGCCTCGGTCGAGCATCGCTTCAACCAGGACTGGAAGCTCTACGCTGGCTACAGCTACAACACCGAGACCTTCAGCGCCAACCAGCTCCGTATCACCGGTATTGACTTCACGACCGGCAGGGAGACGCGCAGCAACGATGGCACGGGAAGCTCGCTCAGCAACGTCAGCTACGGAACGTCGTATATTTCCGGCAGCTTCTGGCTCGGCGACATGCGCAATGACGTCGTGTTCGGCGGCGATGGTCAGTATCGCACCATCTACCGCGACACCCTGATCCGGCAGACGACGCCCGCCTTCAATGTCTACAATCCCGTCTATGGGCTGATCGGGCCCGGGACGACGGCGTCGAACAGCGATAGCGCCCAGACCGACAAGCTCGGCCAGTGGTCTCTGTTTGTCCAGGACACGCTGCATCTGACCGAGCGCTTCGCGCTGGTCGGCGGCGCGCGCTACATGGACTATGAGCAGATCGCCGGCCGCGGGAAGCCGTTCAACACCAATACCAATGTGTCACAGGACAAGGTACTTCCGCTCGGCGGCGCCATCTTCAAGCTGACCGACCAGATCTCGCTCTATGCGAGCTACACCCAGTCCTTGAAGCCGAACTCGACCATTGCGCCGATCGGCGTGGTGATCGATTCCAACATCGCTCCGGAAGAGGGCGTGTCATACGAGGCCGGCGTCAAATTCGATCTGAACAAGCGCATCTCCGGTACGCTGGCGCTCTACGATCTCGACAAGAAGAACGTGCAGACGACGAAGACGAACAGCGCGGGCAACGTGGAGCTCCACACCGTCGGCCGGGCTCACTCGCGCGGCGTCGAGCTGGACGTCACCGGCAGGCTCACCGATAGCTGGGCCCTGATCGGCAGTTATGGCTATACTGATGCCCGCGTGACGGCGTCCGAGGATGCGACCCTGCTCGGCAGGAAGCTGCAGAACGTCGCGCTGAACACCGCATCGCTCTATCTGGTGTATGACTTCGGCACCGCATTGCCCGGTCAGCTCCGCCTCGGCGGCGGTGCGCGCTATGTCGGCGACCGTCCCGGCGATTCCACCAACACCTTCTTCTTGCCGTCCTATGTGGTCGCCGACATTTTTGCGACCTATGAGACGAGATACCAGAACACGCCGGTGATCTATCAGTTCAACGTCAAGAACCTGTTCGACACCGTCTACTATCCCTCAGCCGTCAACAATCTCAACGTCGCGATCGGCGATGCGCGGCGCGTCTCGCTGTCGGCCACGGTGAAGTTCTAGCCATGGCCGCGCGGCTCGGACACACCATCAAGGCGGTCCTGTTCCAGGTCCATTCCATCGCGGGTCTGGTCCTTGCTCTGCTGGTGTCCCTGATCGCGCTGACCGGCGCGATCATGAGTTTCGAGGACGAGATCGTCGATCATCTCAACGCCGGCATCATGCAGGTCGCACCGCGTCAGGCACCGGCGTTGATGCCTGATGCGCTGGTTGCGCGGCTGAAGGCCTCGCAGGACCTCGGCAAGGTCGCCGCCGTCACACTGTCGAGCGATCCGTCTGCGGCGGTTCATGTCCGCTTTGCGCGTGACGACCGGGGCGACCGGCCGACTTCGCTCTATGTCGATCCCTATGACGCTAGCGTGCTCGGCTCGCCGCGCGGCGAAGCGTTTTTCGCGACCGTGCGCCGGCTGCATCGCTGGCTGCTCATTCCCGGCGATGGCAAGGGCTGGGGACGTCCGATCACCGGCACGGCCGCGCTCGGCCTGATCGTCATGCTGGTCTCGGGCCTCGTGCTGCGCTGGCCGCGCCGTGCAGGCAGCGTGAAGATGTGGCTGAAGCCGAATCTTGGGCTCGGTGGCCGCGCTCTGCACCGGTCGTTGCACACCGTGATCGGCACCTGGGTCCTTCCGGTCTATCTGACGATGACCCTCACCGGCCTGTATTTCTCCTTCGAATGGTACAAGGACGGCGTGACCTGGCTGCTCGCGCGTCCGCACGTCACAGCAGCGAAAATGCCCGCAAAGCTGCCGCGTGCGGCCAACTCCGAACCGGCGGCGCCAATTGGATTCGATCAGGCCTGGATGACGTTCCAGCGTGAGGAGGGCGATCGGTTCTCCAGGGCTTTGCTGACGCTGCCGGCGCAGGGTACGACGTTGCGGATCCGGTCGTGGGGGAAAGCCTCGTTGCTGGAGACCACGCGCGACGAATTCCGCATCGACGCCGTCACCGGGCAGCTGGTCTCAGCGGAGCGCTTTGCTGACAAGACGTTCGGCGAAAAGATCATCGCGGCCATCTACGACATCCATCGCGGCGAGATCCTGGGCTGGCCGGGCAAGCTCGCGTTCATGATTGCCGCGATGTCGATGCCGTTGTTCGCGGCCACCGGCATCCTGCTCTACCTGTCGCGCCGCAAGCTGCGCCGTCCGGCACGGCAGCCGCTCGGGCGGCTCGTTCCCGGCGAGTGAGCGGGCGAGGCTAGCCAACGCGCTTCTAATCGGTCAAAAGCTCATGGTCCTCTTCTCAAGGTCCGTGCCATGAAGCTTCCGACCGTCACCCCCGCCGATATCCGCCGCGCACTGCTGCTGCGCGAAGAAATCGCGCTGCTCGATCTCCGATACGAGGCAGGTTTTGCGACCGGACATCCGCTGTTCGCAGCCAACATGGCCGTGGATCGGATCGCGATCGAGGCCGAGGTGCGGCTGCCGCGCAAGGACGTGGCGATCGTGCTTTACGATGACGGCGAGGGGCTGGTCGCGGCCGGCGCCGAACGTCTCGCCGCGCTCGGCTACACCCGTATCAGCGCGCTCGATGGCGGCCTGAAGGCCTGGCGCGAGGCGGGCTATCAGGTCTTCGAGGACGTCAATTCCTATTCGAAAGCGTTCGGCGAACTGGTCGAGTCGCGCAAGCACACGCCCTCGTTCAGCGCCGACGAGGTGGCAAAACTCATCGCGGACAAGGCCAACATCGCCATCCTCGACGTCCGCCGTTTCGACGAATATGCCACCATGAACATTCCGGGCTCGATCAGCGTGCCCGGCGCGGAGTTGGTGCTGCGGGCGGGGCAGGCCGCGCTCGACCCTGAAACCACCATCATCGTCAATTGCGCGGGCCGCACCCGCTCGATCATCGGCACGCAGTCGCTGATCAATGCCGGCGTGCCCAACAAGGTGCGGGCGCTGCGCAACGGCACCATCGGCTGGACGCTGGCGCGGCACACGCTCGATCACGGTGCGGACAGGCGCGGCGCGATCGGCTCGTTCGAGAGCGGCCCGGCCAATGCGCGCGACGTCGCTTATCGCGCCGGTGTTCGCCATATCGGCGCAAGCGAGATGGCCGCGCTCGTCGCGCAGACCGATCGCACGCTCTATCGCTTCGACGTGCGCGACGCCGAGGAATATGCGGCCGGCCATCTCGCGGGCTTCCGCCATTATCCCGGCGGCCAGCTGGTCCAGGAGACCGACATGGCCGCGCCCGTGCGCGGCGCGCGCATTCTGCTGACCGACGACAGGGGTGTCCGTGCCGACATGACGGCGTCGTGGCTGGCGCAGATGGGCTGGGAGGTCTATGTGCTGGAAGGGGGCTATGACGCCGCGCTCGAGATCGGCCCGCCGCGCATGCTGCCCAAGCCCGATCCGGCCCATCGTTACCGCAGGCCCTATGAAGGCACCGGCGTCGCGCAGGCTGCGATGCAGGCCTATCTCGATTGGGAATATGGGCTGGTCGAGCAACTCCGCTGTGACGGCACGCACGGGTTTTATGTGATTTGACCTTGAACGGGTGGATTATCCGTTCCCCTGAGGTGCGCTTCTTAGCGGCCCTCGAAGGGGCGACGGCCCAACTCTCTCCGCGCGGCTGCATCGGGGCCCCAGCGGTGCATTCGCACCGCAGGGCTCATGCCTCAGGATGACGGAGTGGCTGATGCGAGCATGATGGGCCATCCGCCATTTTCTCCCCGTATCCACCCCCTATTGTGCCGCGCACCGTCCGCGGTCTATGAGCTGCGACAAAGCTCATCATCTATGGAGACACCATGTCAGCCCCAGGCCAAAGCCCTGAGCGGAGCGCGAAGGCGCTGCTGCTCGAAGGCGTCAATGACAGCGCTGTCGACCTTTTCAAGGGCGCGGGCTTCACCAATGTCGAGCGGCTGACCAAGGCGCTGGACGGCGAGGATCTGCGGCGCGCGCTCAAGGGCGTATCGCTGCTCGGCATCCGCTCGCGTACCCAGATCACCGATGACGTGCTCGCGGCCGCCGATCAGCTTCTCGCGGTCGGCTGCTTCAGCGTCGGCACCAACCAGGTCGATCTCATGGCGGCGCGCAAGCGCGGCATTCCCGTCTTCAACGCGCCGTTCTCCAACACGCGCAGCGTCGCCGAGCTCGTGATCGGCGAGATCGTGATGCTGCTGCGGCGGATTTTTCCGCGCTCGGTGTCGGCCCATGACGGCGGCTGGGACAAGTCCGCGACCGGCAGCCGCGAGGTGCGCGGCCGCACGCTCGGCATCGTCGGCTACGGCAATATCGGCTCGCAGCTGTCGACGCTCGCCGAAGCCATCGGCATGCGCGTGATCTATTTTGATCGCACCGACAAGCTCCGCCACGGCAACACCGAGCCGGTCGAGAGGCTCGAAGAGCTGCTGGCGCAGAGCGACGTCGTCAGCCTGCACGTGCCGGAGACGCCGGAGACCGCGGGCATGATCGGCGAGAAGGAGCTGCGGGCGATGAAGCCTGGCTCGTTCCTGATCAACAACAGCCGCGGCACCGTGGTCGATCTCGACGCGCTCGCGCGCTCTTTGCGCGACGGCCATCTTGCCGGCGCGGCCGTCGACGTGTTTCCGGTCGAGCCGTCGTCGAATTCCGATCGCTTCAAGAGCCCCATTCAGGGCCTCGAGAACGTCATCCTCACCCCGCATATCGGCGGCTCGACCGAGGAGGCGCAGGAGCGCATCGGCGGCGAGGTCGCGCGCAAGCTGGTCGACTATTTCATCACGGGCTCGACCATGGGCGCGGTGAATTTCCCGGAAGTGCAGCTGCATTTGCGCCCTTCCGGCGCGCGCTTCAGCCATGTCCATCGCAACGTCCCCGGCATGCTACGGCGGCTCAACGAGGTCTTCCTCCAGCGCGACATCAACATCGCCGCGCAATACCTGGAGACATCAGGCGATCTTGGTTACGTCGTGCTCGATGCCGATCTCGCGGGGCAGGATTCCGCGGCGCTGCTCCAGCAGATCCGCGCCCTCGACGGCACGGTCGGCGCGCGGCTGGTGTTCGAGCACTAAAGCGTGATCCGGAGAAGCGCGCAGCGGTTTTCCGAAAAGATCATGCTTAAACAACGACCTAAAGCGCGATGACGATTCATCCTCATCGCATCGCGCTCTAGACGGCGCGGGGCCCACGTTCCGGTTGCATTTCTTCGCCAAGGCTCTCTACACTACGCCATCGACTTCGACGCGCACGTGACAAATCGCGTCGGATTTGAGCTTCAGTTGCGTGAGTGCCGCGATGGAACCGGACACCGTACTGATTGATCTCGCGCTTCAAGGCGGCGGTTCGCATGGCGCCTTCACCTGGGGCGTGCTCGATCGCCTGCTGGAAGAGAAGCGGCTTACGATCGCCGCGATCTCCGGGACGTCCGCGGGCGCGATGAACGCAGCGGTGCTGGCGGATGGGTGGACGGCCGGTGGCGCCGAGGGTGCGCGTGACGCGCTCGAACGATACTGGCGCCGCGTTTCGAAGGCGGCGGCCTTCAGCCCGCTCCAGCGCTCGCCGCTCGACCGGCTGATGGGGCGCTGGACGCTCGATACCTCGCCGGCCTACATCCTGACCGACCTGATGTCGCGGGTGCTCTCTCCCTACGACCTCAATCCGACCGGCTACAATCCGCTGCATGCGGTGCTGGCTGAGAGCATCGATTTCGAGCGCCTCGCGCGCTCGCCGATCAAGCTGTTCATCACTGCGACGCGGGTGCGTACCGGGCGAGGACGCATCTTCCGCAACGCGGAGATCACGGCTGACGTGTTGCTCGCGTCGGCCTGCCTGCCAACCATGTTCCGCGCGATCGAGATCGACGGCGAACCGTATTGGGATGGCGGCTATGCCGGCAACCCGACCATCACACCGCTCATTCGCGAAAGCGACGCGCACGACACCATCCTGGTGCAGATCAATCCGACTGAAAAGCCGGAAGAGCCGCGGACGGCTGCGGAGATACTCAATCGGCTGAACGAGATTTCGTTCAACTCGCCGCTGATGAAGGAGTTGCGTATGATCGCGTTGCTGCGTCAGGCGGCCGACCCGGGAAGCGGCGAGGGCGCGCGCTGGGCGAAGATGCGGACCCACCGCGTCAAGAGCGACATGCTGGCGAAGTTCGGCGCCTCGTCCAAGCTCAACGCCGAATGGGAGTTCGTCTCGATGCTGCACGGCGAAGGACGTCGGGCGGCCGAAACGTTCCTCGACGAGCACGGCCCGGATATCGGTCGGCGCTCGACCGCCGATCTTGACATCCTGCTGTCGGAGTGCTGAGAGGTGGGGCTTCTCGGCATTCTCGTCGGGCTTGGCCTTCTCGTCCTATTTGCCTTTCGCGGCTGGAGCGTTCTTCTGCTGGCGCCGTTCTCCGCGCTCGTCGCGGCGCTGTTCGGCGGCGAGCCGCTGCTTGCGAACCTGACGCAGATCTTCATGGTGAATGCTGCTGCATTCCTGGCGCAGTTCTTCCCGATCTTTCTGCTTGGCGCCGTATTCGGGAAACTGATGGACGACAGCGGGGCGGTCACCTCGGTTGCCGCCTTCATGGCGAGACGTCTCGGCCAGCGCCGCGTGATCCTGGCGGTCGTGCTCGCCGGTGCGATGGTCACCTATGGCGGCGTCAGCCTGTTCGTTGCGTTCTTCGTGATCGTCCCCATGGCCCGCTCGCTGTTTCGTGCCGCCGCGATTCCGCGGCGATTGATTCCGGCCGCGATCGTGCTGGGCACATCCACCTTCACGATGTCGGCCTTGCCGGGCACGCCATCGATCCAGAACGCGATCCCGATGCCGTTCTTCGGCACGACGCCTTTTGCCGCGCCCGGACTCGGCATCATCGCCTCCCTGATCATGGTTGGAGCGGGATTGTGGTGGTTGCGCCGCGCCGAAGCCGCGGCTCGACGAGCGGGGGAAGGCTATGGCGAGGACATGGAGGGTGCGGCCGAACGTGCCGTCGACGACGAACTGGTCCGCGAATACGCGACCACCGCACGGGAATTCGATCCCGCCGAGATCCGGCATGGACGGCGCGGTGAAATGTCTGCTCCGGTGGTGAGTGCCATCCTGCCGTTGGCCGTCGTCGTGGCTGTCAATCTCGTGATGTCGCTGCTGGTGTTGCCGCGGCTCGATGTCTCGTATCTGAGCGAGCAGCGCTTCGGCGGCACATCGTTGGCGGCGGTCGCTGGTGTGTGGTCGGTCAGCACCGCGCTGGGTGCCGCCATCGTCACGACCATCTTGCTCAATTGGGCCCGGCTTCCCTCTCTGCGGCAGACCATGGACGCCGGTGCCAATGCATCGGTTCTGCCGGCGCTCAGCGTCGCCAGCCTCGTCGGATTCGGCGCGGTCATCGCGGCGCTACCGGCTTTCGAAACGGTGCGCGACTGGGTGCTTGCGATCGAAGGTGGCCCGTTGGTCTCGCTCGCGGTTGCGACCAATATTCTGGCCGCGCTGACCGGCTCGGCATCCGGCGGCTTGACGATCGCGCTCGACGCGCTTGGCCAGACCTATGTCGAGATCGCCGCGCGCAACGGCATCGACCTTGCGCTGATGCATCGCGTCGCGGTGATCGGTTCGGGGACGCTGGACATCCTGCCGCACAACGGTGCGGTGGTCAGCCTGCTCGCGATCTGCGGCCTGACCCATCGCGACAGCTATCTCGACATTGTGATGGTGGGCATCGTGACGTCGCTATTGGCGCTGGTGGCCGTGATCGCCTTGGGGAGCGCACTCGGATCATTCTGATGGGCGGCTCGGCGTGAGCGATTGACGGGAGGACGAAGGTTGCATTCAATGCGGCAAGCCGTCGACGCAACAAATCGAGAAAGCCGGGTGGAAACGATGACGCGAAAGAGAGCGAAGCTGTGTGCGTTGCTTGTAGGCTCGATGGCGACACTGGGAACGGGCACGGCGCCGGCGGCAACGCTGGCGGAAGACGCCGATGTGGTCTGCAAGGGTCTCGTCGGCGGGGCCGATGCCGTGAAGATCGACTCCGCAACCTTGCAGGCGCCCTCGCCGATCGCCGTTGCCGAACGCGGACCGACGCCGTCAGGGCGCGTCACGCCGGCCAATCCGGCCTTCTGCAAGGTGCTCGGTCATATCGACCCTGTCGATCCCAAGGCGCCGCCGATCAGATTCCAGGTCAACCTTCCCGTCGAATGGAACGGCCGCTCGCTGCAATATGGCGGCGGTGGTTTCAACGGTGTGCTGATCACCGGCCTTGCGCTGCCGCCGGCCTATCCCTTCGACAAGCCGTCGCCGCTGGCGCGCGGCTTCGTCACCTATGGCACCGACTCGGGTCACGAGACCAAGCAAGGCGAGCCGCCACAGGTTTTTGCGCTCAACGACGAAGCCTTCGAGAATTTTGCTCACCGCGCCTACAAGAAGGTGCGCGATGTGGCCGTTGGGCTGATGGAGCGCGCCTACGGCAAGAAGCCGGACAAGATGTATTTCATGGGTTCGTCCGAGGGCGGCCGTGAAGGCCTGACCATGGCGCAGCGTTACCCTGACGATTTCGACGGCATCTTCGCACGCGTGCCCGTGATCAACTGGGTCGGCCTGCAGCACGCCGGCACGCGTTCGGGTCTCGTCACCATGGGCGCGGGCTGGATCAATCCGGCGCAGGTGAAGCTCGTCGGCGATGCCGTGCGGGCGGCTTGCGACAAGGCCGATGGCTCCGACGATGCGCTGGTGCAGGATCCCGTCGCCTGCAAGGCGGCCTTCAAGGTCGAGACGCTGCGCTGTGAGGCCGGAAAGAGCGGCGATCAGTGCCTGACCGATGCACAGATCAAGGCGATCGATACCTTGCACGGGACCTACAAATTCCCGTTCGCGCTCGCCAACGGTCTCGACGATTATCCCGGCTGGGGCGTGTCGGGCGAGGATACGCCGGCGATCGGCCCGACCGGCGGCTGGGTGGCGTGGTGGCTCGGCACCGCGCCGCCGGCGCAGCCGCCTGCGCCCAACAACGGCATCGCCTGGATCTACGGCGCCGGCGGCATCCAATATGTCTTCGCGCGCGATCCCAAGCTCGATGTCACCACCTACAAGGTTGAGGAGCACAAGGCGCGGCTGCTCGAGGTTTCGAAGCTGATGGATTCGACCGATCCCGATCTCAGCCGCTTCCGCGCCCGCGGCGGCCGTCTGATCATGCTCGAGCACATGGCCGACTACGCGCAGAGCCCCTATGCCGGCATCCGTTATTTCGAGAGCGTCGAGCGCAAGCTCGGCAAGACCGAGACGGCGGAGTTCGCGCGGCTCTACACCGCACCCGGCGTTGACCACGTCGGCTCCGGTGCGCCGGCCAATGTCGACATGCTGAGCGTGCTGGTCGACTGGGTCGAGAAAGGCAAGGCGCCCGGCGATCTCGAAGTCAGCGAGCCGAAGATCGAGGCGCCCTCATTCGCGACGCTGCGCGCGCTGCCGCTGTGCCGCTGGCCGGCCTGGCCGCACTACAAAGCGGGACCGGTAACGGAGGCGGCAAGCTTCACCTGCGCGCCGTAAGGCGGCACAGGCCGGATGGATGACCGCGAAGTCACTCCGCTGCCATCGCCTGCGCCCCGCCGAGCAGACGCGCATTGAGCCGGCCGCCAGAGAACAGCATGTCGTCGAGGGCTTCGTCGATATCGGACGAGACGATCGACTTGCCGCCGTCGCGCGCCAAGCTGGCTTGCGCCAGCCGCCGCATCAGTTCCTTGATGAAGGCGCAACTCGTCCCCTCGCTGCGGCGGGCAGCCTCGATGACGATCGCGTCGTCGAGCGGCAATCCCTTGCCATAGAGGCGCACCAGCTTGCTGCGGCCATTTTCATCCGGGAGCGGCACTTCGATGGCCTGGTCGACGCGACCGGGGCGACCGGCCAGGGCAGCTTCCAGGTCCTGTGGCCGATTGGTGGTGAGAACGAAAAGGATGTCGGCATCCGGCTTCAATCCAACCATCTCGTTGAGCAGCCTGTTGAGCATGGTTTCTTCGCACAGCCCCATGTTGCGGCGGTCACGCGCGATCAGGTCGACGTCCTCGATCACCACCATCGCGGGCTGCAGCAGCCGTGCCAGGCCCATATAGGCGCTGAGAAGGCCGATCTGCCCGGCCGTGATGATCAGGGTCGTATGTCCAGGCAGATGCGTTGCGAGATAGCGGATCGTATGGGTCTTGCCTGTGCCGGGCGGTCCGTAAAGCAGGATGCCTTTGCGCGTCGATTGTCCGAGCCGCCGCAGTTGCTCGCGCGTCCCAACGAAATTCAGCACGTTGCGTTCGAGCAGCCGCAGAGTCCGCTCCGGCAGGATCACCTCGTCGCGTCGAACGGTCGGTAGCCGGTGCACATTGATGCCGCGGGATTGGCCGCGGTAGTCGGAAGATTCCTCGAGCGACAGGATCTTGCCGCGATAGGTGCGCGCGGCCTGCACGGCGTCTTCGAGCGCGCCGAAGCAATGCTGCACCACGGCCGCCCCCGTGCTTCCAGCGGACACCATGATTTCGATCCGGATGCCGGGCTCGCGACGGGGGTCGCGGTCGGCGCAGAGCAGGACGGCATGGCGCAAGCCGTCGTGCTCGCAGAGCCACAAGCCGTTGTCTAGGCACCGCGACGGACTGCTCTCGCCGACATCGACGTCGGAATATTGCAGCGGGGCGATCGCCACGGCGCTCCGATCGTCGCGGAGCAGGCGCGCAAACGACAGCGTTTCGTAGTGTTCCTCGGCAAGTCCGAACAAGTCGACGTGCGCTGCCAGCAGCTTGTCGAGGGCGGCTTGGACGTCCACTCGCATGTGGCCGGGAAACTGCCGGGTGGTCGTGACGAGCTTGCTGAGCGGAACGCCATGGAAGTACGCGTCCAGAACCCCGAACGCATAGGCGAGTTCGCCTTCCGTTTCGTGTTCTTGGACTTGCTCTTCCGCTTGCTCCAGCTTCTGCGCCACGGCTCACCTTTCTGTTGCAACTAGAACGAGTTTGGAACAAATAAGGAACATGAACGCGCCAGAACGTCAAGCGCTTTGACAAAGAGACCGACAGGCGCTATTTGCTTCGCATGCGAAATAAAACGCCAGACGCGCGGCATCATCGGCTGATCTACCTGCTGAGCGTCGCGCAGCGCCGCTTGCAGCGCTGGATGGCGGCGCGGCCGGAGAACGAGGTGACGCCGGCGCAGGCGGGATTGCTGTTCATCCTCGGCAAGCAGGATGGCGTGCTGATGGGCGAGGCGGGCGCGGCGCTCGACATGGGGCCGGCCGGCATTTCCGGCCTCGTCGACCGCACGGAGGCGGCGAAATTGATCGAGCGACGGGCCGATCGCGAGGACGGGCGCGCCTGGCGCATCTTTCTGACGCCGAAGGGGCGCACCGCCCTGGCGCAGGCAAAAGCCGGGGCGGCCGAGGTCAACGCCGCCCTGACGGATGGATTCACGGCGGCCGAGATCGACATCGTCGCGCGCTGGCTGGCCAGCATTCAAAACAAGTTTCCAAGATCTTCAGAAACACGACATTCAGACGAATAAAAGGAGAGAGCGATGACCGAGCACGTCCGGATCGAGAACAATGGCGGAATTCTCACCCTCACGCTGGCGCGTCCCGACAAGAAGAACGCGCTGACCGATGCGATGTACGGCAAGCTTGCCGACAGCATCGAATCCGCCGAGTTCGATCCGTCGGCCCGCGTAATCCTGATCCGTGGCGAGGGCGACATGTTTACCGCCGGCAACGACGTCGGCGAATTCGCCGCGGTCGCGGCCGGCAAGTCCGAAGGCAGCCGCAACGTCGTGCGCTTCATCCAGTCGCTGGCGCGCTCCACCCGGCCGCTGGTCGCCGCCGTGCAGGGCCGCGCCGTCGGCGTCGGCACCACGATGCTGCTGCATTGCGATCTCGTCGTGCTCGCCGACAACGCGCAATTGTCGACGCCTTTCGTCAGCCTCGCATTGGTGCCGGAGGCCGCATCGAGCCTACTGATGCCGGCGCGTATCGGCCATGCCCGCGCCTACGAGATGTTCGCGCTGGGCGAGACCGTACCGGCGAAGGCCGCGCTGGAATGGGGCCTCGCCAACCGCGTGGTGCCGCTCGACAAGCTCGATGCCGACGCGCTCGCGCTGGCGCAGCGTCTTGCCCGCCAGCCGGCCGGCGCGCTCACGGCGACCAAGAAGCTGATGCGCAACGGCGAAGCACTGGTCGCGCAGATGCAGGCCGAAGGCGAGCAGTTCGCGCAGCGCCTGCGCACCGCCGAGGCGCGCGAGGCGTTTACGGCTTTTGCCGAGCGCCGTCCGCCGGATTTCACCAAGGTCGCGTGAGGGACGCGGCCCGCCAGGAGGCGCGGCGGGCACAACCGCAGGTACTTGATTAAAGTCTTAACCAAACCTTGGCATGTCGCGATGCAAGGTGGCCGCTCGTGAAGAGTAGGCCCCCGACCCATGGCAATGTTTAAGAAATCGGTAAGCTCGCTTCTCCTGACGCTGATGGCCCTCCTTGCTGCCGGCGCGCTGGCCTCGACGGCGTTCCAGATGGCCGGGGCTTTTGGCCGCTACAGCGAGAGTCTCGAGACCGAGCGGCTTGCCGCGGCCGATAAGGCGATCTTCCAGGGCGTGCTGTCGCTGCGGACCAATCGCGGCGATGCCCAGAGTGCGCTGCTCGGCGAGGACGATCCGCGCGCCAAGCTCGAAGCGGCGGAGAAGGCCGAGCAGGCCGGCTATGAGGCCGTCGGCGCTGCGCTCTCGACCGTCGACTTCGCCCGCCGCGACGAGCTCGCCGGCACGCTGAAGCAGCGCTGGAGCGAGACCGCGCCGCAATTCCAGCTGTTCTACGACGAGGCCAAGCGTCCGCGCGCCGAGCGCAAGCTTGAGCGAACCAACTCCTGGTACGATTCCGTCACCAAGGTCATCGACACCGCGAACCTCGCCTCCACGGCGGTGTCGAACCGCGCCTGGATGAACGATCCCTATATCGCACGCATGATCCAGGTCCGCCGCTTCGCCTGGCAGGTGCGCGACCGCTATGGCATCCATTGTTCGTCACTGCGCTCGAACGTCAACAGCAGCAAGCCGCTCGACGACGCCCAGAAGCGGTCGGTGGCGCAATGGGACGGCACCATCACCTCCGCATGGGCCGGCATGGCCGAGCTGCTGGCTGTGCCCCGTGTGTCGGCGGAGCTGGTCACGGCAGCGACGGACGCGAAGGCCAAGACCGATGGTGTCCTCAAGCAGATCAACGAGCTCACCAAAAATTTTGACGGCAGCGGCAAGCCGGCGCTCCCTGCGGCAGAATGGAATACGCTCTGCCAGTCACCGTTCGCGCTCATTGTCGGCGTCGCGACCAAGGCGCTGGATCAGTCGATCGCGCGTGCCGAGGCCATTCAGGCCAAGGCTCTCACCAACCTCATGGTACAGTCGCTCGCCTTCCTGCTCGCGCTTGCCGTGACCCTGACCGGTGTGTTCGTGGTGCGCAATCGTCTGATGCGCCCGGTGCGCGCCATTCTCGACGCCATCGCCCGCATCAGCGCGCGCGACTATGCGACGCCGGTGCCGCAATCCCGGCATCCCGACGAATTCGGCACCATGGCCGCGGCGCTCGAAAGCCTGCGCGAGAGCGCGGCGACCGCCGAGCGCCTGGGCCGGGAGCGTGAATCGCAGCAGGCCTTGCAGTTGGCCCGCTCCGGTACCGTCGACGAGGCCTGCCGCAGTTTTGATGACACCGTGCAGGCGGTGATCCACAGCGTTGTGGCCTCGACGCGGGAGCTCGATGCCACCGCAACCGGCGTGCGCTCGCTGGTGTCGGAATCGAGCAGCCAGACCGCGGCGGTCTCTTCCGCCGCCGAGCAGGCCACCAACAATCTGGAGACCATCGCGGCCGCGACCGAGGAACTCTCCGCATCGGTCGGCGAGATCTCCGCGCAGGTGCAGTCGAGCGCCCGCGAGGCTCGCGAAGCCGTGTCGCAGGCCGAGCAGACCAACGCGACGGTCGAGATCCTCGACCAGACCGCAAGCCGCATCGGCGAAGTCGTCAAGATGATCAACGCCATCGCCGGCCAGACCAACCTTCTGGCCTTGAACGCCACCATCGAAGCCGCGCGCGCCGGCGAAGCGGGCCGGGGCTTTGCCGTGGTCGCGGGCGAGGTCAAGAACCTCGCCGCACAGACGGCGACGGCGACGGAAGAGATCTCGCGTCAGGTCGAGGAGATCCAGGGCGCCACTAGCCAGGCCGTGACCGCGATCCGCGCCATCGGCGGCGCCATCAGCGGCATCGACGAGAAGATGACGGCGATTGCCGCCGCCGTCGAGCAGCAGCGCGCGGCCACCACCGAGATCTCGCGCAATTTCCAGCAGGCCGCGCAGGGCACGCGCGAAGTCACCGACACCATCGGCAGCGTCGCCAGGCTCAACCAGGAGACCGGCAACGCCGGCACGGTGTTGTCGGAATCCGTCAAGAAGATGTCAGCCGACGCCGACCGCCTCCGCGTCGCGGTCGAGGGCTTTTTGGGCGCGGTCAAGACCGCGTAGTTTCGCCTCATTCTTCCAACCTGACGTCGTGGGTTCGGCATTGCCGCCGGTCCGCGCGGCGGCTACATCTGTGCCGCCGCATCAACTATGCGGCGCCAGACGTAAGACAGATCAGGGATGGAGAGTTCGATGCCGGTCACCCCACACAAGGCCCAGCGCCCGTATCGCGGCGTGTTCCCGGTCGCGCCCACCATCTTCGACGAGCGTGGTGAACTCGACCTCGAGGGACAGCGCCGCTGCATCGATTTCATGATCGATGCCGGCTCGAACGGCCTCTGCATCCTCGCCAATTTCTCCGAGCAGTTCGTGCTCACCGATGCCGAGCGCGAGACCGTGATGCATGCGGTGCTGGAGCATGTCGCGGGCCGGGTTCCCGTGATCGTCACCACCACGCATTTCAGCTCGGCCGTCTGCGCCGCGCGCAGCCAGCAAGCCGAAGCCGTCGGCGCCGCCATGGTGATGGTGATGCCGCCCTATCATGGCGCGACCTTCCGGGTCCCTGAGAAGGGCATCGTCGAATTCTTCAAGGTGCTCTCGGGCGCCATCACCATTCCGATCATGATCCAGGATGCGCCGGTCGCGGGCACGCCGCTGTCGGTCGACCTGCTGGCGCGGCTGGCGCGCGACTTCGCCAACATCCGTTATTTCAAGATCGAGGTGCCGGGCGCGGCCTCAAAGCTCCGCAGCCTGATCGAGGCGGGCGGCAAGGACATCGAGGGACCCTGGGACGGCGAGGAGGCGATCACGCTGCTCGCCGATCTCGATGCCGGTGCCACCGGTGCGATGACCGGCGGCGGCTATCCCGACGGTATCCGCCAGATCATCGATCCCTATTTCGCCGGCAAGCGCGAGGAAGCGAAGGCCGCCTATGAGCGCTGGTTGCCGCTGATCAATTACGAGAACCGTCAATGCGGCCTGATCGCCTGCAAGGCGATGATGCAGGCCGGCGGCGTGATCAAGTCGGACGCGGTGCGCCATCCGCTCCAGCCGCTGCATCCGGCCACGCGCGCGGGCCTGCTGGAACTCGCCAAGGAACGCGACGCGCTGGCGCTGCGGTGGGGGAAGTAACGGGCCAAACGCGTCGCTGTCGTAGGGCGCGGAGCGCCGTGCCCACCATCTTTACCGACGGCGACAGGTGGTGGGCACGCTCCGCTTTGCCCACCCTACGAAGTGAATATTTCAGCTGTCGTCCCGGGCTTTGCCGAAACGACCCCGAAGGGGAGTTGCGCGCTCGCCTCATCTCATCGGCCCCTTTCGCCTGAAGGCGTCGAATTTGCGCGATTCGAGCCGTTTCCCGCGGCCCGGCGATGAAGTAATATACGTCGCCAACCAGGCCCCGCGGAGCATCTCGAGCCATCGTGTAACACCTCTTCATAATGCCGTTATCCCGAGCCAGGTTGGCGCGAACCGACAGATCAGGGAGGCAGTGCCATGACGATGAGGCCGGACCCCACCTTTCACGCATCGCCCAGGCTTGCGATGGAAGCACCTGCGGAGAACTTTGCCTACACGTTGCTGCTCAGTCCGGATTTCTCGAAGCCGGATGCTCTCGCCGTCATCGACGTCAAGCCGGGATCGCCGACCTACAGCCAGATCGTCCACACCGTGACGATGCCCAACAAGGGCGACGAATTTCATCACTTCGGCTGGAATGCCTGCTCCTCCGCCCTGTCGCCGCTCGCCGGACACGCCTTCATCGAGCGGCGCTATCTCATCATCCCCGGAATCCGTTCGTCGCGGATCTACATCATCGATACCAAGCCAGATCCGACCAAAGCCAAGATCCACAAGATCATCGAGCCCGAGGAAATCTTCAAGAAGACCGGCTACTCGCGTCCGCACACCATCCATTGCGGACCGGACGGCATTTACGTGAGCACGCTGGGTGGCGGCGGCAAGGACGGCACCAACGGGCCTCCAGGCGTCTTCATCATGGATTGCGAGACGTTCGAGGTCCTCGGACGATGGGAGATCGACCGTGGCCCGCAGACGCTGCATTATGACTTCTGGTGGAATCTGCCGCGCGATTACATGGTGACGAGCGAATGGGCGCTGCCGCCGCAGTTCGAGAACGGGATCGTCCCGGAGGATCTGCTGGCGAATAAATATGGCCATCGTCTCCACTTCTGGGATCTCCGCGCCCGGCGCAATGTGCAGACCATCGACCTTGGCGCCAATCATCAGATGGCGCTGGAGGTGCGGCCTGCGCACGATCCGGTTCGCGAATACGGTTTCGTGGGCGTCGTGGTCGACACCACCAATCTCGAAGCATCGATCTGGACCTGGTGGCGCGAAGGCGGGAAATTCCATGCCGAGAAGACGGCAACGATCCCGCCCGAACCCGCACCAAAGGAGAAGCTCCCGCCGCTGCTGCAGGGATTTGGCGCCGTGCCACCGCTGGTCACCGACATCGACCTGTCGATGGATGACCGGTTTCTCTACGTCTCGTGCTGGGGCACCGGTGAAATGCGCCAGTACGACGTCAGCGATCCCAGAAAGCCGAAGCTTGCGGGCTCGGTCCACATCGGCGGCATCGCACGCCGTACAGCGCATCCGAATGGCAAGGCCTTTGCGGCCGGCCCGCAAATGGTCGAGATCAGCCGCGACGGCAGGCGCGTGTACTGGACCAATTCGCTCTATTCCACCTGGGACGACCAGTTCTATCCCGATGGGGTTCCGGGCGTGGAGGTCATGGCCAATGTCGGTCGCAACGGCGGCCTCGAGCTCGACAAGGACTATTTCGTGAGCTTCCCGGACGGCTATCGTGCGCACCAGATCAGGCTGGAGGGCGGCGATTGTTCGACGGACTCCTTTTGCTACCCGTCGGTCTAGATTGGGGGCACGCGAGCCCGGCGCTTGGCTGGCTGTGGCTCGCGCTTGTTGCGAGCGGCCTCTATCACGGAGTCAATCCGGGAATGGGATGGCCGCTCGCCGTTTCGGCCGGGCTCATGGACAAGAGCCCATCCGCACTCTTCCGGGCGTTGTGGGCTCTGTCGGCCGGGCATCTCCTGGCAACATTTCTCGTGCTGCTGCCATTCGCGTTCCTGCTCGTGCTGGTCGAGTGGCAGCGTTCGATCCAGATTGGCGCGAGCCTTCTCGTCGTCGGCTTCGGCGTCTATCGGCTGATCGCGCGCCGTCATCCGCGCGCGCTGGCACGAATTCCGCCGACGCAATTGGCGCTCTGGTCATTTGCCGTCGCCATTGCTCACGGCGCCGCCTTGATGCTCGTGCCGATCTATCTCGGACTCTGCCAAGCCTTCGAATTCGATGCCGGCCATGAGGCGGCCGGCGCGTTGATGAAGACAAGTCTTTTCAAGACAAGTCTCGGGATGGCGCTGCTGGTGTCCCTGGTGCACGTTGCCGCCATGGTCGGCGCCGGCGGATGTCTGGCGTGGCTGGTCTACCGCCATCTTGGATTGAAGTTCGTCTCGCGAAGCTGGTTCAATCTGGATGCGGTCTGGGCGGCCAGCCTCGTTCTGGTTGGCGCGGTGGCGCTCGGCTTGAATCTTGCGAGCTGGCGCTGAGGTCTATTGTGCCAGCGGCCACTCGTCGATGATGTGGAATCTTGCCGACGCATCATCCTGCCGAAACAGCGCGATGCGGTCGATCGCCAGCTTCTCGATCCCCAGCGCCGCAAACCGCGTCCGCAGCATCTCCAGGATCGGCCCGCGGCGCTCGGCATCCAGCCGCCCGGTCAGCGTCATGTGGAAGCGGAATTCTTGCATCACGTAAGGGTAGCCCCAGCGGTCGAGATAGTCGCGCTGCCGTTCGCTCAGCTTCTCGGGTTTGCGTCGCGCGCGGTCGTCCGCCGACAGCGTGGCGCGGAAGGAATCGAAATCGCGGGCGCAATCGGCGGCGAGTTGCTGGAGCGCCTCGACCGGCTCGGCCGGAATGACGGCGATGAAGCCGCTGATGGAATCGACCACCGGCCGGATCACGGGAAGCGGCCGCGGCCTGCCGGCGAATGCGGCGCAGGCGGCCATCAGCTCCGCTTCGGTCCTGCCTGATACGAGCGCCATCGGCGCCTTCAGCGTGGCGTGAAAGCCGTATTTGCGGGGATCGGCGCTGACGTCACGCCAGTCCGGCGCGACGCGCAATGCGTCGGCGGGAAAGGCCAGTTCGTTGCCAGTGTAGGCATCGTAGCCGAGCAGTTCGGCGCCGAAGCGGGAGAGGGCGCTATCACTGCCGGCGGCAAAATAGATCGCGTAGCGGGGGAAACCTGTCATCGCCTCAGCATAACCAATTTACGCCGCGACGACAGTCTCGCGCTGCGTCGCCATAGCAGTTAGCACCCGCGTCGCATCGGTGAGATGGACGAGCTTTCCGCCCGCGATCACCGCAATCAGCCGTGGCCGCAGCGGCACGGTGTCGTCGACCAGCAGAATATCGGCGCGGCGTCCTTCCGCGAGCACGCCGCGATCGGCAAGGCCAGTGGCACGCGCAGGCCCGGCGGACACCAGATTCCAGGCGTCGGTCAGCGGCAGCACGCCGTCGGCGGCGAGGCGGAACGCGGCGAGCAGCTGCGCGGGATAATAATAGTCAGACGCCAGCACCGAGCAGAGCCCCTTGGCGATCATGTCGGAGGCCTTCGTCCAGCCGGTGTGGCTGCCGCCGCGCACGACGTTGGGCGCGCCGTAGACGATGGCGTCGCCGTGGCTTGCCGCCGCCCGCGCCGTCTCCTCGTTGATCGGAAACTCCGCGATGTCAGCGCCGAGATCGCGAAACTCCTGGCGCATCGCCGGCGTCGCATCATCGTGCGAGAGCATCCGCACCTCGGCCGCGCGCGCCGCGGCGGCCAGACGCGCAACCGAAGCCGGCACCTCGTCGGCGCGCGAGACCACGCGTTCGACCAGCCGGTCGAATTCCTCAGCTGACAGCCCGGTGCGCTCCACCATGCGGTTGCGCTTGCGCGGCTTGGCCATGTCGGCGACGGTGCCGTCCATGTGGTCGTTGAAAGCGAACAGGTCGACCCGGCCTTCGTTGAGCCACTCGCTGATCTCGGCCTCGGCATCGAGATTGTAGGTCTCGTGCCGCAGATGGAAGCGTGTGTCGGCGGCGAATTGCGGACGCTGCCGCTCGATGGCCTCCATCAGACCGCGCGCGTTGTCGGCGCTGCGCAGGCCCGGCTCCCACGAACAGGTCGTGGCGTGAAAGACGGTGGTGATGCCGTTGCTGATCGCCTGACGGTCGCTATCGGCGAGCGCGACATCGATCGGGAAGTCGACCCCGGCGCGCGGCATCATCTGCCGCTCGAAGGCATCGCCGTGCAGGTCGACGATGCCGGGTAGCACCAGCAGGTTGCGCGCATCGATGATCAGCCGCGACCGGCCCCGTGAGGCATCGACCTGCGCGATGTCCTTTCCCGACACCGCCAATGACGTTTCGACAAGCTCGGCGCCGATCAGGGCCCGGCCGCCTTCAAGGAAAATGTCTGTCACGCGACCGCGTTTCGTTTGCTGGTAAGGGATCTGGTCTGGGGAGTCGCTCGTGCTTCGTATGTCGCGAGAAAATCTTCAATCCCGAGCTTGCGGAAATCGGGCAGCGCTTCGCGCAATTTGTCGTGATCCCAGTCCCACCAGGCGAGCTTCGCGAGCCGTCCGGCGATCTCCTCGGAGAATCGCCGCCGCACGATGCGGGCGGGATTGCCGGCGACGATGGTGTAGGCCGGCACGTCCTTGGTGACGATGGCGCCGGCCGCGATCACCGCGCCGGTGCCGATGTTGCGGCCCGGCAGCACGATCGCGCCGTGGCCGATCCAGACGTCGTGGCCGATATGGACGTGGTGCTGCCGCCGCCAGTCGAAGAACTCGGCATCGTCGCTCTCGCCTTCGAAGTAGGCGCTGGAGCGATAGGTGAAATGCGCCTGGGTCGCGCGGTGCATCGGGTGATTGCCGGGATTGACGCGCGTCATCGCCGCGATCGAGCAGAATTTTCCGATGGTGGTGTAGGTGATCTGGGAATCGTTCACGACATAAGAGTAATCGCCCATCGCGACGTCGTGCAGGATGGTGCGCGCGCCGACCTCGGTATAGGCGCCGAGCCTGGTCTCGTGCAGCTTGGCCGAGGGGTCGACGGTCGGCTGGACCGAGAGAATCTTGGCGGCCATGTTGCATCCGAAGCGCGAGGGCGGGCGTTCCTCTTCGAGCGGCTTGATGACGATGTCATGACACGGCGATGACAGGGGATGAGCTGTGTAGGATCGCCGCACCGCAACGCCCGTGTCACACAAGTGTCAAGCGCGGGCGTTAGCGGTTGGCTCCAGCTAATCTGGAGTCCCGCATGCTGGTGGTGGAAGGTCTGACGTGTCGCTTCGGCGCGAAAGCCGCGGTGGACGACGCTTCGTTTCAAATCTCCCCCGGCGGCTTCGTCGGTGTGATCGGACGGTCCGGCGCCGGCAAGTCGACGCTGCTGCGAACCATCAATCGTCTCGCGACGCCGACGCAGGGCCGCATCCTGTTTGACGGCATCGACGTCACCGCGCTGCGCGGCAAGGAGCTACGGCAGTGGCGGGCGCGGTCGGCCATGATCTTCCAGCAGTTCAACCTGGTCGGCCGGCTCGATGTCCTCACCAACGTTCTGATGGGGCGCTTGGCGACGATGCCGGCCTGGCGCTCGCTGTCGCAAGTGTGGCCCGAGCAGGACAAGGCGCTGGCCATGTCGGCGCTCGAACAGTTCGACATCGCATCGCTCGCCGCCCAGCGTGCCGACCAGCTCTCCGGCGGCCAGCAGCAGCGCGTCGCGATCGCGCGTGCGCTGGTGCAGCAGCCCGACATCATCCTTGCCGACGAGCCGATCGCATCGCTCGATCCGCGCAACACCAAGATCGTGATGGATGCGCTGCTGCGCATCAACAAGCATTTCGGCATCACCGTGCTCTGCAATTTGCATTCGCTGGATCTCGCCCGCAGCTATTGCGATCGCCTGATCGGCATGGCGGCGGGCCGTGTGGTGTTCGACGGCGCGCCGTCCGCGCTGACCGAGCACGTTGCGCGTGAGCTCTATGATCTCGAAGCCGCCGACGTCATGGGTGGCACGCCTGTCCCGGCGCCCGAGGGCGTGCCGGCGCTCGGAACCGCAGCGGCCGCCTGAGCCGCGCCACCTGTTTTGTTGCCAGTTTTGCGTCCACCGACCCCAACGGATGAAGAGGGTATCATGATCACTCGCAGATTAATTCTTGCCGGCGCCGCCGCGCTCGCGTTCACCGCCTCCGCCTCCGCCGACGATTGGAAGGCGAAATATCCTGAACTGACCTTTGCGGTCGTCCCGGCCGAGAACGCCTCCGGCGTCACCGAGCGCTGGGCGCCGTTCGTGAACTATCTCTCCAAGGAACTGGGCGTGAAGGTCACGCTGCGCATCGCCAACGACTACGCCGCCGTCATCGAGGGCCAGCGCGCCGGCAACATCCACATCGCCAGCTACGGCTCGGCCTCGTTCGCCCGCGCCCGTCTGACCGGCGTCAAGTCCGACGCCTTCGCCAACGACATCAATGCCGACGGCTCGACCGGCTATTACTCGGTGTTCTTCGTCAAGGCGAGCAGCGCCTACAAGAAGGTCGACGATCTCAAGGGCAAGAATCTCGGCCTCGTCGATCCGAACTCGACCTCCGGCAACAATGTGCCGCGCTTCGAGCTGGACAAGATGGGCATCCCCGATGCCGACGGCTATTTCGGCAAGGTCGTCTTCACCGGCAGCCACGAGAACGCAATGCTGGCGCTGTCGCAGGGCACGGTCGACGTTGCCGCCAACCAGTGGACCAGCGACGACGATTCCACGCTGGCGCAGATGCTGACCAAGGGCATGCTGAAGAATGCCGACGGCTCGGCGATGAAGAAGGACGACTTCCGCATCATCCACAAGTCGGCGCCGATCATCAACGGCCCCTATGCCTACAATTCCGACCTGCCGGAAGATGCCAAGGCCGCCATCGCGAAGGCGTTCTTCGACGCGCCGGCCAAGGACAAGGCCGCGTTCGACCGCCTCTCCGACGGTCAGAAGAAGGGCTTTCATCCCGCCACCACCAAGGACTGGGATGGCACGATCGAGCTGATCAAGTTCGTCGATGCGCTGCGTAAGAAGAAGGCGTCCTGATCTCAGGGCGATGCAACTGGAGCCGGGTCCCTGGACCCGGCTCTTTCTTTGACGGAACTCATCTCAGGCCGATGACAACAGCGGTTTCGATCCTCCCCGAACAGCAGCTTGCCGTGCTCAACGCCGCTTATCGCCAGGCGGTCGGGCGCAGGCGGCTCCGCCTGCTGTTGGGGATCGCGGTCTTCGCCGCCGCGCTGGTTCTCGCGGGAATCGGCGCGGAAGTGAATCTGCGCACGCTGTTCACCTATTTCGGCAATTTCATCAGCTATTTCGATCGCATCCTCACGCTCGACAACGGCCAGCGCGTCTGGACCGATGTCGGCGAATGGCTCTGGGGCTGGCGCAAATGGCTGAAAATGCTCGGCGAGACGCTGCTGATCTCCTATGTCGGCACGCTGATCGGCGCGACCTTGGCATTTTGCCTGAACTTCTTCGCGGCTGAAAACACCTCGCCCGCCCCCTGGCTGCGCTTCGTCGTCCGGCGCCTGCTCGAGTTCGCCCGCACCGTTCCGGGCATCGTCTTCGCGCTGATCTTCGTGATCGCCTTCGGGCTCGGACCGATGGCGGGTGTGCTCGCGATCGCGATCCACTCCACCGGCGCGCTCGGAAAGCTGTTCTCGGAAATCGTCGAGAACGCCGACATGAAGCCGGTCGAAGGCATCCGCTCGACCGGCGCGAGCTGGCTGTCCTGCATGCGGTTCGCCGTCGTGCCGCAGGTGACCGCGGGTTATGCGAGCTACGCGCTGCTGCGCTTCGAGATCAACGTCCGTGAAGCCTCCGTGATGGGCTTCGTCGGTGCCGGCGGCATCGGCCAGGAACTCGTCGTCGCGATCCGCAAATTCTACTATTCGGACGTCAGCGCGATCCTGCTGACCATCATCGTCACCGTCTTCATCATCGATATCAGCACCGGTTGGCTGCGCGGCCGCCTGTTCGGCAAGGAGGCGCGGACGTGACGAGGCGGCAAGCGGTCGACACGCGAGAGCTTCGCGCGCGCTATCCGGATGTGTTCGACCGACCCGCCTCGGCGCGGCTTGCCACACCCGCGATGATCGTCGCGGCGTTCGCGATCCTCGTTTACGGCCTGGTCGATCTCGACTTCTCGCCGTCGCGCTTCTTCGCAGGTCTCAGCCAGCTCGGCTGGATCACCTTGATGATGATCCCGCCCGATCCCGGCTCGTCGCTGCCGATCTATCTGAAGGCGCTCGGCGAGACGCTGTCGATCGCGCTGCTCGGCACGACGCTGGCCGCAATCTTCTCGCTTCCGGTCAGCCTGCTCGCGGCGCGCAACGTGGTGCCGTCGAAGCTGTTGCGCTTTCCTGTCCGCCGTGTCCTGGATTCGATCCGCGGCGTCGACACGCTGATCTGGGCGCTGGTGTGGATCAACGTCGTCGGGCTCGGCCCGTTCGCCGGCGTGCTCGCCATTGCGGTGTCGGATTTCGGCGCCTTCGGAAAGCTGTTCTCGGAGGCGATCGAGGGCGCCGACCAGAAGCAGGTCGAGGGCATCCGCGCCTCCGGCGGCAGCCCGCTGCACGAGATCCGCTTTGGGCTGTTGCCGCAGGTGCTGCCCGTGATCGCCGGGCAGGTGCTCTATTTCATCGAATCCAACACCCGCTCGGCCACCATCATCGGCATCGTCGGCGCCGGCGGCATCGGCCTGCAGCTCGCCGAGCAGATCCGCGTGCTGGAATGGCAGAAGGTGTCGTTCCTGATCCTGATGATCCTGGTCGCGGTCGCCGCGATCGATTTCATCTCGGGCAAGCTGCGCTTTGCGATCATTGGGCGAAGGGCCGTGGCCTGAGCAATGGTGCCGTAGGGTGGGCAAAGCGCAGCGTGCCCACGGCTCTGAATGATCGAGAAAGATCGTGGGCACGGCGCGAAGTGCGCCTTTGCCCACCCTACGGCTCCGGTTTCTTGGAGAGAGCCCTACGACTCCACCAGAAACTCCACCCGTTCCGCGGCGAAGCGCGAATGCTTGGTCATCAGCGGCTTGCCGTCGAGATCGTGGTCGGTGGCATCGACCACTAGGATCGGCCGTCCGAGCGCGAGATCGAGCCGGGCCGCGTCGGTTGCGTCGACGATGCCGGCGGTGATCCGGGTCGCGCCGCGGCGATAGTCGCGCACCCCATAATGCTCCAGCAGCTTCGTCATCGAGCGCGTCGCCGCGAACACGGCACCGGCGCCGGGAAACAATTCCGCGGACAGCCAGGTGGTGGAGACGCAAATCGGCGTGCGGTCGGCAAGGCGAATCGCCTCGATCCGCACCAAGGGCGCGCCGGCCTTCAGGCCGAGCTCGCGCGCCAGCTCGCGGGTCGCGACATCGGCGGTCGCCTCGATCAACTGACCGCGCGGCTCGCGGCCACCGGCGCCGACGATCTCGGAGAAGCGCGTACGCGAGCGCAGGGGATAAGCGAGCTTCTGCGCCTCGACATAGGTTCCGCTGCCGCGCTCGGCGCGCACCAGGCCGCGCTCGGCAAGCGCTGCCAGCGCGCGCCGCACGGTGTGGCGATTCACCCGATAGGTTTCGGCGATCTCCATCTCGCCCGGCAATTTGTCGCCGGCCGCAAAGCGGCCGTCGGCGATGCCGCGCTCGATGCCGTCGGCAACGAGGCGCCATAGCGCGACGCCGGACGACGCAGTGTCTTGCATGCTCATATCGCCGGCCAGCCTAGCCCAGAAATCACAGCTTTGTCACGAAACAGTCATGGCGCTCCCGTATGAAGTTGTCTATTATCATAGACAACTTCAGCGCGGCAAGTTCTGTCAAAGGTTCGGTGAATCAGGTGACCCTGCACAACAACCAGCAAGCCCAGCGCCAGGCCGCCATGGCCGTGCTGGCGCACGCGGAGGCGGGCGAGATCGCCGCCCGCCTCCGCAACTTGGCGCTCCCGGCCCATCAGGATCTGCGAGCGCCCGAAAACGGTCTCGTCATGCTGCGCGGCCGGGTCGGCGGCGACGGCGCGCCGTTCAATCTCGGTGAAGCCACGGTGTCGCGCGCCGCGGTGCGGCTTGCGAGCGGCGAGGTCGGATTCGGCTACACGCTCGGGCGCGACGGCGAGAAAGCGCGGCTGATCGCTTTGTGCGACGCCCTGGTGCAGTCGAGGGATTTTGGCGGAGTGGTGGAGCGGGACGTTATCGCCCCGTTGCGTGAGCAGCTTATGGCTGGCCGCGCGCAGGCGGCGGCCGAGACCGCTGCGACGAAGGTTGATTTCTACACCATGGTGCGCGGTGAGGGGTGAGATCATGACCACGATTGCGGAACTGCCGCCGGGCTTCGCCGACAAGGTGCTGTCGGCGCAATCGACCTTTCGCTCGGTCATGGACGCGATGGCGCGGCCGGGCTCGGTCCAGCGCATCGTACCGGGGGCGGGGACGCCCGACAGGATGATGCGCGGCACGGCCGCGATCGCGCTGACGCTGTTCGACCACGACACGCCGCTCTGGCTCGACGCGCGGCTGGCGGAGAGCCCGAACGTGGTGAAATGGCTGAAGTTTCACACCGGCGCGCCCGTGGTGCAGGATTCCTCGATCGCGAGTTTTGCGCTGATCAGCGACGGCGGTGCGCTGCCGCCGCTCGAACGCTTCGCGCTCGGAACCAGCGAATATCCGGATCGGTCCACCACGGTGATCCTGCAGGTCGATAGCCTCGACTCCGGACGGAGCTTCGAGCTGCGCGGCCCCGGCATCGACGGCGCCGCCATGCTCAATGCGTCGATCAAGCCGTTCGATCTGTTCGAGCGTATGCACATCAACGAGGCGCTGTTTCCGCGCGGCATCGATGTGGTGCTGGTGGCCGATGACGCCGTGGTCGCGATCCCCCGCACCACGCGAATCGTGAGCAAGGGAAGCTAGAAGCATGTATGTCGCAGTCAAAGGCGGCGAACGCGCCATCGAGAACGCCCATCGCCTGCTCGCAGACAAGCGGCGCGGCGACCAAGGCGTTCCGGAGGTCACGCTCGACCAGATCTCGGAGCAGCTTGGCCTCGCCGTGGACCGCGTCATGAGCGAAGGCTCGCTCTATGACCGCGAGCTCGCGGCCCTCGCGATCAAGCAGGCGCGCGGCGATCTGATCGAGGCGATCTTCCTGGTTCGCGCCTTCCGCGCCACGATGCCGCGTTTCGGCGCGAGCGAGCCGGTCGACACCGGCGCGATGCGCGTGCAGCGGCGGGTGTCCTCGACCTTCAAGGACATTCCCGGCGGGCAGATCCTCGGGCCGACCTTCGACTACACCCATCGCCTGCTCGATCCCGCGCTCGCCGAAGGCTTCGTGCCGGAGGCGCCGGCAACGGCGGAAGCCTCGACGGTGCCGACGCCGCGCGTGACCGACATCCTCGGCCGCGACGGACTGATCGAATCCTCTCCGCAGGCCGAGGACGGCGCCAGCGTCGGCGACCTCACCCGCGAGCCGCTGAATTTTCCTGCGGACCGTGATTTGCGCCTGCAGAATCTCGCACGCGGTGACGAAGGATTCTTGCTGGCGATGGGCTATTCCACCCAGCGTGGCTATGGCCGCAACCATCCCTTCGCCGGCGAGATCCGCTTCGGCGAGGTCGAGGTGGAATTTTTGGCGGAAGACGTCGGCTTCGCCGTGCCGCTCGGCTCGATCGAGCTCACCGAGTGCCAGATGGTCAACCAGTTCAAGGGCTCCGCGACGGAAGCGCCGTGCTTCACCCGCGGCTATGGCCTCGCCTTCGGCCAGAGCGAGCGCAAGACCATGTCGATGGCCCTGGTCGACCGCGCGCTGCGTGCCCGCGAGCTCGGCGAGGAGGCACTCGCCCCCGCGCAAGATGAAGAATTCGTGATGTCGCATTCGGACAACGTCCAGGCCACCGGCTTCGTCGAGCATCTGAAGCTGCCGCATTATGTCGACTTCCAGTCCGAGCTCGGCCTGCTCCGCAAGCTGCGCAAGGAATTCACTGACGCCCAGGCGCCTGATGCCATGAAGGAGGCCGCGGAATGAACGCGCCCGCCTACAATTTCGCCTATCTCGACGAGCAGACCAAGCGGATGATCCGCCGCGCGATCCTGAAGGCGATCGCCATTCCCGGCTATCAGGTGCCGTTCGCCAGCCGCGAGATGCCGATGCCCTATGGCTGGGGCACCGGCGGCGTGCAGGTGACCGCTGCGATCCTCGGTCCCGCCGACGTGCTGAAGGTGATCGACCAGGGCTCCGACGACACCACCAACGCGATCTCGATCCGGAAATTCTTCGCCAAGACCGCGGGCGTTGCCACGACGACCGCAACTGACGAAGCGACGGTGATCCAGACCCGCCACCGCATCCCCGAGGCGACGCTGCACGCAAACCAGGTGCTGGTCTATCAGGTGCCGATCCCGGAGCCGCTGCGTTTCCTCGAGCCGCGCGAGACCGAGACGCGGCGCATGCACGCGCTGGCCGAATACGGCCTGATGCATGTGAAGCTCTATGAGGACATCGCCCGCTTCGGCCACATCGCCACCGCCTACGCCTATCCGGTCAAGGTCAATGCGCGCTACGTGATGGATCCGTCGCCGACGCCGAAATTCGACAATCCCAAGATGGACAATTGCCCGGCGTTGCAATTGTTCGGCGCCGGCCGCGAGAAGCGCATCTATGCGATCCCGCCTTACACGAAGGTGGTGTCGCTCGATTTCGAGGATCATCCGTTCGAGCCCTATCGCTTCAACGCGCCCTGCGCGCTGTGCGGCGCGGAGAATTCCTATCTCGACGAGATCGTCACCGACGACAAGGGCGGACGGATGTTCGTGTGCTCGGACACCGACTATTGCGAGAGCCGCCAGGCCGCCGGTCATCACGGCAGCCTCAGCGCCGCGCCGTACAAGGAGAAGGCGCAAGGAGGCACCAATGGTTGATCACGCGGCGCTCGAAAACGATCAGCCGCTGCTGGTCGCGACCTCCCTCAGCAAATCTTTCGGCCGTATCGCCGCGTGCCGTGACGTCTCCTTCGCGCTGTATCCAGGCGAAGTGCTGGCGATCGTCGGCGAATCAGGTTCGGGCAAGTCGACGCTGCTGCAGCTGCTGTCGGGCCAGCTCGCAGCCAGCGGCGGCCATGTGTCCTATCGGATGCGCGACGGTGTCGCCCGCGATCTCGCCACGCTCGGCGAAGCCGAGCGGCGCTTCCTGTATCGTACCGACTGGGGTTTTGTGCATCAGGATCCTGCGCAGGGCCTGCGCATGGCGGTCTCGGCCGGCGCCAATGTCGGCGAGCGGCTGATGGCGGTGGGTTGGAATCACTATGGCCGCATCCGCGAGACCGCGTCCGACTGGCTCACCCGCGTCGAGATCGACACCGCCCGCATCGACGATGCACCGCGGACCTATTCCGGCGGCATGCGCCAGCGTCTCCAGATCGCGCGCAACCTCGTCACCGAGCCGCGGTTGGTGTTCATGGACGAGCCGACCGGCGGCCTCGACGTGTCCGTGCAGGCGCGCCTGCTCGACCTCCTGCGCAGCCTCGTCGCCGAGCTGCACCTCGCGGTCATCATCGTCACCCACGACCTCGCGGTGGCGCGGCTGCTCTCGCACCGCGTGATGGTGATGAAGGGCGGCCGCGTCATCGAGACCGGTCTCACCGACCAGGTTCTCGACGATCCCCGCGAGCCCTATACGCAACTTCTCGTCTCCTCGATCCTGCCGCCATGAACCTTTCAATATGAGCTTTCCAATGACCGCCATGATCGACGTCACCGATGCCAACAAGACCTTCACCATGCACCTGCAGGGCGGCATCGAGTTGCCTGTCGTCAGCGGCGTGACTTTCCAGGTCAACGCGAGCGAATGCGTCGTGCTGTCGGGGCCATCAGGCGCCGGCAAATCGTCGATCCTGAAGATGATCTTCGGCAATTACCGCTGCGATAGCGGTCGCATCGGCATCCGCCACCGCGGCGCGCTGATCGATCTCGCCAGCGCCGAGCCGCGCCAGGTGCTCAACGTCCGTCGCGCCACCATCGGCTATGTCAGCCAGTTCCTGCGCGCGGTGCCGCGGGTGGCCACTATCGACGTCGTCGCCGAGCCGCTGATCGTGAACGGCATGCCACGCGCCGACGCGCAAGCCCGCGCCGGCGATCTGCTGCACCGCCTCAACATCCCCGAGCGGCTGTGGCAGCTTCCGCCCGCGACCTTCTCCGGCGGCGAGCAGCAGCGCGTCAACATCGCGCGCGGCTTCATCTCGGACCTGCCGATACTGCTGCTGGACGAGCCGACCGCCTCGCTGGATGCCGCCAACCGCGCGGTCGTGGTCGAGCTGGTCGCCGAGAAAAAGCGCCAGGGCGTCGCCATGGTTGCCATTGTCCATGACGACGAAATCCGTCATCTGATTGCCGACCGCATCGTCGACGTCACCAGCTTTGCCGCCGCGGCCTGAAGGAAATGGAAATGAACGCCAAGCCGAAGGACATTGTGATCGCCAACGCCAGGATCGTGCTGGCTGACCGGGTGATCGAGCAGGGCTGGCTCGCTCTTGCCGACGGGCGCATCGCCGAGATCGGCGATGGGACTGCGCCTGCGGGCGCCGAGGATGCCGGCGGCGATTTGATCATGCCGGGCCTGATCGAGCTGCACACCGACCATCTCGAAGCCCATTACGTGCCGCGGCCAAAGGTGTTCTGGAATCCGGTTGCGGCCGTGATCTCCTATGACGGCCAGCTCGCGACTTCGGGCATCACCACCGTGTTCGATTCGCTCCGGGTCTGGCGCGAGGACGGCGCCGAAGAGGTCGACGGCCGCGCCGGCGTGCTCGCCGCCGCGATCACGACCGCGCGCGACGCCAGCCTGTTGCGCGCCGACCACTTCCTGCATCTGCGCTGCGAAATTCCGATGCCGAGCGTGGTCGAGGAGGCCAGGGAGCTGATCGACCGTCCCGACGTCAAGCTGATGTCGCTGATGGACCACACGCCCGGTCAGCGCCAGTTCCGCGACGAGGTCAAGCTGCGCGACTATTATCGCGGCAAGGGCGGCGGCAAGACCGATGCCGAACTCGACGAGCTGTTCGCCAAGCGCTTCGAATATCAGAAGCTCTATGCTGCGAGCAACATGCGCGAGATCGTGGCGCTGGCGCATCAGTACAAGATCCCGCTCGCAAGCCACGACGACACCACCGAGGAGAACGTCGCGGATGCCGTGCGCGATCGCGTCTCGGTGGCGGAGTTCCCGACCACGCTCGAGGCCGCGCGCGGCTTGCACGAGGCCGGCATCGACATCCTGATGGGTGCGCCGAACGTCGTGCGCGGCGGCTCGCACTCCGGCAACATCGCCGCGGTCGATCTCGCCCGCGAAGGCCTGCTCGACATCCTGTCGTCGGACTACATCCCGTCGAGCCTCCTGATGGGGGCGCTGCAATTGCCCGATCACGTGCCCGCCATCGGCCTTCCCGCGGCGATCCGCACCGTGACCAAGGCACCTGCGGAGGCAGTTGGCCTCACCGACCGCGGCGAGGTCGCGATCGGCAAGCGCGCCGACCTCATCCGCGTGCATGTCGCAGGCCACGTTCCCGTCGTCCGCAGTGTCTGGCGCGAAGGACATCGTGTCGCATGAGCGAGAGCGCAACCACGGCGGGCGAGCAGACCGGAGCGATCGGACCTGGACGGCTCGTGCTGGTGGTCGGTCCCAGCGGCGCCGGCAAGGACACGCTGCTGCGGCTGGCGCGGGCGGCCTGCGCTGACGATCACGACATTGTCTTCCCGCGCCGAATCGTGACGCGCGAATCCTCCGCCGACGAAGACAATGTCGCGCTCGGTCCCGACGAATTCTGCCGCGCGTGCGAGCATGGCGATTTCGCCGTGCATTGGGACGCGCACGGGCATTCCTATGCGCTGCCGCTCGACATCAACGACGATATCCGCGCCGGCCGCACGGTCGTCGCCAACGTCTCGCGCACCGTGATCGGCGCACTGCGCCAGGCCTATGCTGACATCGTGGTGGTCGCGATCACGGCGCCGCCGGACGTGCTGGCCGCGCGGCTGGCTGCCCGCGCGCGACAAAGCGACGGCAACATCGCCGAGCGTCTCACCCGCAGCGTCGACGACAGGTCGGCGCAGGCTGATGTCACCATCCTCAATGCCGGCGGCGCGGACTATCATGCCCGCCAGCTCGTGCGCGTGATCAGGAATGAAGGCTGGCACGATTAGCCGGTACAGCAAGGAGAACGGAATGTCGGTGATTGAAACGATCGAACAGCTGGAGGCCATCTACGGCGCCACCAACGACGCCTCGACCGTGAAAGTCGCTGACCACGTCACCCCGCTCTACCGCGTCTTCATCGAGAAGGCGCCGTTCGCCGCGCTCGCCACCATCGGCCCCGAGGGCATCGACTGCTCGCCGCGTGGTGACTTGCCCGGCTTCGTCCGTATCCATGATTCCAAGACGCTGATGCTGCCGGATCGTCGCGGCAACAACCGGGTCGATTCCCTGCGCAACATCGTGCGCGACCCGCGCGTGTCGTTGATGTTCCTGATCCCCGGCTCCGGCAATGCGGTTCGCGCCAACGGCCGCGCCCATCTCTCGGTCGATCCCGAGCTGCTGGCCTCGTTCAAGGTCGAGGGCAAGGCGCCGCGCAGCGTCATGGTCATGAGGGTCGACGAGATCTATTTCCAGTGCGCCCGCGCCATCGTCCGCTCCGACCTCTGGAATCCCGACAAGCGCATCGATCCCAAGACGCTGCCGACGCCCGGTCAGATACTCGCCGAGATGAGCGACAACAAGGTCGGCGGCGCGGAGTACGATCGCATCTGGCCCGAGCGCGCCGCTGCGACGATGTGGTGAGACTTTCTTTCCCTCTCCCTTGTGGGAGAGGGTGGCTCGCCGCATAGCGGCGAGACGGGTGAGGGGTTCTCTCCGCGCGCTAGTCTCTCTCATTTGAACCTGCGGAACGAACCCCTCATCCGGCGCTTCGCGCCACCTTCTCCCACAAGGGGAGAAGGAAGAGGAGCGAAGCCGCGCGAGGTAAATCCGGCTGCCACTGCTCACCGCGGGAGAAGCGCTTCAGCGCGCTCACGGCAAATATGGATGGCCATTTCATTGACCAATCGCGGCAATCGCTCGATAGTCGCACATCGAAACTGCTCCTCGAGTCCAAGCCGCACCATGAGAACCGATCGCCAGCGCAATCAGAACGACATGCTCGCATGCATGACGCGGCGCTGTTTCTCGGCGGCGACGGGTGCCTGTTGTTGTTGCTGACCGCGTCCTAGCAACATCCACATCGCAATTGCCAGACAGGAGCGCCGGAATTCCGGCGAACGAGCAGTCATGTCCTACACCCAGTCCAACGCCTATATCATCGAGATCCACGATCGTGCCGCCGGCATCATCACGAGGGATGCCCGCGGCTTCCGCTTCTTCTCCTCCGAGCGCCTGTTCGACAGTCTCGAAGGTCGCCAGTTCCGCTCGGCGCGCGAGGCGGAGCGCGCGGCCCGCGCCGTGTTCTCGGAGCGTCGCAATCGCCTGAGCTGATCAGCTCCGGCGGCGTGCCCTGGTGCGGGCCGCTTTCTTCGCGGCAGCGGAGCGGGTCTTGGCGCCCTTGGTCTGGCTCGCCTTCCGCGCGGCAGCTGAACGCGACGCCGCGGTTCGCCGGCTCGCGGCGCGCTTGCCCTGCTTCGACAGCGCGCTGCGCGATGCGGTCGAGCGCGGCTCCTTCTTCAGGACGTTCTCGACCGCGCGCGACACTTTCGGCCGGCGCTTTGGCGTGCGTTTGCCTTGGCCGACCTCGTAAGCATATTTGGCGCTGCGGCGTGTCGATTTCTTGGTTCGTCCTTTGCGCGGCGGCGGCAGATCGACGCCGGCGCGGCGCGCCTCGGACAGGCCGATCGCAATGGCCTGCTTGGTCGACCGTGCGCCGTGCTTGCCTTTCCGGATCCTGTCGATCTCGTCCTTGACGAATTCGCCGGCCTGCGTGCTTGCCGATTTGCCCGCGCGCTTGTCCCGCTTCGCTTTGCGGATCACTTCTTGTCTTGGCATGGGTGAGTTCCCTCAAGATGTACAGGGATGTCTCACCGCAACGCGCAGAATGATCGATTGATCCTTCTCAGTTCCGCAAGGCCGCAAGCAATTCGTCAGGCCGCTCTGCCATGATCATATGCCCGGCGCCCGGCACCATGACGGTCTTTGCATGCGGGATGGCAGCCGCAAGAGCCTTGCCCGCCTTCGCCGGGGTCATCATGTCCCGTTCGCCGAGAATTAATGTCGTCGGCACCTTCACGCTCGCTGCGGCGGTCAGCGCATTCGCGTAGGCATTGCAGGCCGACAGATCCCTGAACAGCACGCCGGGCTCGCAAGACTTCAGCACCGCCTGCGCGCCGCCATGCATCCACAGGCCCGGCGCGAGGCTGCCGCCAAGCTCGGCGTTGAAGCCGAGGCCCCAGATCGAGACCATGTCGTTGGCATCCTGCGAGTTGGCCTCGGCGGCCTTCAGCAGATCCGGGCCGACCGTCATGGTCGCGGCGGTGCCGATCAGGCTCAGCGCGGAGACCTTGTCGGGGTGACGCGCCGCCGTCTCCAGCGAGATCAGCGATCCCATGGAATGGCCGATCAGATGCGCCTTCGCGGCGCCTGCCGCATCGAGCAGTGCCGCGGTCCAGTCGGCCATCTCGGCGATGCTGCCGAGCGAAGGTCCGCTGGAGCGGCCGTGAGCGGGAAGATCCGGCGCCAGCACGCCAAAACCGTGATGGGCGAACCAGCGCGTATGCAGCGCCCAGGTCGAATGGTCGAAGCCGGCGCCGTGGAGGAAGACGACCGCGGGCAGGGACTTGTCGAAGTCGCGGCCGCCGGTTGCGACGAACACATCAGCGCCGTTGACGGAGAGCTTCATGGTGTCAGACCTTCTGCGAGATGCGCAGCGCCTGCGCGAGATCGTCGATGATGTCGCTGGCGGTCTCGATGCCGACCGACAGCCGCACCAGCTCCTCGCCGATGCCGGCCGCCTTGAGCTGTTCGGCGTCCATCTGCTGATGCGTGGTCGAGGCGGGATGAATGACCAGCGTCTTGGCATCGCCGACATTGGCGAGATGACTGATCATGCGCAGCGATTCGATGAACTTGCGGCCCGCAGGGCGGCCGCCCTTGATGCCGAAGGAGATGATCGAGCCGGCGCCGCGCGGCAGCAGCTGTTTGGCGAGCTGATAGTCCGTGTGCGTCTCCAGCGAGGGATGCAGCACCCAGTCGACGGCCTTGTTGGACTTCAGGGCTTCCAGCACGAGATGCGTGTTCTGCATGTGGCGGTCCATGCGCACGCCGAGCGTTTCGACGCCCTGCAGCAGCTGGAACGCGTTGGTCGGCGACAGGCAGGCGCCGAAATCGCGCAAGCCCTCGGTCCGCGCGCGCATGATGAAGGCGGCAGTGCCAAACTGCTCGTCGAAGACGATGCCGTGATAGCCGCCATAGGGCTCGGTCAGCACGCCGAACTTGCCCGAAGCGCGCCAGTCGAAGCGGCCGCCGTCAATGATCGCGCCGCCGATCGCGATGCCGTGGCCGCCGATCCATTTGGTCGCCGAATGCATGACGATGTCGGCCCCGAGCTCGATCGGGCGACTGAGATAGGGCGTGGCAAAGGTGTTGTCGATAAGCAACGGAATCTTTGCCTCATGGGCGATCTGAGCGACCTTGGGAATGTCGAGCACCTCCAGCCCGGGATTGCCGATGGTCTCGCCGATCACGAGCTTGGTGTTCGGCTTGATCGCCGCGCGGAACGCATCGAGATCGCGCGGCTTCACAAAGCTGGTGGTGATGCCGAAGCGCGGCAGCGTGTGTGCCAGCAGGTTGATGGTGCCGCCATAGAGCGAGCTCGACGCCACGATGTGGTCGCCGGCATTGAGCAGCGTCGCGATGGCCAGGTGCAGCGCGGCCATGCCGCTCGCGGTGCAGATCGCTCCGACGCCGCCCTCTAGCGCGGCCAGCCGCTCCTCCAGCACGCCGGTGGTCGGATTGGAGATGCGCGTATAGATGTGGCCGGCGCGCTCCAGATTGAACAGTGCGGCGGCGTGATCGGAATCCTGGAACACGTACGACGTGGTCTGGTAGATCGGCACCGCGCGGGCCCCGGTCACGGGATCCGGATGCTGGCCCGCATGCAGGCTCAGGGTCTCGAAGGCGGGCGGTTTCGGCGCGGGCATGCGGGGGCCTCGTTGGTCGGTCGGCGGAGGAGGCGTTGTGCCATAAAAATGCACACGAAGTTAGCCCATTGATAGCCGCGATGACGGTGCGCTCCCTCTCCCGCTTGCGGGGGAGGGCTGGGGAGGGGTGTCTCCGCGTCGGGATTGTTGCTGATTGCGGAGAATGTCCCTGCGTGGCGAGAGCCCTCACCCGCCGCGCTTCGCGCGTCGGCCTCTCCCGCAGGCGGGAGAGGCGAAGGACTAGCACCGTCTGCGCTTCATCCCCCGATCGCTTGCTCGATACTCCGCGCCTCCCGTAACAAGATCTCCGCGACCTCCTGCTCGCGGCGGGGGCCAAGCCTCGTTCGCACCGCGGAGACGGTGATGGCTGCGGCCGGCCGCCCATCCGGGGTCTTGATCCAGGTCGAGATCGATTTCGTGCCCTGCACGAGGCCGATCTCCCTCAGGCCGTATCCCAACCGTCGCGCGGCGGTGACCTCGCCGAGGACCGTCGCCACATCGGTCTTGTAAGCCTCGAACCGCTTCTCGTTCGCCGCGACGATCTTTCGCGCCTCCGGCGCCGGCATCGCCGCGAGGATGGCGACGCCGGCACTGGAGACGCCGAGCGGCCGGCGCGCGCCGATCTCGATCGACAACACCTGGATCGGATAGATTCCGATCCTGCGGTCGACGCATAGCGTGTCGTTGCCGGTGCGCACCGTCAGGAACATCGTGTCGCCGATTTCGGTGGATGCGCGTTGCAGCGATGGATTGGCGGCGATCAGCAGCCGCGACGGCCGTGGCCGTGCCAGCGCCAACTCCGGAACCTGGTTGCCGATCGCGTAGCGGCCGGTCCGCTCGTGCCGCTCGACGATGCCTTCCTCGATCAGCACGTGGACGATGCGGTGCACGGTCGGACGGGTGAGGCCGGTCGCCCGGATCACTTCGGCCAATGGCACACCGTCCTCGCGGCCTGCGGCAAGAATGCGCAGCACTGCGAGCGCGCGCCGGATCGCCTGCGCGCCCTGCCGCGGGGATATCGCGTTGCGGGCGATTTTCGTCTTGTCCATAATATGGACAAGAACGCCACAATTCGCTCGACAGGACAAGCGCGCGTCTGGAGATTGCGCCCCGGTCGATCTGCCGCGCGCATCGCCGCACTCGACGTGAATTTGGAAGCGCTGCCGGGAGGTTAACATGAGATTAATCTGGATTGCCATAGCTGCCGCCACCGCGATGCTGGCAGGGCCCGCGTCGGGCCAGCAATGGCCAGCCCGCAGCGTCAAGCTGATCGTGCCTTATCCGGCCGGCGGCAACGTCGACAGCGCCGCGCGCATCGTCGCCGACAAGCTTCAGGAAAAGCTCGGCCAGCCCTTCATCATCGAGAACAAGGCCGGCGCCGGCGGCATGATCGCGGGCGAAGCCTTCGCGAAGTCCGCGCCCGACGGCTACACGCTGTTCGTCGGCGCCAACGGTCCGGTGCTGTTCGCAACCGAGATCAACAAGCGTGAAGCCTATAACTGGAAAAAGGACTTCATGCCGATCTCGACCATCTCGATGACGCCGCTGGTGCTCGAGGTGCATCCGTCGGTGCAGGCGACGACGCTGAAGGAATTCCTCGATCTCGCCAAGCGCGAGCCCGGCAAGCTGACGATGGCCTCGCCTGGCCCCGGCACCACCAACCATCTGCTCAGCGAGCTGATGCAGTCGAACCTCGAGCTGCAATGGGTCACCGCGCATTACCGCGGCAACGCGCCGGCGATCAACGATCTGCTCGGCGGCCAGGTGCAGTTCGCATTCGACCAGCTCACGGTCAGCCTCCAGCACATCAAGGCCGGCCTGTTCCGCGCGCTCGCCGTGACCAGCCCGCACCGGCTGAAATCGCTGCCCGACGTGCCGACCTTCGCCGAGCTCGGCTACAAGGATTTTGACGGCCAAACCTTCACCGGCCTGTTCGCGCCTGCCGGCACGCCGGCGCCGATCGTGGACAAGCTGCACGAGACGCTGGTTGCGATCCTGAAGGATCCTGCCGTGGTCGACAAATTCGAAAAGCTCGGCGGCGAAGCCACGCCGATGACGCCGGACGAGTTCAAGGCCTACCTCGAGCGCGAGGACGCCAAGTGGATTCCGGTGGTGCGCAAGGCCAACATCAGGGCGGATTGATCGATGCGGATCGATCCGACCGAGCTCGGCGCCGAGCGCATCTACCGCCTGATGACCGGCATCGTGGTGCCGCGTCCGATCGCCTGGGTCACCAGCCTGTCGAGCAAGGGCGTGCTCAACCTCGCGCCGTTCAGCGCCTTCACCTTCGTCTCGCAGAAGCCGCCGATGCTCGCCATCAGCGTCGGCCGCAAGGGCGCCGACTACAAGGACACCGCGCACAACATCCTCGATACCGAGGAATACGTCATCCACATCGCCGATACCCCGCTGATGTCGGCGGTGCACGACTCATCGGTCGAGCATCCGCCTGAAATCAGTGAGGTCGAGCATCTCGGCCTGGAGACGATTCCGAGCGAGCGCATCAGGGTGCCGCGGCTCGCCGCCGCGCCTGTGGCGATGGAATGCCGCTTCCGGCAGTGCCTCGAATTCGGTGAGGCCAAGAGCCGGCTGATCGTCGGTGAGGTCGTGATGTTCCATTTGCGCGACGGCCTCGTGAACGACGGCAAGGTCGAGACCAAGGCGCTCGACCCGATCGCCCGCATCGGCGGGCCCCGTTACGCCCGCCTCGGCGAGATCGTGACGCTGAACACCGTATTTCAGACGCCCAAATCGAAAGACTGAGCGCGCCGCCCGCCGCGCTGCTCGACACAAATTGGAGAACGACCATGCGACTGGTAAGCTATCTCGTGGACGGAGAGCCGCGCTACGGCGCGGCCGTCGCTGACGGCGTGATCGATCTGACCAGGCGGATCGGCCGCGACTTCTCCGACGTCAAGGCGCTGATCGCGGCCAACGCGCTGTCCGACGCGCAGGAAGCCATCGCGGGCGCGAAGCCGGACTATTCGCTCGACGATCTCGTCCTGTTGCCGCCGGTGCTGACGCCGGAAAAGCTCTGGTGCATCGGCGTCAACTACGCCGAGCGCAATGCGGAATATAAGGACAATTCGGACCTGCCCAAATATCCGAGCCTGTTCGTGCGCAGCATGTCGTCGATGACAGGCTCCGGCCAGCCGCTCGAGAAGCCCAAAGTTTCGGAGCAGCTCGACTATGAGGGCGAGCTCGTCATCGTGATCGGGCAGGGCGGCCGTCACATTCCGCGCGAAAAAGCATGGTCGCACATCTTCGGCATGACGTTGTGCAACGAGGGCACCATTCGCGACTGGCTGCGTCACGGCAAGTTCAACGTCACGCAGGGCAAGAATTTCGATCGCTCCGGCAGCATCGGCCCGTGGATCGTCACGTCGGACGAGCTCGACCCGCGCGGCCCTCATGACATCACCACGCGTGTCAACGGCGAGGTGCGGCAGCAGGACACGACCGAGCGGCTGATGTTCCCGTTCGATTATCTGATCTCCTATCTCTCGACTTTCGCGACGCTGAAGCCCGGCGACATGATCGTCACGGGCACGCCGACGGGGGCGGGCGTTCGCTTCGATCCGCCGCGCTGGCTGAAGGTCGGCGACGTCGTCGAGGTCGAGTCGCGCCGCATCGGCGTGCTGCGCAACACAGTCGCCGCGGAGCAGTAACCATGCTGGATGCCGCCACGATCGAGCGCCTCGCCGCGCGCCTGGATGAAGCCGAGCGCACCAAGTCGCTGATTCCGATGTTCACGAAGGAATATCCCGATTTCAGCATCGAGGATGCCTACGCCGTCCAGCGCGCCTGGACCAAGCTCCAGCTTGGCCGCGGCCGAATCATCAAGGGCCACAAGATCGGCCTGACCTCGAAGGCGATGCAGAACGCGGTCGGCATCAACGAGCCGGATTACGGCGTGCTGTTCGCCGACATGTTCTATGCCGACGCCACGCCTGTTCCGTTCGATCGTTTCCACGCACCGCGGATCGAGGTCGAGCTCGCCTTCGTGCTGAAGGCGCCGCTGCGCGGGCCCGATTGCACCATCTTCGACGTGCTCAACGCCACCGATTACGTCACGCCGGCGCTGGAGATTCTGGAGACGCGCATGCACCGCGTCGATCCCGAGACCGGCAAGACGCGAAAAGTGATGGACACGATCTCGGACAATGCGGCCAATGCCGCGCTGGTGCTCGGCGGCCGGCCGTTCCGCCCGCTCGATGCGGATTTGCGCTGGATCGGCGCGCTCTTGTTCCGCAACGGCGAGGTCGAGGAGACCGGGCTCGCGGCCGGCGTGCTCAATCACCCCGCCAACGGCATCGCCTGGCTCGCCAACCGCCTCGCGCCGCATGACGAGCATCTGAAGGCCGGCGAAGTCGTGCTGGCGGGCTCGTTCACGCGCCCCGTGGACATCCGCCGCGGCGACACGTTCCATGCCGACTATGGCGCCTTCGGCTCGGTGTCGTGCCAGTTCGTCTGAACCAATAACAAAGAGGGAGCGCACCATGAGTGGTCACACGCGGCGCAGGAGCATTCATATCGGCGGCTTCAAGCACGCCAATCCGATTCCGAACGCCTGCCGCATCGGCAATCTCGTGATGTCGGGCGTCATCCTCGGCCGCGATAACGCCGGCGTCATGCCGGAAAGTCTCGATGCGCAATGCGCCAACATGTTCGCGCACATGAAGGCGACGGTGGAAGCCGCCGGCGGCACCACCGACGACATCATCAAGATGACGGTATGGCTGAAGGACCGCACGCAGCGCGGCCCGGTCAATGTCGAGTGGCTGAAAATGTTTCCGGACGAGCATTCGCGCCCGGCGCGCCATGCGCTGCCGATGGACAATATGGACGGCGGCGCGCTGGTGCAGTGCGACTTCACTGCCGTGATCGACTGAAGGAGTTCTAGCGCATGCCGACCTATCTGCCGTTCGATCCCAATCCGCGCCGCCCCATCAAGGCGCCGCCGCCGAAGACGGTCGACAGCCAGTTTCACGTGCTGGGTCCGATCGACAAATATCCGGAACGACCCGGCGCGGCCTACCGCATGCCGACCGCGACCTGGGAGGCCGCGCTGCGCGTCCACAAGGCGCTCGGCATCGAGCGCGGCATCATCGTGCAGACCACGACCTACGGCGCCGACCATGCCGTCGTGCTCGACGGCCTCGCCGCGATGGGCCCGAACTATCGCGGCTGCGCCAACGCACTGGTGTTCGCGGAGGCGAACGACGCCTATCTCGCCAAGCTGCATGACGCCGGCGTGCGCGGCGCGCGCTTCAGCTTCCGCCAGGAGCTCGGCGCGGTGTTGTCGGATGCCGATTTCGCCCGCGCCATCGCCCGCATCCGTGAGCTCGGCTGGTACGTCAAGATCCAGCCGGAGAAGGACGGCATCATATCGAGCGTCGCCAAATACGAGAATCTCGACGTCCCCGTGCTGATCGATCACATGGCGCGCCCCGATCCGGAAGCCGGCAAGAGCGATCCGAATTTGCGCAAGATGCTCGAGCTGCTCAAGAAGGGCAATTTCTGGGTGATGCTCTCGCTCGGCGAGAAGACCTCGAAGGCCGGCGCGCCCTATGACGACGTGATCCCGATCGCGCGCGCCTATATCGAGGCCGCCGTCGACCGCTGTGTCTGGGCCAGCGACTGGCCGCACCCGGTCTCCGTCAAGCAGCCGCCCAACGACGCCGATCTGCTCGAGCTGATGTACCGCTACGCCCCGGACCAGGCGGAGCTGGAGAAGATTCTCGTCCACAATCCGGCCAAGCTGTTCGGCTTTCCGGACTAGTCGGAGCATTCACGGTCGGGGGACCGCATGTTGATCGTTTCGGCACGTAGGCTGCGTCGTCCGGTTTGGCAGGCCGCGCTTGCTTGCATCGCAAGTGTTGCCTCCACCGCAATCGCAGCAGCAAGCGACACCGTCCCGCCCGTGACCGCATGCGATCGGCTCCACCAGGAGTCCGGTCCGACGATGCGCGTCAGCGAGGCGCAGTCACGTCCGGCGGCCGGCGGCCTCGCCGCGCATTGCGAGGTGATCGCTTATCTCGACGAGCGAACCGGCGCCGACGGCCAGAAGTTTGCGATTGGCCTGCATCTCCGATTGCCGGACGCATGGAACGGCCGCTTCGTGTTCCAGGGACAGGGCGGCACCGATGGTGTTCTCGGCAGCGGCGATGCGCAGCCCGGCGGCGGACAGCCGAGCGCGCTCAATCAGGGCTACGCGACGGTTACGACCGACGCCGGCCACGCCAACGCGCCGGGCCCTCTCGGCGGCGCCAGCTTCGGCCTCGATCCGCAGGCGCGGATCGATTTCGGCTATCGCGCCGACGATGTCGTGACGCGGCAGGCGAAGCACTTCATCCAGGCTTACTACGGCCGCTTGCCAAAATACTCCTATTTCCTGGGCTGCTCCAATGGCGGACGGCACGGCATGGCGATCACGCAGCGCTTCCCCGACCATTTCGATGGCGTGGCGGCCGGTGCACCGGCATTTCGAATGCCCGAGAAGGGGCTCTCGGGCGCCGCCGTGACGCAAGCCTTTGCGGCGATCGCACCGAAGGCGCCGGACGGCCGCCCCATCCTGGCGCAGGCCTTGTCCCAGGCCGATATGGACTTGCTCTCCAAGGCGATCGTTCAGTCCTGCGATGCAGCCGACGGGCTTGCCGACGGCATCATCGACAATGTGTCGGCCTGTCGTTTTTCTCCGCGCACGCTGCAATGTCCCGCCGAGAAGACCGCGAGTTGTCTCTCCGCCGCGCAGGTCACAGCGGTCGAGAACTATTTCGAGGGACCGACCACGGCCCAGGGCCGCAGGATCTATGCGCCCTATCCCTATGATTCCGGCATCGCCATGGAGGGATGGCGGCGCTGGATTCTCGGCACCGCACCCGACAGCCGCGTCAACGCCTTCAACGTCTCCTTTGGCGCGACGCTGGCCTATCTCTATATGACGCCGCCCCACGCGCCCTTGGCGGACGAAGCTGAGGCCGTCTACGATTTCTATCGCTCCGTCGATGTGACGGAAGCCCACGCGAAAATCTTCGGCACGAGCGCGGCGATGCCGGAAAGCTCCGTGCAGACGATCTCGGCGAACGCGGTCGATCTCTCGGGTTTCCGTGCGCGGCGCGGCAAGCTGCTGCTCTATCACGGCGTCAGCGATCCCACGTTCTCCGCGCTGGATACGCTCGATTGGTACAATCGCCTCACGAATGCGGTGGGCGGAGAAAAAGAAACGGCCGACTTCGCCCGCCTCTTCCTCGTGCCCGGCATGAACCATTGTTCGGGAGGGCCTGCCACCGACAGCTTCGACGTGCTGACCCCGCTGGTGAACTGGGTCGAGCAGGGCCGCGCGCCTGAGCGCATCCAAGCTCGTGCGGGTGCGAAGACGCCCTGGCCGGAGCGCAGCCGGCCGCTGTGCCCCTATCCGCGCCAGGCGCGCTATCTCGGCCAAGGCAGCATCGAGCAGGCCGATAACTTCACCTGCGCCGTCCCTTAAGCCGCCGCGACGCTCGCGGCGCGCAGGGCTCACGCCGCCGGCTGCTTCGCCAGCCGGTCCCGCACCTCGGCCGCGATCTCGAACGAGCGCAGCCGCGCGGTGTGGTCGTAGATCTGCCCGGTGGTGATCAGCTCGTCCGCGCCGGTATCAGTGATCAACGCCTTCAGCTTCGCCTCAATCACATCGGGTGAGCCGACCGCGGAGCAGGACAGCGACTGGCCGACCATGGCCTTTTCCGCCGGCGACCACAGCGCGTCCATGTCGTCCACCGGCGGCGGCAGCGGCCCCGGCGTGCCGCGGCGCAAGTTGATGAATGCCTGCTGCAGCGAGGAGAACATCCGCTGCGCCTCGGCGTCGCTATCGGCCGCGAACAAATTGACGCCGATCATCGCATAGGGCTTGTCGAGCTGCGCCGATGGCTCGAAGCGCGCGCGATATTCGCGCAGCGCCGGCATCATCATCTGCGGCGCGAAATGCGAGGCGAACGCGAACGGCAGGCCCAGCATCGCGGCAAGCTGCGCGCCAAAGGTGCTCGATCCCAAAATCCAGAGCGGCACCCTGGTCCCCATGCCGGGCACGGCGCGGATCGCCTGGTTCGGTTGCACGTCGCCAAGCAGCGCCTGCAGCTCCAGCACGTCATGCGGAAAGTTCTCGGAGCTGGTGGCGAGGTCGCGCCGCAGCGCCCGCGCGGTGAACTGGTCGGTGCCGGGCGCGCGCCCAAGCCCGAGATCGATCCGCTCGGGATAGAGCGATTCCAGCGTGCCGAACTGCTCGGCAATGACCAGCGGCGAGTGGTTCGGCAGCATGATCCCGCCAGAGCCGACGCGGATCGTCTTCGTTCCGCCCGCGATATGCCCGATCACCACCGACGTCGCCGCGCTCGCGATGCCCGTCATGTTGTGATGCTCGGCCAGCCAGAACCGCTTGAAGCCCCAGCCTTCCGCGTGCCGGGCGAGATCCAGCGAGTTGCGGAACGCCTGCGCGGCGTCGCCGCCCTGGCAAATCGGCGCGAGGTCGAGCACGGAGAAGGGGATCATGGGGAGGGTACCGGCGAGAAGGAGCTGTGCCACCACATGTAGTGTCCGTGCGCAGGAAGGGTAGAGCACTTGCGAACCCATCATCCTTCGCCGCCGAACGAGCCAGATGAGTTTCGCTCCGCTTGACCCATGCTACGAAGCTGTTCGAGCGGCCGCGCACCCGTTCACAACACTGTTATTGCGACCCGTTGCGCCCTGCGTCGTAACTGGGCGTTTCAGGCCTGTTGTTGTATCGTTGAAGCAGCAATTGCCCGCTAGTCGCGTGTCCCGGACGCGGTGCAGCGTGAAACGCTGCTCCGCAGAGCCGGAACCCATCAGGCTAGGCCCCGGCTCTGCAGCGCATCACTGCGTGCTGCACCGCGTCCGGGGCACGAGAAATCATCGTACGGCGCGCCATCGCGCCGACCGCCCGGAGGAACTGACATGACCACGGTCGTATTCAACCGCCGCAATCTTCTCGCCGCCGGCGGCGCCGTTCTGGCAACCGGCGTGTCCGGCCTCCTGCTGCCGGCCCGTGCGGCAGGCCTCGCGCCGACCGAAACGATGTCGGGTGGTGCGAACAACTACCGCAAGGGCGCGGCGATCGTGGATCGCATCGGCAAGGGCGGTTTCTGGATGAGCGGCACCGTCCGCCGCGCCGGCGACGGCGCGCCGCTCGGCGGGCAGCGTATCCAGATCTGGGCGCATACGGTCGAAGGCCAGGAGCACGAGCCGCAGAGCCACGGCGCCACCCTCACCGACAAGGACGGCAAGTTCCGGCTCGAGATGCCGCAGATCATTCCGATCTTCGGCCAGCCGCATGGACACCTTGCCTATGACAGCGGCGAATTCAAAACCGTCTTCCTGCGGCCGGTGATGCGGAGCGCCAAGGAAACCAGCCTCGAAGCGCATTTCGTCCTGCAGCCGGCCTGATCGGGCCAGCGAATGACGGGGTGGAGATTGGCCCGGGCGATCCTGATCTGGGTTGCCCTCGCCCTGGCCATCGGCGTTCCGATCGCAGCTGCTGCGACGAGCGAGCAGCTCGCATGGCGTGGACCGGTTTATATCCTCGCAGGATTCGCCGGGATTATCGCGCTCGGTCTCGTGCTGGTTCAGCCGCTGCTGATCGGCGGATATCTGGCGCCGCTGTCGGCCTATCGCGGGCGGCGTGCCCATCACTGGATCGGCGGCACGCTCGCCTTCGCGGTGGTGATCCACGTTGCCGGCCTCTGGATCACCAGCCCGCCCGACATGATCGACGCTCTCACCTTCTCATCGCCGACGCCTTTCTCCCCCTTCGGCGTGGTCGCCATGTGGGCCATCTTCATTGTTGCGCTGCTGGCGTCCCTGCGCCGGCGGTTGGAACTGCGACCGCGAACCTGGCGCATCATTCATATTCCGCTGGCGATCGTCATCGTCGCGGGCAGCGTGGTCCATTGCCTCCTGATCGAGGGCACGATGGAGACGATCTCGAAGGTCGTGCTGTGCATGTTGGTCCTTGCGGTGACGGTGAAAGTCATGATCGACCTGCAGGTCTGGCGAAAGCGACGGACGCTGCGCGGGGAGAGTGGCGCGCGGTCCGCGGCCGAGGGCCCCGGATTACTCTAACGCTCTATTCGGCTACGGCGCTCTGCTTGCCGCTGATGGCGACGGGGCGTATCCTTGCGCAATGGCTGTCAGTGCTCCCGATCTGGAAGCGTTCCTGCTCGCGACGCCGTTCTTCGGCGGTCTTCTGGAGCCAGGTCTCGACCTCCTGATGTCCATGCTGGTCGAGCGCAGCTTCGACGCCGGCGCAACCGTCGTGGCGGAAGGCGAGCCGGGGCGCTCGATGTTCATCGTCAAATCCGGCCGGCTCGCGGTGAGCAAGCGGGCGAATGCGGGCAGCGTCATCCCGATTTCGATACTGGAGCGCGGCGACTTCTTCGGTGAGATGACGCTGATCGAAATGCAAAACCGCTCGGCAACGGTGGTCGCGGAGGTGCCGACGGTGCTGTACGAGCTGACCGCCCAAAATCTCTACGCCTGCTACAAGGCCGACATCCACGCCTATGTGATCGTCCTGCAGAACATCAATCGCGAGCTGTGCCGGCGCTTGCGCCGTGCGGATGAGCGGTTTGCCCGACGCGCGGCGGGTAACGACAATTGATGGTGCGTCGGATGAGTAGAGCACTCGCGAAACCCACATGCTTAGTCAGCGCCTCGAAAGGATTTGACGGGTTTCGCTTCCGACTTCGCTCATTGAGCTACGGCGGACAAGTCGCTTGACCCATTCTACGGACTTAGGCCGCCCGTCGGCCCGAGTCGTTGAGCCCAGCCCCTAGAAGCGGCTGTGGCGTGCCGTACATGAGCGTTCGCCATAACCATTCGACGGGACCATATCGGTGCCGACCTAACCACCATCCGCTGAAGATGACCTGGGCGACATAGACCACGAGCCCGATCGCGAGCGCTTCGGCGGCGCCGAGAAGACCGAAGAGCCCAAGGCCGTAGCCATAGAAGATCCACCCGAAGATTACGGATTGGGCGAGATAGTTCGTGAACGCCATGCGGCCCAGCGGCGCGGCCCAGCCCAGCAACGCTTTCCCCCTGGCCGAGCTGGCGATAGCGATAATGATGGCACCGTAGCCGAGCGCAAGCAGGATCGTGCCTGCGGGAGTGGCCAGTACGCCGAAACTCGTGCCGGCCATCGCGTTCCCTGCTCTCAGCAGGATAATGGCTGCACCGAGACCAACGCAGCCGGCCCCAGCCGTGAACAGGAGGATGTGATTCGGCTTTTGCAGGACGCCGCTGCGCCACACAAATGCACCCAATAGAAACAGGCCCAGGGTGCGAGGGAAGACATAGATGTGCAGCGGGAGGATCAAAGCGATTTCGCGAAGCCGGAACGCCAGCACCTCACCGAAGTTTCCAGTTGCATAGACGCGGTTCGCCTCTTCCACAATGCCTTGGATCGACGCGAGGCTGGGGAACAGCCCGGGCGGCGACCATACCTGCATCGTCAGGTAAAGCCCGAGAAACGCGGCCGCGCCTGCCAGCAAGAGCCAGCGGGGACCAAACAGGAACGGCAGAACGACGAGACCCGCTATCGCATATTCGGTGAGAATGTCGCCATTCCAGATCAGGCACAGGTGAATCAATCCGAATATCAGCAAGACAAGCACACGGCGAAACAACAGAAGCACGCGACGCGAGTTCGCCGCAAGATGCTCGAACTGGATTGCGAGTCCCACGCCGAACAGGAGCGAGAACAGCGCAAACGCCTTCATGTCCACGGCCAGCATCAAGACCGTCTCGACAGCTCGATCCAGGGACGATGCAGGCTGTTTAGCCGGCAGGAACTGCTGGAAGATCGAGACGCGGAATTCGGTAACCAGGTTGATCGCCAGAACGCCAAGCAGAGCCACGCCACGAAGTGCATCGATGCTTTCAATGCGGTCGGAAGGGCTTATGGGGCCGGGGAGGCTTTCGTGGATCGGAGCCAAGACCATTGTGCCACGACTATAGATTGTAGCACGAATTTGGGTAGCCTCATTTCGCCTATGGACCCCTGCACCGGCACTCTAAGCGCAGAACTCTTCGCGCGTGGGATGGGTAGAGCCCTTGCGAAACCCATCACGTTTCGTCACCGCCTCGAAAGGATTTGATGGGTTTCGCTTCCGCCTTCGCTCATTGAGCTAAGGCGGACAGGTCGACACCCATCCTGCGAGCCCGCGCCCTGATACGGTTACAGCAACGCCATCGCGTGCAGTGAGTTTCTATGAAAGCCGAAGGCAACGACGCCGGAGAGAAGCAACGCAATCCCGGTCACGATCAGGCAACACGCAAACACTATCGGAGCCCCTGGTTCATCATCCACGACAAAGACGATAATAGATAAAATTTTACCGACAATCGAAAGGAAGAATTAACCTTACCTGCGCAGCCAAACCGGCCGGAGCTCGGTATCAGCGCGTAGGATGGGCGGAGCGCAGCGATCGTGCCTTGGCCTGAACAAACGGCTGCGCGGGCGGATGAGCGGTTCGCGGCACTGCAGATGAATGGCCGAAAATTGATGGTGCGCAGGGGACAGAGCCGTGCGAAACCATCATGTTTTGCCGCTGAGATCGGCCTCGAGGATCTTGGCAGTCACGACTTGTCGTGCGCGTACTTCTCCAAGACCAGTCGATTATACTCGTCCCTGACGGCTCTGCGGGAAATATGTCCCTTCCGGTCCTTGGCGATTTTCAGAAGATCAGGGTCGGTCGGTGCCTTCGATTTCCGCCGAAATCTCGCAAAGAGAGGGGTCGTCGGCTCCGACATCCTTACAAACAGGCGGTCGAACCATCCCATTGTGTCCTCCCGGACAGGCTGCGAGCCAAAGATTATCACCATGAAACGAGGGGTCAACGTGCAGTGCAACGGCATCTTATAAGCCGCCCGGTTCACCCCGAGCGGCCGCGCCCAATCGGACGGAGAGCCATCAGTTCTTGTGGCTCGCTTGATGAGATGCGAACCAACTGGCGCCATTGTTCCGAAGCATTCGGCAAATGAATTTGGTCTATGGCTGAGGCGCAGGAATTGGAAGGATGCTTGTTATCTTCCAACCGTCGCCCGTTTTCACCAGCACTTGATTCATCAGGAACCGTGTCGGCTGCGCAGTCTGCCCAGGCGGTGAAATCATAAAGGTTATTGGCACATAGAGTTGCGCCACCCCCGTCTGCAATTCGATGACCTTCAGTTCGTCCATTTTCGGGTCGAGGGACCAAGTGCCTTGATACAGGGTCTCAAAGCGCTTGATGGCTGCGGCGTGACCCCAGACGGGGGCGCCACGGGTGATCCACAAGAACTGAGCTGAATCTTGCAAAAGCTCACCAACCTCCTTGAGGTCATGAGCGTTTTGTGCGGCAACAAATCTTGCGAAAAGAGCCTTCACCTCGTCCTCGCTGCCCGCGCGAACCGCGTCAGCCGTAGTCAGGAGCAGGAATGAAGCGAAGAGAGCCAGATGGCTTCGTGCGCGGAAGGTCATGATCGTCCTCCCTCGATGTCGCGGCGAAGAACCGCTCGCGGTTATCCGTCGCAACAGAAAATTACCCCAACGATGGTCCAAATACCACGTGATTTAGGACGCCATGGCCGGTGGGTAGGAGTCCTGCATCGGGCCAAAACCCGATATTGACCGCAACGCTTCTGACCCGTCGGGCAAAACACCCAAATCCCGTCAACCCCTTCCCGTAAATATATTCCACTTTACCGAAATTCGGAATTGCGGCATATTCCCGCCATCCCGGCCCGAGGAGAGGGGCGATCGTACGTCGCAACGAACGTGGGCCGGGGTGCGATGGACGCGGCTGCGTCGGGCACGGGAAGGCGGGACCAGGGCGGGTGAACCTCGTGAGGTCCTTCTCCGTGTGACGAACGAAGCAGTCGCGTACGGCTAAACCATGTGGTCCTGGCTGTCGTTGCTACAGCCAAGCTTTCGCGAAGATGCATCGGCCGACCGGACGCGGTGCATCGGTTTTCGCGAGGTGACGGAGGCCAGAAGGAATTCGGCTCCGGGGAGAGCAGGCATAGGCCGTCAACCCATCGCGCAGGGAAGGCCGGGTGTTTTCCGGCCCACCTGTTGTCCGCTTGCGCATTTGCGTGTGCAAATTCTTCGCGCAGCGGGTCATGGGTGCCAGCCGGCACCCGGTCTTCCCTGCGCCCTCTTCAAGGAAGAGGGTCAAGGAAAACAGCAAAACTCGGACGCTTCGCGCCGCGAGAACGTTGCTTGATGTGTGAACACTGGAATGACCGCGCGCTCTCGCCTCGCCCGTGTCGCTCCAGTCAGCGGCGGGCGGCGATCGCCGTCAGCTCCAGCTTGATGCCCGGGCCGAGATCCGCAACGCCAACGGCCGCACGCGCCGGCAGATGGTCCGCGGGGAAATAGCGCTTCCACACCTGGTTGAACGCCGCCTTGTCGGCGAGATCAGCCACAAAGATCGTCACCTGCAGAACGCGGGAGAGATCGGAGCCGGCCCCCTCGAGCAGGGTCTTCATCTGGCGCAGCACATCGTCGGCCTGGCCCGTCATATCGAGCCCCGCATCCTCGGGGACGATGCCGCCGAGATAAAGCACGCCATTATGCTCGACGATCTCGTGGAGCAGTCCTTCATAGGGCAGGGAACGTGTGATCACGATCGCATCCGGGTGTTGCGGGCTCGCTGGCCAGGCGCAAGGCTTGTTCAACAGGGCTCGCTGCAATGGGGAAAATGGTGCTGCCAGACAGGATTGAACTGTCGACCTCTCCATTACCAATGGAGTGCTCTACCACTGAGCTACGGCAGCATGTGCTGGTGAAGAATCGAGCGCCCGAGGGGCGCTACCAAGCGGGCCGATATCTGCCACAAGCCCCCCTCCTGTGCAAGCTTGCTAGGCCCGTCAAACCGAGAAAATCGGGCCGATATCGCGGCCAAAATGCCCATTTTGACGCAAAATCACCGACTTCCCGCCGAATCGGGCCCCGATATCCCCCGCCAACTGGCCAGTTGCCCCAGGCCTCGGATTCGATCCATTTCGCGTTTCGCACGAATGGATCGCGCTCGCCTCTTGAGCTGTCGCCATTCGGTGGCATCCTGCCGCCGATCGATGTGATGGACCCGTGATGGCTAACGAGACCGACAAGAGCACGAACGAGGCGAGGACGTCCCGGGATGACCGCCTGAAAGCGGCGCTGCGCGAAAACCTGAAGCGGCGGAAGCTGCAGGCGCGCGAACGCGCCGCAAGCACGGACCCCTCGCAGAATGACGATGGTTCCCTAAATGAGGGGACCGCCGGGAAAGCCGGCACCTAAGAATTTTGGAATGAGTGAGAATGACGATGGGGCAGAACGGACAGCAACCAACCGGTGATGAAGCGCTGATGTCGCGCTTCACCCGCCCCGAGCAGACCTTTCCGACGCTGACTCCGGCCGAGATCGAGCGGATCAGGCATTTCGGCGAGGTCCGCAGCTATGCGGACGGTGAGTTCCTGTTCGAGACCGGCAAGCCCGGGCCCGGCATGTTCGTCGTGCTGAAGGGCCACGTTGCCATCACGCAGCGCGATGGCCTCGGCCACGTCACCCCTGTCATCGACCAGGGGCCGGGGCAATTTCTGGCCGAGCTCAGCCAGCTCTCGGGCCAGCCGGCGCTGGTCGACGGCCGTGCCGAGGGTGATGTCGAGACGCTGTTGTTGCCGCCGGACCGGCTGCGCGCGCTGCTGGTCGCCGAGGCCGATCTCGGCGAGCGCATCATGCGTGCGCTGATCCTGCGCCGGGTCAATCTGATCCAGGGCGGCATCGGCGGCCCCGTGCTGATCGGGCCGTCGAACTCCGCCGGCGTGGTGCGGTTGCAGGGCTTTCTCACTCGCAACGGTCAGCCGCATCATCTGCTCGATCCCGATCGTGATCCCGACGCGGGCGAATTGATCGCGCGCTATTCGCCCAAACCCGAAGACTGGCCGCTGGTCGTCGCCGCAAGCGGTGCGGTGCTGCGCAACCCCAGCGAAACCGATCTTGCCCGCGCCATCGGCATGATCGGCGGCGCCAAGGACGGCCGCATCTACGACGTTGCGGTCGTCGGCTGCGGACCGGCCGGGCTTGCCACCGCAGTGTATGCGGCGTCCGAAGGGTTGTCCGTCGCGGTGCTCGACATCCGCGCCTTCGGCGGCCAGGCCGGCGCCAGTGCGCGCATCGAAAATTATCTGGGCTTTCCGACCGGCATCTCGGGCCAGGCCCTGACAGCGCGCGCCTTCACCCAGGCGCAGAAGTTCGGCGCCGACATCATGATTCCCGTGACGGTGAAGTCGCTCGACTGCACGCGCAAGGACGGCGCATTCGCGGTGGCGCTCGACGGCTGCGATCCCTTGCGCTCGCGCGCGGTGGTGGTCGCGAGCGGCGCGCGCTATCGCCGGCCAGAGATCGCAAACCTCGACAAGTTCGAGGGACGCGGCGTCTGGTACTGGGCCTCACCGGTCGAGGCGCGGCTCTGCGCCGGCGAGGAGGTGGCGCTGGTCGGTGCCGGCAATTCGGCAGGCCAGGCGGCGGTGTTCCTGTCGGGGCACGCCAAGAAAGTCTTGATGATCATCCGCGGCGGCGGCCTAGGGGCCAGCATGTCGCGCTATCTCATCGAGCGCATCGAAGCGACGCCGAACATCGAATTGATGTTCAACACCGAGATCACCGCGCTCGAGGGCGACGAGGCCGCGCTGCTGCGGCGCATCCGCTGGAAGAGCCGGCTGTCCGATGACGAGGATTCTGCCGACATCCGCAATCTGTTTCTGTTCGTCGGCGCCGATCCCGCCACCGCCTGGCTCGACGGCTGCGGCGTGACGCTCGATCGCGGCGGCTTCGTCGTCACGGGCGCGCAGTCCGAGCAGAACCAGGGCAAGCTGGTGGCGCCGCTGGAGACCTCCGTGCCCGGCGTCTATGCCGTCGGTGACGTCCGCTCCGGCTCGGTCAAGCGCGTCGGCGGCGCGATCGGCGAGGGCGCTCAGGTGGTGGCCTCCCTGCACGGCTATCTCGGCGACGCCGCAAAACCGGCGCTTTAGTCAAGGACAAGACAAGCGAATGGCAAGTCGAATGAGGCTTGCCATCGTGCCGCGTCCTGCGGACTATCGCGGCACCCGCGAGGCGTATCGCCCGCGGAACGAACAAGAGATCAATCGGGAGGACTAAATGGCTGAAATCGTCGTGCTCTATAAGACACCCAAGGATGCTGCGGCCTTCGACAAGTACTACGCCGAGACGCACATTCCGCTCGCCAAGAAACTTCCCGGCCTGAAGAAATACGCCGTCAGCAAGGGACCGGTCGCATCTCCCGCAGGTCCTTCCGGAATCCATCTCGTTGCCATTCTCACCTTCGACAGCGTGGGCGACGTCCAGGCAGCCTTCGGCAGTCCGGAAGGCAAGGCCACCGGCGCCGACGTGCCGAAATTCGCCAGCGGCGGTGCCGATTTGCTGATCTTCGACACCAAGGAAGTGTGAGGCTCGATTCAACTTTCGTTGAAGATCTCGTAGCCCGGATGGAGCGAAGCGTAATCCGGGACCTGCTTTCCTGTGGCACGATTCCCGGATTACGCTGCGCTCCATCCGGGCTACAAAATTCGCGCTACGAACCACAAACTGCCGCCGTTTGTGACAGCGGTGCAAAAAATTCAGCCATGCGTTTGTCGATTCGCACGATGACGCATGGCTTCGCACATGCATGTGACGACAACGCAGGTGGCAATCCCATGAGGGTCGTAATACTACTCTCCTGAATCTTGACGCCAGACGAGTAGGAGAGATGTCATGGTCCTCGGCTTGAGCTTGCCCGCCCTCACGTTGGTCCATGTCGTCATCAGCCTGATCGCCATCGCCGCCGGCCTCGTCGTGATGTTCGGCCTGCTCGGGTCGAAGTCGATGCCGGGCCTCACCGCGATCTTCCTGTTGTTCACGATCCTGACCAGCGCCACCGGCTTCCTGTTTCCGTTCGAGAAGCTGCTGCCCTCGCACATCATCGGCATCATCTCGCTGGTGCTGCTCGCCATCGCCTGCATCGCGCTGTACGGCATGAAGCTCGCCGGCGTCTGGCGTCCGGTCTATGTCGTGACCGCGATGATCTCGCTCTACTTCAACGTTTTCGTGCTGGTCATCCAGTCGTTCCTCAAGGTCCCGGCGCTTGCCGCGCTCGCGCCGGCCGTGGCGCCGGCGCCGCCGTCGGGTCCCGTGTTCGCGGCGGTGCAGGGCATCGTGCTGGTGTTCTTCATCGTGCTCACCATCGGCGCCTGGCGCCGCTTCAAGCCGATGGCGTTTGCCTGATCACACGATTCTCAACATTCCCTGTTGATGCCCGGCATCGCATTCGCGGTCTCGCGCGACTATCTGCGCATCACCGGCGCCTGCTTGCGCACGTGCAGCGTCACTGATCCTCACCGAAAGAGAGTAATCCATGCCCACCATCACCACCAAAGACGGCGTCGAGATCTTCTACAAGGATTGGGGAAGTGGCCAGCCGATCGTGTTCAGCCATGGTTGGCCGTTGTCGGCGGACGACTGGGACGCGCAGATGATTTTTTTCGTCAACAACGGCTATCGCGTCATCGCCCATGACCGCCGCGGCCATGGCCGCTCGTCGCAGGTTTCCGACGGCCACGACATGGATCACTATGCCGACGATCTCGCGGCCGTCACCGCGCATCTCGACCTCAAGAACGCCATCCATGTCGGCCATTCCACCGGCGGCGGCGAAGTCGTGCACTACATCGCGCGCCATGGCGAGAGCCGGGTGGCGAAGGCTGCGATCCTGTCCGCGGTGCCGCCGCTGATGGTGCAGACCGCGGCCAATCCCGGCGGCCTGCCCAAGAGCGTGTTCGACGATCTCCAGAAGCAGCTCGCGGCCAGCCGCACGCAGTTCTATCGCGACCTCCCCGCCGGCCCGTTCTACGGCTACAACCGTCCCGGCGCAAAACCCTCGGAAGCGGTGATCCAGAACTGGTGGCGCCAGGGCATGATGGGCGGCGCCAAGGCCCACTACGACGGCATCGTGGCGTTCTCGCAGACCGACTTCACCGAGGACCTGAAGAAGATCAACGTGCCCGTGCTGGTGATGCACGGCGACGATGACCAGATCGTGCCCTATGCCGATTCTGCGCCGCTGTCGGCCAAGCTGCTCAAGAAGGGCATCCTGAAGACCTACAAGGGTTTCCCGCACGGCATGCCGACCACGCACGCCGAAACCATCAACGCGGACCTGCTGGCGTTTTTCAAGGAGTGAGCAGGATGACTCCTACCCCCTCTCCTTGCGGAGACGGGTGAGGGGTCTCTCTTCGCAAGTCCGAAATCGTAGGATGGGCAAAGGCGCAATTGCGCCGTGCCCACCACCCGCCATAAATTCCGAAGAAGACGTGGGCACGCTTCCGCCTTCGCTCTACGAGCTACGGCGGACAAGTCGCTTTGCCCACGCTACGATACTGGAGGGTGAACGCACCACTCATTTCAAGATCGCCCTGATCGCATCGAAGGTGCGCTTGACGAAAGCCTCCGGCTTCTCCCGCGCGCCTTCGCCGATCCAGCTCTCGCCGCCGACGCGCATCGCGCCGGTGGCGATCATGGCGACGAGCCGCGCCTGCAGCCGGTCGGATTTGGTTCGCCCGCGCTGGGCAAGGCCCTCGGCCAGCGCGCGCTCGAGCTTGTCGTATTTGAGCTGGTCGCGCGCCTGCAGTGCCGGATTGTCGCGCTTGAGTCGCGACATCGCCGCTGCTTCCGCCGGATCGAGCCGCTTGACCGCCGCCGCGATCGCATTCTCCGCCGCCGTCAGCATGGATTCGTCCGCGGGCCGTGCGACGACCTCGGCGACCAGCGCGCTGGCGGCATTCTCCTGCCAGGCGGCCACCACGTCCTCCTTGGACGCGAAATAGTGGAAGAAGCTCCGGCGCGACACGTCCGCCGCCGCCGCGATATCGTCGATGGTCGTGGCCTCGAAGCCGCGCTCCAGGAACAGCGCCATCGCCGCGCGGGTCAACCGCTCGCGGGTCTGTTGCCGCTTGCGCTGGCGCAGGCCGGGCGCGGCCGGGGATTTTCCGTCCCCGGACAATGACTTGACGCGTTTCCGGACCACCTTCGAAGCCTTCAAATTGGTTCACCTCTTGCAAAATTGCACTAAGTGCACATTTAGACCGGTCGCGGGCCTCGTTCCAGCCCCGAACGGAGACATGGCATGACCGACTGGACCACGGCAGACATCCCCTCTCTCGCCGGCAAGACGGCCGTCGTGACGGGGGCGACGGGTGGCCTCGGTTACGAGACGGCGATGGCGCTGGCAGGCGCCGGTGCCATTGTCATACTCACCGGACGCAACGACGCAAAGGGCCTGCGGGCGATCGAAGGCATCTGCGAGCGGTTTCCCAATGCGCTGATCGCCTTTGAGCCTCTCGATCTCGCCAGCCTCGCCTCCGTCGCCGATTTCGCCAGGCGCTTTGCCGCCGGCAACGAGCAGCTCGACCTCCTCGTCAACAATGCCGGCGTGATGGCGCTGCCGAAGCGGCAGCAGACCGAGGATGGTTTCGAGATGCAGCTCGGCACCAATTATCTCGGTCACTACGCGTTGACGGCGCAACTGTTGCCGCAGCTTCGCCGCGCGAAGGCGCCTCGTGTCGTCAATCTCTCGAGCCTTGCGCACCGCTCCGGCGCGATCAATTTCGACGATCTGCAGAGCAAGCATTCCTATCGTCCGTGGCGCGCCTATTGCCAGTCCAAGCTGGCGATGCTGATGTTTTCGCTCGAATTGCAACGTCGCAGCGACGCGGCCGGCTGGGGTGTGGGCAGCATTGCCGCGCATCCCGGCTTTGCGCGCACCGACCTGATTGCGAACGGGCCGGGCGCCAACACGTTCCAGTGGCGGATCGGCCGGCTGCTCCAGCCGCTGTTCAGCCAGTCCGCCGCCGAGGGCGCGCGGCCGACGCTGCTCGCCGCGACTTCGCCCACGGCAGAGCCTGGCGGCTATTACGGCCCGAACGGATTCTACGAAATGAAGGGGGCGCCAGCGCCAGCGCGGATCATGCCACACGCGAAGGATTTCGCCACCGCTGCCATGCTGCGGGATGTCTCGGCGACGTTGACCGGTGTATCCTTCGACGAGATCGCGGCCGCGGCATGAGCCGCGAGCCCGCCAGGAACATCCCGATGCAAGTCATCATCTTCGGTGCGACCGGCATGGTCGGGCAGGGCGTTCTGCGCGAATGCCTGGTCGACACCGGCATCGACCGTGTGCTCGTGGTCGGCCGCAGCCCAACCGGCGTGCGCAACGCCAAGCTCACCGAGATCATGCACGACAATTTTCTGGACTATTCGACGATCGAGGCCCAGCTCACCGGCTTCGATGCCTGCTTTTTCTGCCTCGGCGTGTCCTCGATCGGCATGAGCGAAGATCGCTACCGCCATCTCACCTATGACCTCACGCTTGCGGCTGCGACGACGCTGGCGCGCCTCAATCCGCAGATGGTCTTCACCTACGTCACCGGCGCCGGCACCGATTCCACCGAGCAGGGCTCGCGGATGTGGGCACGGATCAAGGGCAAGACCGAGAACGATCTCTTGAAGCTGCCGTTCCGGGCCGCCTACATGTTCCGGCCCGGCGCGATCCAGCCGCTGCACGGCGCCCGTTCCAAGACCGCTTGGGTGCAGGCGGTCTATACCGCAACCTGGCCGCTCTGGTCGGTGCTGCGCCGACTCTCGCCGCGGCTCGTCACCTCGACCGAGCAGATCGGCCGCGCCATGATCCGCGTCGCCCGGGAGGGGTATCCGCGGAAGGTGCTCGAGATGGAGGATATCAATAGCCTCTAGCCTGCCGGCCCGTTAGTTTGAGCGGAAATTTCGGGGCCTGTGCGCGTTAAACCCTGTCCATTCCGAAGGAGAAGCGTCGGCGATGTCGCCCCAGCTCAAACTGATCGCACTCGACGCCGACGATCTCGCCGTGATCTCGACCCATGTCCAGGACGCCCGTGTCCAGGCCTCTGACATCATCTGGCGGCAGAGCGAGAAGCGGCTTGTGGTCGGGATGAGCCGGCTGGACTGGGAGCAGACGCTGGAGGGCGAGGCCGAGCCGCGCCGGCTGGTCGCCGCGCTCCGCTTCGACCGCGTGCTCGCCTGCAAGTCGCGCAATATCGAGCTCGCCGCTCCCGACAAGGTCCTGGACCTCGTCGGCATCGAATTTCATCCCCGGGACGGGCGCGACGAGGAGCCCGGCGGCAGCGCCCTGCTCTTGTTCGCCGAGGGCGGCGCCATCCGGCTCGACGTCGAATGCCTGGAATGTGAGCTGACCGACCTCGGCGCCGACACGCTGGGAACGGGGTTGGAGATCGAAGGGGAGGGATGAGGTGACCTGTATACCAGCCGCACCGGCTCAGGCCTGCGCCAGAACGGCGGCTTGCGAGGGTTGACGCCGCTTCCCCGCCGCGCCATTGAGCAGGGGACCTGGTGCGCCAATCCGCCCCAAAGACCAGCCAGAAGCCAAGCCAGACATGCCCGTTCGCCTCGACCGCAGCAGCGCCGATTTTGACCAGCGATTCGCGGCCTTCCTCGCCGCCAAACGCGAGGTCTCGGCCGACGTCGAAGCCGCCGCGCGCGCCATCGTCGACGACGTGGCAAAGCGGGGCGATGCCGCGCTGCTCGAGGCCACCGCAAAGTTCGACCGCTTGACGCTGGATGCGGCCTCCTTGCGCGTCTCGGCCGCCGAAGTCGAGGCCGCGAACAAGGCCTGCGAGCCTGCGACGCTGGATGCGCTCAAGCTCGCGCGGGACCGCATCGAAATCTATCATCGCCGGCAGTTGCCGAAGGACGAGCGCTTCACCGACCCGCTCGGCGTCGAGCTCGGCTGGCGCTATACCGCGATCGAATCGGCCGGCCTCTACGTGCCCGGCGGCACTGCGGCCTATCCGTCCTCGGTGCTGATGAACGCGGTGCCTGCAAAAGTCGCCGGCGTCTCGCGCCTGGTGATGGTGGTGCCGTCGCCGGACGGCAAGCTCAATCCGCTGGTGCTGGCGGCGGCCTCGCTGGGCGGCGTCACCGAGATCTACCGCGTCGGCGGCGCGCAGGCCGTGGCGGCGCTGGCGCACGGCACCGCGACGATCGCGCCGGTCGCAAAGATCGTCGGCCCCGGCAATGCCTATGTCGCCGCCGCCAAGCGGCTGGTGTTCGGCAAGGTCGGCATCGACATGATCGCCGGCCCCTCCGAGGTGCTGGTGATCGCCGACGACACCGGCAATGCCGACTGGATCGCCGCCGATCTCCTGGCGCAGGCCGAGCACGATGCCAGCGCGCAGTCGATCCTGATCACCGATTCGGCGCGCCTTGCCGCCGACGTCGAAAAGGCGGTCGAGGCGCAGTTGAAGACGCTGCCGCGCGCCGCGATTGCCGGCGCGTCCTGGGCCGATTTCGGCGCCATCATCATGGTGAAGAACTTAAGCGACAGTATTCCGCTCGCGGACGCGATTGCCGCGGAGCATCTCGAGATCATGACGGCTGATCCCGATGCGCTCGCTGCGAAGATCCGCAATGCCGGCGCGGTGTTCCTCGGGCCCCACACGCCGGAGGCGATCGGCGACTATGTCGGCGGCTCCAATCATGTGCTGCCGACGGCGCGCTCGGCGCGATTCTCCTCAGGGCTGTCGGTGCACGACTTCATGAAGCGCACCTCGATCCTGAGGTGCGGCCCGGATCAGCTGCGCGCGCTCGGTCCTGCCGCGATGACGCTCGGACAAGCGGAGGGGCTGGATGCCCATTCGCGTTCGATTGGATTGCGTCTCAATCTGTCATGACAGTGCTGCCCGAACAGGACGACTCGACCAATCGCATCGTCGGCGTCACGCTCGACGAAGAATCGATCGGCCGTTCCGGGCCTGATATCGAGCATGAGCGTGCGATCGCGATCTACGACCTGATCGAGCAGAACCTGTTCGCGCCCGATGGCGCCGACGGGAAGGGCCCGTTCACACTGCATATCGGCATCACCGGCAACCGGCTGATGTTCGACATCCGCCGCGACGACGGCACGCCCGTCGTCGCGCATCTGTTGTCGCTGACGCCGTTCCGGCGGATCGTGAAGGACTATTTCATGATCTGCGACAGCTACTACCAGGCGATCCGCACCGCGACCCCCGACAAGATCGAGGCCATCGACATGGGTCGGCGCGGCATCCATGACGAGGGGTCGCGTACGCTGCAGGAGCGGCTGAAGGGCAAGGTGCGGGTTGACTTCGAGACCTCGCGCCGGCTGTTCACGCTCATTACTGTCCTTCATTGGAAGGGGTAAGCGCGATGGCGGGTCCGCCACGCGCACGCGATCCGCAATCGGTGCTGTTCGCCTGCGCGATGAACAGCGTGCGCTCGCCGATGGCCGAGAGCCTGTTGCAGCACATGTTTCCGCAGGGCCTCTACGTGAAATCGGCCGGCGCGAGGCGCGGCGAGCTCGATCCGTTCGCGGTGTCCGTGATGGCCGAGCTCGGCCAGGACATCTCCGCTCACAAGCCGCAGACCTTCGAGGAGCTGGAGGATTGGGAGGGGCTGAATTTCGATCTCATCATCACGCTCTCGCCCGAGGCGCACCACAAGGCGCTGGAGCTGACGCGGACGCTGGCGGCCGACGTCGAATATTGGCCGACGCAGGATCCCACCACCATCGAGGGCAGCCGCGACCAGAAGCTGGCAGCCTATCGCGACGTCTGCGACCAGCTGTTGATGCGCATCCGCCGGCGTTTTGCCAAGGTGGGCGCGGCGAGCGGGTAGCATTCGGCACCCGTAACACCGCCGTCACACACCGTGGGCACATGCTGTCGGAAGCCTCGAATCACCAAAGCTCGGGTTCCCGGGTTGTGAAATCAGCCCCCTTCCGATAGGTTCCGCGCGCAATTCACCCCCTGCTCATCCCCCAAATCACTGATGCTTGGCCGCCCCAAATTCGTACTTGCCTCCGGTTCGCCGCGGCGCCTGTCGCTGCTCAACCAGGCCGGCATCGAGCCGGACGCGCTCCGGCCGGCCGACGTCGACGAGACGCCGAAGCGGGGCGAGCTGCCGCGCGCCTGTGCCAATCGGCTCGCAAGGGCCAAGGCGGACGCGGCGCTCAAATCGGTGCAGCTGGATGACGAGCTGCGCGGCGCCTTCATCCTCTCCGCCGACACGGTGGTGGCGGTTGGCCGCCGCATCCTGCCCAAGGCGAATCTCGTGGACGAGGCGGCGCAGTGCCTGCGGCTGCTGTCGGGCCGCAACCACCGCGTCTACACCGCGATCACCCTGGTGACGCCGCGCGAGGCGTTCCGCCAGCGGTTGGTCGAGACCCGCGTCCGCTTCAAGCGCCTCTCGGAAGACGACATCCAGGCCTATATCGGCTCCGGCGAATGGCGCGGCAAAGCCGGCGGCTACGCCGTGCAGGGCATCGCCGGCTCCTTCGTGGTGAAGATGGTGGGGTCCTACAGCAACGTCGTCGGCCTGCCGCTCTACGAGACCACCACGCTGCTCGGCGGCGAGGGCTTTCCGATCCGCTTCGGCTGGCTCAACGCCACCGCGGTGTGAGCCGGCCAGCCGCGGCCCAACAAAATCGCGAAAACAACCCCATGCACAGTAGAATGGCCTGACGGGGCGCACGCGCCGCCGGTACGAGGAACCTGTTTGCCGACAGGCTCTTGAACCCCTTCACCCCGTGCAAGCCGCCGACATCATGGACGACCACGTCAAAAAGCCCGCCAGCCCGCTCAAAACCTGCCCGATCTGCGGCAAGCCGCAGTCCGAGGCCACCCGTCCGTTCTGCTCGTCGCGCTGCCGCGACGTCGACCTGAACCGCTGGCTGAAAGGCTCCTACGTCATCCCCGGCCGCGACGACGACGTGGACGATGTAGAATAAGCAAATAGTTTCATAGACTTATTCGGCCGGTCGACGCGCCGCGCGCCAGCGGCGGCAGCTTGTGCACAGCCGGGCCGCGCCCGGCGAAGCCTCTTGGCGAAGCCGGGTGGACAGGCCGCTTCCGGCCCACTATAAACCGCCCGCTCGATGGGCTTTGGCCCCTCTCTTGGAGTACGCCCAGGTAGCTCAGTTGGTAGAGCATGCGACTGAAAATCGCAGTGTCGGTGGTTCGATTCCGCCCCTGGGCACCATTTCTACGCTTTTCCACGCTGGAGCACGATCTTGTACGATTGCGCCTCGCCAGATGATCGGCGCGAAGCGCGCTCGCGTATTTCTCTTCCTAGGGCTCGCTAAGTCTATGTACGTCAAATCCAGCGTTCAGAACCACGCTTCCGCACGCCCTTCCACGCCGGCCTCCGCGATCGACACTATCTGTTGACCGTCGACCAGCTCGAAACGGCATCGTACCGGCGCCTTCAAAGCAGCGACGCGTGGAAGAGGCATTTGGAAAACCGCGGCTCGCGGCGGTGTCTGGAATCAAGGCATCTAAGTCGTTCGGCAGGCTTGGCCGAGCGCCTAGGCTCCCGCCACAAAGGCCGCGCGATCCCGCGCGGCTTCCGCAGGAGCGCAATAATGAAGCAACTCAAGGATATTGCCATCGAAGCTCATGGAGGCCTCGATCGGTGGCGGCAGTTCGAGCAGGTGTCGGCGGATCTCGTGCAGGGCGGCGTCCTGTCCTTGAAGGGACAGGCTGTCACCCTCGAGCGGACCAAGGTCACCGCGGGTCTGAAGAGGGAGTGGGCGTCACACGCTCCGTTCGGCGCTGACAATCGGCGCTCGCGCTTTGAGCCGAGCCGGGTGGCTCTGGAAGCTGACGACGGAACGGTGCTCGAAGAGCTGCTTGAACCGCGGGCGAGCTTTGCCGGCCATGAGTTGCAAACGCCGTGGACGGAACTGCAACTCGCCTACTTCCCCGGCTGCGCCATGTGGACCTATCTGAACATGCCGTTCCTGCTCGCCTGGCCGAGAGTTGAGACCGAGGAACTGGAGCCCTGGCCGACCGATAGCGGCGACTGGCGCCGCCTTGCGGTGCGATTTCCGGCAGAGATCGCGACCCTGGACGAGTGAGGGAGGGGACAGACGCGTGATCTTCAGCAGCAGGCAATCGAGGCCCATGGCGGCCTCGTTGGCGTCGACATCACAGACTATCGCTTCGAGTGAGGTCGGCCGTCGGGACTCAGGCCTGGACGAGGTCTCCCAGCAAATTGGCTGCCACCGTCAGCTTGGCGAGCGTCAAGCCGCTGGCCGCGATCTCCTCGACCAAGCGGCGAACGCGCATCGCCTCAGGATGAGCCGCAAGCCAGTCGCCGGTGGCCTGCTGGCCGGATTCGCCGTTTGCCAGCATGTTGGCGACCAGTGCTCTTTCCGCGGCCGCGATCTGGCCAACGGCACGATCGATGGCGAGACGTTCGTAATTATCGTTGGCCGGCACGCTGCGCGCGGCGGCGATGATCCGATCGAGTCTGAATTCGGCCTCGGCGGCGAAGAAGGTCGTGGCGGCGTCACCGATGGCCCGGTTGGTGCGCTCCGCGACGGTGACGATATCCGGTGCGGAGAGGAGCGCATCGAGATCGGCGAGTTCTGCGGCAAGGCCCGCCGGGACACCGGCATCGATCAGATCCTGCCGCCGCCTGGTGCGCCCAGCCTGCGAATCCTGCGGCAGGGTCTTGTCGAGCCCGGCGGCGATCTCTTGGATTCCGGGGCCGAAGCGTGCGATCACGGCGTCCAGACCGGCCTTGAAATCAGCATTGCGCACATACCAGACCATGCGTGAGAGCAGGAGATCCTGGATCGCTGCGTAGAGGCCGAGTTGCAATTGCCCGTCGATGCGGGTGTCGAGTGCATCGATCCCGGCATTGAGCCGCTTGAGGCCGTAGGATTCGTCCACCGCCACGAAGGCCATGACGATGGTGGCGATATCGGCGTCGGTCTCGTCGGTCAGGCGCACGACACAGGCCGGGCCGCCCCGGTTGATCACGGCATTGGCGAGACTGGTGGCGATGATCTCCCGCCGGAGCCGATGCAATTGTACCGCTGTCGGGAATTGCTCCTGCACCTGGCGCGGAAAATATTGGGATAGTTCGCGGGCGAGATAGGGATCGTCGGGTACGCCAGTTGCAAGCAGGTCGTCGTACAGCGTCAGCTTGGCGTAAGCGAGCAACACGGCAAGCTCGGGCCGCGTCAGGAGCTGGCTGCGTCTCGTACGCTCAGTGATCGCCGCATCGTCGGGCAAGAACTCCACGGCGCGGCTGAGCAGGCCGCGCTGCTCTAGCGACTGCATCAGTCGGGTGAGGAAGCTGATCTCGGCCACCCCTTTCCGTTCGGCCAGCGAAAGCGCCAGCGTCTGAAGATAATTGTTGCGCAGCACCAGCGCGCCGACCTCCTCGGTCATCGCGGCGAGCAGGCTGTTGCGGTCGCCTGGACTGAGGCGCCCCTCGCGCTCGGGGCGCGCCAGCGCGATCTTGATATTGACCTCGACGTCGGACGTGTTCACGCCGGCCGAATTGTCGATGGCGTCGGTGTTGAGCTTCACGCCCTTCTGTGCCGCCTCGATACGGCCGCGCTGGGTGACGCCGAGATTGGCGCCTTCGCCGATCACCCGGGCGCGGACATCGGCGCCTGTGATGCGGATCGGATCGTTGGCGCGATCGCCGGCCTGATCATCGCTTTCCGAGGACGAGCGGATATACGTGCCGATGCCGCCAAACCACAGGAGGTCCACGCGGGCCTTGAGGATCGCTGTCATCACCTCGAAAGGCGTGGCCTGCGGCTTGTCGAGATCAAGCAGTGTGCGCATTTCCGGCGCAAGCGGGATCGCCTTGAGCGAGCGCGAGAACACGCCGCCGCCTTGCGAGATCAGGGACTTGTCGTAGTCCTGCCAGCTCGATCGCGACAGGCTGAACAGGCGCTTGCGTTCGGCGAGGCTGACCGCCGGATCAGGCGAGGGATCGATGAAGATGTCGCGGTGATCGAACGCCGCGACGAGCTTCGTCGCCGGCGATAGCAGCATGCCGTTGCCGAAGACATCGCCCGACATATCGCCTACGCCGGCAACCGTGAACGGCTTGGTCTGGATGTCGGCGCCAAGCTCGCGGAAGTGACGCTTGACCGCCTCCCAGGCGCCTCGCGCCGTGATCCCCATCTTCTTGTGGTCATAGCCCTGACTGCCGCCGGAGGCGAAGGCATCGGCGAGCCAATGGTGCTTCTCGGCCGAGATCGCATTAGCGATGTCGGAGAAGGTGGCGGTGCCCTTGTCGGCGGCGACGACCAGGTAGGGGTCGTCGCCGTCATGCCGCACAGTCGAGTCGGGCGGCACGATGGTGTCGCCGTCGAGATTGTCGGTGAGTTCGAGCAGCGTGCGAACGAAGATACGATAGGCTTCGGTGCCTTCCGCCATGAAGTGGTCGCGACCCGAGGGTGACGGCAGGCGCTTGGGCACGAAGCCGCCCTTCGCGCCGACCGGCACGATCACGGCATTCTTCACCTGTTGTGCCTTCACGAGGCCCAGGATCTCGGTACGGAAATCCTGCGGCCGGTCGGACCAGCGCAGACCGCCGCGCGCGACCTTGCCAAAGCGCAGATGAATGCCTTCGACGCGGGGCGAGTAGACGAAAATCTCGTACAGTGGTCGCGGTGCCGGCAGGGCCTCGATCTTGCGGGCGTCGAACTTGAAGGAGATCACCGGATGCGGATGTCCATCCTGACCGACCTGCCACAAATTGGTGCGGATGGTTGCCTGCACGAGATTGGTGAAGCGGCGTAGGATGCGATCTTCATCGAGCGAGGCGACGGATTTGAGCTGCTCCTCGACCTCGGCGACGAGAGCCATCTCGCGCGCCGAGCGCTCCGCAATCGTGAGTCCAAGGCGCGGATCGAGGCGGCCCTGGAACAGGGCGACGACGTTGGCGGTAATCGCGGCGTTCCTGCGCAGGGTCTCCCACATATAGTCCTGGGTGAACGGAGCGCGGATCTGATGGAGGTAGCGCGACAACGCGCGGATCGTCGATACTTCCCGCCAACTCAGGGCTGTGCGCAGGATCAGTGCGTTGAACCCGTCGGATTCGGCGCGATCGTGGACCACCGCCATGATCGAGGCTTCCAGACGGTGGTTGAATTCACGGCTGATTGCGATCGGCTTGCCGTCGCTGGTCTCGATTGTCATATCGTGCAGCCATACCGGCGCCTGACTGGTGCGCGGCACGATCTGATAGGTGCGTTCGTTGACCACGTTCAAACCGTGATTTTCAATCACCGGTACGCGATAGGATAGCGACAGCGGTGCGGCATCCGAGAAGACCTTCAGGCCGAATCGTCTGGGATCGTCGTCCCCCGCGAGGCGGTAAACCGAAATCGTCACCGGTCGGGCTGAGGTGAGCTTTTCGATGGTGGTGATGTCGGCGATCGCCTGTTCGGCGCTGAATATCTCGGTGTAGCCGCCGGAAAAGGCCTGGGCATAGCGGCTTGCGAGCATGCGCGCCCGCATGCCGTCGGCAGACGCTGCGAGCGCGACCTTCAACTTGTCGGCCCAGGTCTCGGCAATGGCGCTGATCCCGGCTTCGAGTGTCTCGCGCTCGACGACCGGGGTCTTACCTTCATATCGTCCGATGATGTAGTGGACGCGCGCCAGTGATCCTTCGGGGAAGGACACGTAGGAGGCCGACAGGGTCCCCTTGTAGACCTGCGAGAGGAAGGCGCCGACGCGCGTGCGCACGTCGGTATCGTATTTGTCGCGCGGAATGAAGCAGAGGATGGAGACGAAGCGATCGAACTTGTCCACGCGTGCCAGCGCCCGGACCCGGGGGCGCTCATAGAGGATCAGGATCTCCATGACGAAATTGTAGAGCGTGTCGACGTCGATCTGGAACAGATCGTCGCGCGGATAATCTTCGAGAATATGCGTCAGCGCCTTGCCCGAATGGCTGTTCGGGTCGAAGCCGGCGCGCTGTAGCACCTGCGCCACCTTGTGGCGGGCGTAAGGGATTTGCTTGACCGATCGGGTATAGGCGCCGGACGTGAACAGACCGACGAGGCGCAATTCTCCTTCGAGCCGGCCGTCGGGGCTATAGAGCTTGATGCCCACATAATCCATCCGGATGCGGCGATGAACGCGGCTGGACACGTTGGCCTTGATCACGATGAGAAGGCTCGGCTCCCGCATGAACTCGCGAATTTCCGACGTCATCACCACCATTTCGCGACCGCGGCGCAGGACCTTCACCTCGGGATCGCGCAGGATGCCGAGGCCCTCGCCGGTCGTGATGTCATCCGACGCATCGCCGTCGGGGGAGAAGCGATATTCGCGCACGCCCAGGAAGGTGAAATTGTCCAGGCATAGCCAATGCAGGAACTGGCTGGCTTCGGCGATCTCGTCGATCGGCAGCGGCGGCGGATTGGTGGAGAAGATCTTGATCGCCTCCTCGATGCGGGCGCGCATGGGCTTCCAGTCGGTGACGCAGGCACGCGCGTCGTTCAACGTCATGGTCAACCCATCGACCAGCTTTTGGCGGTCGGCGTCGACGTCCATGCGGGCGATGTGGAGATGGATGAGGCTTTCGCGCGTGCCCCTTGCTCCCGCCGGCAGGGTTTCGCCATGGAAGCGCATCAGCTTGCCTTGCTCGTCGCGCTCCACGGCGATGATCGGATGGGCGACCAGGGCGACCTCGATGCCCTGCTCGGCTAGCTCGGCCAAAGTGGAGTCGAACAGGAAGGGCATGTTGTCGTTGAGAATTTCGAGCACGGAGATCTCGCGGCCATCCGGCATCGTTGGATTGACGATGCGGATATCGGCGTGCCCCGCCGTGCGCCGCTGTACATGTTCCCAGGCCTGCTCGGCCAGGAAGGCCAGCGAAGCGGCGTCGTGGTTGGCGAGATCCTCGCTATTGGTGTGGCCGAACAGGAGTTCGGCAAAAGTCCGGGGCGCGTTGCCTAGCTGCACGTTGGCCGCAGCATTGCGAATCAGGGTCGACCGGGCCTTGTCGTCACGCCACGCTTCCATAACGTCCTCCATCTCTCGCATCGTCCGACCGCAACCGCGATCATCAGTTTGCTTCTGGAGTTCATCGCTTCGAGCGCCGTTATCTTGACCGAGATCCGGCGCCGCGAAATCTGCCCTCGGCACCTGATCTTACCACTCCGGCGGCCAAGGCGCGCGGAACCGCGGCAAAAAGGCCTACGACACGGCCGGGTCGCAGATGCCACGAGAAATCATAAGTGTATTCAATGGCATACGAGTTCTCAGTTTTGTTCGGAGTGGCGCACCATCCCTCTCAGTTTCGGACGACCCCTAGCTTCGCCGCATGCGTTCGCTGTACGCGTAGGGCTACAGCTGATATGCTTTTCGCCATTGGGTGAACGGCAGCTCGCCAGCCGACTTTTTTGCGAGGCCGGCCTTCGGATCGGATTTCGATCCCGCTCGCGGCTCTACGTTTCGCTTCGACATAACGCTGAACAAATTCGTCAACGGCTGCCGCGTCCCCGCTCATTGGGAGATGTGCCATGGCTGCATCGGACTGGCGTCTCGAAGGCGAATGGATGAAGAACTGCACCTGCGCGTTTGGCTGCCCCTGCGATTTCAACGCACGGCCGACCCAAGGCTATTGCAAGGGAATGGTCGCCATGCGGATCGCCAAGGGACATTTCGAAGGGACCAGGCTCGATGGTCTCTGCTTTGCCATCACGGTCGATTTCCCTGGGCCACTTCATGAGGGCAACGGGACAATCCAGCCCATCATCGACGAACGCGCCACGGCGGAGCAGCGGCAGGCGTTGTTCGATATCTTTTCCGGCAAGCATTCGGCCGAAGGCACGCTTTTTCAGATCGTCAGCATGATCGTGACCAAGATCCACGATCCGGTATTTGCGCCGTTCGAGTTTTCCTTCGACAAAGAAGGACGCGTCGCAAAACTCGTCGCCAGGGGCGTGCTCGAGACCGATGTCGAGCCGATCAAGAATCCGGTGACCGGTGATCCGCACCGCATCCAGGTGGTCATGCCCGAGGGGTTCGAACATCGGGCGGCCGAGGTCGCATCCGCCAACATCCGCTCGACCGGCGCGATTCCGTTCGAGACCCGCGGTACGCATAGCTCGCTCGCCAATGTCGTGCAGACGCCCGAGGGCGTAGCGGCATGATGCGGCGCTGACACCGAGACAAAACCTCGGTGTCAGCTCCTCATCGCCATGGACAAGTCGATGCAGGGGCGCTCGATACTGGAACACCTGCTCCACCGCGACCGGCTGATCGTCGCGATCGGGACCGCCGCAGTGGTGGCGCTCGCCTGGGCCTATCTCGCCGCGGGCGCCGGCATGGACACCGAGATGATGGCCGACATGCCGGACATGGCGCCGATGCCGTGGACGCCATTCTATGGCGTGCTGCTGTTCGTGATGTGGTGGGTGATGATGGTCGCGATGATGGCGCCGAGCGCGGTGCCCACCGTTCTCCTGTATGCGACCGTCAAGCGCAAGCAGGAGACTGCCTCCCGCGCCGCAATCGATACCTGGATCTTTCTCGCCGGCTATCTCGTGACGTGGGCGGGGTTCAGTCTCGCGGCGGTGGTGGTGCAGGGAGCGTTCGAACGCTTCGGATTGCTGTCGATGGCGATGGCAAGCACCAGCGCGATTCTGGGTGGCGGCATTCTGATTGCAGCAGGGGTATATCAGTTCACACCTCTCAAACAGGCGTGCCTGCGCTACTGCGAGAGCCCGCTGTTGTTTCTCAGCCGACATTGGCGGCCCGGCACGCGCGGCGCATTGCGAATGGGACTTCGCCACGGCAGCTACTGCGTCGGCTGCTGCTGGTTTCTGATGGTATTGCTGTTCGTCGGCGGCGTGATGAACCCGGCCTGGATCATCGGCATCGCGCTCTATGTCGCCGGCGAGAAGCTGCTGCCGTTCGGCCGAAGATTGAGCTATGCGGCAGGCGGGGTCCTCATCCTGTCCGGCGCGATCGTTCTTGCGCGCGCAATCTGAAAAGCCGGCCCAAAGGCGGCTAAAAATGTGCGGCTTTCGACATGCCCATGTACCTGATTGCTCAAGGCCAGCCGACCTCCGTGATGATACGGATGTTTTAATCTGAAGAATTGAGCTTTACCCAAACACAAACTTAAGGCTGTTTCAGCTACCTTTGCGCTATGAACAGCACCCGCGCGCCGCTTTCGGCCGCGGGTGTCCCTGTGCAGTCGAGGCGGAGACAAGGCGATGCCAATACTGCGGGCGAGCGCAGTTCTGCCCTGGCGGCCGAAGCGGGGGTGCGCGTCGTGATTCCCGCAGGGGCAGTCCGCAAAGCCGGAAGAACGATCCTGCGGAATGGTCCGCTGCAGATTGCGTTGTTCTTTCTGCCCCTGGTCTGGATCGGCTATTTCGCAATCACCGCGTCGGAGCGGATGGACGCGGTCGAGCAGGCGCGGTCGCACGGCAACAGCGTCGCCGAACTGTTCGAGGAAAACACCGAACGCATCTTCGAGCGCGTCGATCAGTCATTGCTGGTGGTGCGAGCGCTCTACGCCCAGGATCCGCTCACCTTCAGCTTGAAGTCATGGTCGGACACGGCCCGCATTGCGACCGGCGACGTGGTTCAGTTCGCACTGATCGGATCGAACGGCTACATGACCGAGACGACCGCGGGCTATTCCGGCCCGCCGCTTTATCTTGGCGATCGCGAGCACTTCATCAATGTCATGGCGCAAGCCGACGATCGCCTCTACGTCGCCAAGCCGGTGCTGGGAAGGGCCTCGAACAAATGGACGATCCAGCTCGCAAGAAAGGTGTTCGACCTCGCGCGGAATCCGGCCGGAGTGGTCGTCGGCTCGATCAGCGTCGACGTGGTCGGCAGGTTCTACGACACGGCAAAGCTCGGCGTCGGCGGAACGCTGGTGCTCAGAAATGCCAATTACGTCGTGCTCGCCGCCCGGGGCGTGGACCAGGGCTCTGTGCTGGGACAACACGCACCCAGCCGCGTCGAGGGCGAGCTGGGTGACGGCTTCTATGTGCAATATTGGAACGAGAACCGACCAAACCGCAGCGACCGGTTGACCACGGCGCGCAGGTCGCGTGCGTTTCCGCTCATCTTCACCGTCGGCATTTCGGGGCAGGAGATTTATTCCCGCTCCGCCGTCAGGCAGAAGGTTTATCTCGGCGGCGCGCTGCTGCTTACGTTCATTATCCTCGCCGCGACGACATTCCATTGGCGACGGCAGCAGGCGCTGGATCGCGCTCACCGCGAGCGGCGCGATTTTGCCAGCAAGTTTGAGGATGCGCTCCGGAACCTTCCCCAGGGCTTGAGCATGTTCGATGGCCGCGACCGCTTGATCGCATTCAACCCGCAATGGCTCGAACTCTATGGCCTCCTGCCGGAAGACATTCGGATCGGCATGCATTTCCGGGATATATTCGCAAAACAGACCGCCGTGCTCGACGTCGAGGCCTATCTCGTCGATTTGAAGAACCGGCTCGCCCGGTCGGAGCAGATCTCGAACACCGTGCAGTTTCCCGATGGACGGGTCGTCTACATCTCCTACGGCCGGCGCGAGGGTGGCGGCTGGGTCGCCACTCATGAGGACATCACCGAGCGCAAGGCGTCGGCGGACCGCATCGAGCGGCTGGCGCATTACGACAGCCTGACCGGCCTTGCCAACCGCAACCTGTTCAAGGAGCGCATCGACGAGGCGCTGGCCAGCTCGCGCCGGCTGGAGCCTGGGTTCGCCGTACTCCTGCTCGATCTCGACAAGTTCAAGTCCGTCAATGATGCGCTCGGCCATCAATGCGGCGACGCGTTGCTGAAGCAGGTCGCCGACCGGATCAAGGCGCAGATTCGTGATGCCGATACGGCGGCGCGGATTGGCGGCGACGAGTTTGCCGTGATCGTGGCCGCGATGCGCGACGGCGCTGCAAGCCTGGCCGAGCGGCTGGTCCAGGCCATTGCCGAGCCCTATCACATCGATGGCCATCCCGTCGTGATCGGCTGTAGCATTGGCCTTGCGCTCGTGCCCGAGCACGGCACGCGGGTCGATGAGATCCTTCGCAACGCCGATCTTGCGCTCTACAGGTCGAAGAATGCCGGCCGAAGCTGCTTTCACCTTTATTCAGCGGAGCTCAAGGCGGAAGCGGATCAGCGCAACGTGCTCGAGATCGAGCTGCGCGAAGCGATCTGGCGCGAGGAGCTGGAGGTGTTTTATCAGCCCGTGATCGAGCTCGGCACCGGTCGGGTAAAGTCGGTCGAAGCCCTGGCGCGCTGGCATCACGGCACCAGGGGCTACATTCCTCCGGCTGAGTTCATTGCGGTTGCGGAGGCGGGGGGCTTGATCGTCGAGCTCGGCAATCAGGTGCTGGCCCGGGCCTGTCGCGATGCGATGAGCATGCCGGCCGACGTCAAGGTCGCTGTCAATCTCTCTGCCCTGCAATTTGCCGGCACCAATCTCGTCGACACCGTGACGTTTGCGTTGTCGCAAAGCGGCCTTCCGCAAACCCGGCTCGAGCTCGAGATCACCGAGAGCGTATTTCTCGCCGACACCGAGGAGAACCTCAAGACGCTCCAGCGCCTCAAGGCGCTCGGCGTCTCCATTGCCCTCGACGATTTCGGTGTCGGATACTCGTCTTTGTCCTATTTGACGGCCTTTCCTTTCGACAAGGTCAAGATCGACAAATCGTTCATCGACAGGATCGATCGCTGCGAGACCGTCGCCGTGCTGAAGTCCATCGTGCAGCTCGCGAAGACGTTGAAGCTCTCGATCGTCGCCGAGGGGGTCGAGTCCTTCGAGCAGGTCAAACGGCTCCAGTCACTCGGCATCCCGCTCGGCCAGGGATTTCACTTCAGCAAGCCCGTGCCGTTCGCCGGCCTCTCGTGGCAAAGCCCCCCGGCGCGACGGAAACGGCGAGCGGCGTGAGCTGAATGCCTCCGGCGTTTGTCATCATCGCCCGCCGCCCAAGAGCAGGAAAGCTGAGCAGGTGAAGGCTCCCTTTGAATAGCTTGGAAGGGGGAAGATTTGGTGGTTCGCTGGCACGTTAAGCTTCCGCTGAGAGCCGAAGGACCGCACCGCGCGGAGCCAATTCCCGAGCCAAATCGCACCCGCCGATCCTGGCACTCCACTTGCTGAGTCGTGACCAAAGCCGGGCCTCGGCAGGGAGGCCCGTTTCAGGTTGAGGCATGCGATGCAAGAAATGTCCCGTTCTGGTACTGCCGGAGAACTCCGGCTCGATGCGCTGATCGCCGATTTGTGGTGGCGCGTTCGGCTGTTGAATACCGACATTCTCGAGGAGGAAGCCAAAGCCGGGGTGTTTGACGTGCAGCAGCCGACCTATCCGCTGCTTGCACTCAACCTCCGAGCGCGGCGCGACAATCTGGTCTCCACGATCGGCGTGCTCGAGCAGCGTGCGAAGTCGGTGTCGGAAGCGGCTTGAGAGCGGCCGCAAATTGATGGCGGCGATCGATCGCGACGGCATCAGCCGGGCGATCGACACCTCCTCGCCATCGTAATGATGGGGCGAGGCGCTTCCGCCGTTCTCCGCCGCAAGCTCATCGCGACGGCCGTGCTAAAGCGCGATGAGATTAGGATGAAACATCATCGCGCTTCAGTTTATTGTTTGAGCATGATCTTTTTGGAAAACCGCTGCACATTTTTCCGGATCATGCTCTAGAATTCGCACACGTCAGGATGCAATAGCGGTCCCCGCTTGATCCAAACGCGGGCGCCCTCAGCGCCAACCTGCGCATGCAGATTGACGCCCGCCGGCAGACGCCCCCAATCCTGCGGGCTCATCGCCTCGCCGTCGACCGTGAGGCCGCCCGACACCAACAGAAACTCCAGGCCGCCCGAATTCTCCACTGTGACGGTCGCGGTCGCCCGCCAGTCCTCCAGCAAAACCGTCTCATGGCCATCATCGAACAACACTGTTGCGGCGCTTGCGCCGGGGCGCGGCTCCGCGGGCTGACCTTCGCCCGGCAGGCGGACGGTCTGCGCTCTGTCGTCAGCGCGGAACTGCCATAGCCGCACAAAGATCGTGCAGCCGCCCTGTGATGCGGGTGCATGCGAGGTGCCCGGCGGATTGCGCACATAGGTCCCGGTTGGATAATCGCCCTCGTCGTCCTGGAAGACGCCTTCCAGCACCAGAAACTCCTCCCCGCCGCTATGCACATGGCGCGCAAAGGCGCTGCCGGGCGCATAGCGGACGATCGAGGTGGCGCGTGCCTTCTCCTCGCCGATCCGAAACAGCATGCGGCGGTCGACGCCGGGCGCCGGACTCGGGATCCAGTCCTCCTGCGAGGCGTGGGCGATGACAGGGCGAGAAAGGTCGTCATTGATGCGCATGATCAGATCTCCGCAAATCCGCCGTCGACATTGATCTCGGCTCCAAGCAGGTAGCGCGAATCGTCGCCGGCCAGGAATGTCACCGCCGCCGCGATCTCCTCCGGCTTACCCATGCGGCCGGCTGGAACCTTGGAGCCGACCTTATCAGCATAGGCCCTGAACTCCTCTTCGGTCTGCCCGGGTGCGCGATGGATCGGCGTGTCGATCGGACCTGGGCTGACTGCATTGACGCGGATTTTTCGGGCGACAAGCTCCGCCGCCAACACGCGTGTGAAGGACCGTACGGCCGCTTTAGAGGCAGACAAGACCGCCCGGCCCGGCGTGCCGACCTGACCCAGCCATGAGGTGTTGAGAATGATCGAGCCGCCATCGGCCATGATCGGAAGCACTGCCTGGACCGTGAAGAATACGCCCTTCACATTGATGTCCATCAGGCGGTCGAAGCTCTCTTCGTCGGTCGTTTCAATCGGCGTTCCATAGGCGACGCCGGCATTGGCGAAGAGGATGTCGAGCTTGCCGAAGGCGTGGCCGACGATCTGCACCATCGCCTTCAGATCGGCAAGGGAGCGCACGTCGGCGCTGATCGTGAGCGTATCGCCGCCGACTTCCTGACGCGCGGCCTCCAGCTTGGCCGCATCAGTGCCGGTGATGGCGATGCGGACGCCCTCAGCGCGAAGCCGCTTGGCCGTGGCAAGGCCGATGCCACTATTGCCGCCGGTGATGAGCGCGGTCTTTCCGTTCAGCATGTGATGGTCTCCTGTGCATCGATCAATCGGGCGAGGACTTCGGCGACGGCGCGAGCCGCAGCATCGATCGCGCCGGCGAGATAGCCGGGTTCGGTCGCACTGGTCTCGCTACCGCCGAGCGAGATCCGGTCGGCCCAGGCGCCGCTCACCCAGGACGCTCGGCCGGGAGGCAAATGCGCTCCGCCGATGCGGTCGGCGTCGGTTGCGGTCAGCGGATCGGTGGCCCAATCCTTGAACAAGGTGGCACGAGGCTGCGCCGCTTCAGGTCCAAACAGACGCTCGAGCTGGGTAATGCAGGCCTGCACCAGCACATCCTCGCCAACGGCGAGGCGCTGATCCGCGGCGACACCGAGAAAGCCGAACAGCGCGGCCGATCCGAACGCGGTCGTCGCATCATGGATCTCCGCCATCGGGCCGACCATGCTCTGCACGGTGCCGGAGAGACTCCTCTCTCGCCAGAATGGTCGATCGTACAGCGCGAAGAATTTGGCGTGCGGCGCCATCCAGGTCGCGGTACTCTGCCAAAGTAATGCGGTCGCAGGCTCGAGGCCTGGCTGAAACGAAACCGTCCGTGCCAAGAGACGGGGCGGCAGCGCGAGGATCACCTGATCGGCAACCAGTATGGCAGAAGACGCATCCGCCGCTTTCATCGCCAAGGTCACCCCGTCGCGCGTCAGCGCGATACTGGTCACTGCCGATCGAAGCTGGAGGCGCTGCGGCGGCAGGGCCGCGACCAGCGCACGGATCAGCGCTCCGGTGCCGCCGGTCAGCCGCATCGATTGCGGCTCCTGTCTCATCGCGCGGAAGCGCTGGACTGTCTCCTTCGACATGCGTTCGAACAGAGCGTCGCCGTCGCCGTTTTGCGGAAAAGAGCTCAGTCCAAGCTCATGGATCAGCTCTCCCATCGCCGGCTGCAAGCCGGGCCAGAACCAGGACGGGCCGAGATCGAAGCCATCGTCAGAGATCGCTCCCGCACTGTCGACGGAGAGGATGCGCCCGCCAAAGCGATCTCTCGCCTCCAGCAGATGGAAGTCGATGCCGGCCGCATCGAGCAGACGCGCGGCGTAAAGGCCGGCAAGTCCGCCGCCCACAATGGCTACCTTGGTTCGCATGCTCATTTTTCGCAACTCGTGCGCCAGTCCACGTGTGTCGCTGTGACGATCATGTCGAAGGGTGCTCCCGAGAGCACCCTTCGATGATTCAGGCGAGGCGGTTCGCGAGAGCTTCCGCAAGCGGCACGGCGGAGGCGGGGCTCTGACCTGTCATAAGCACGCCATCGACGACCACGTTCGGCTCCCAATTGGCCTTGCTCTGATATTTGGCTCCGCGATTCCTGAGCTCGTCCTCGAGCGAGAACAGAAGATGGTGCAACAGCTCGATTTCGGTGTCTTCCGCGTTCTTGAAGCCGGTCAGGTTCAGGCCGTTGACGAGATATTGGCCGTCGTCCTTCTTGACGTCGCGCAGGATAGCGGGCGCGTGGCAGACCATCGCGATGGGACGCTGCGCATTATGGAAGTCACGGATCAGCTTGATCGCGTAGGAATCCGACGCGAGATCCCAGAGCAGGCCATAGCCACCGGGGAAGAACACGGCATCGTACGTGCGGTAGTCGATATTGCGCAGCTTCCGGGTGTTGCGGGCAGCGAACATTGCGACCGGATCAGCGAGGAAGCGCTCGGTATATTCGGTGGTGAACGGCGACTTCATGCTGAGGAGGTCGATCGGCGCTTCGCCGCCCCGTGGGGAAGCAAAGACGACCTCAAAGCCGGCCTTGGTGAGGATGTAATAGGGGGCCGCCAGTTCGTGGAACCAGGTGCCCGTCTGCTTGCCGCTGATCCCCATCTCGTCGACCGACGACATGATGAGGAGGATGCGCTTTTGCCGATTGCCAGTGCCCATAAATTTTCCTTCAGGTGATCAGAGCTTTGCGGATATCTACCTGTCGGCAGGTAGATAATGATGACGCACATACAACTTGTCAGGCGCGATAGCAAGATCTACCTGTTAACAGGTAAGTGAACGACTTGGCAGACTGGAAGGCTATGACCGACACGGTGGAAGCGATCATGGACGCGACGGAGCGTCGAATCCGGGAGGCTGGCTATAGCGGCTTCAGTTTTCGAGAGGTCGCCGCCGACGTCGGGGTGAAGAGCGCGAGCATCTACTATCATTTCCCGACCAAGAGCGCGCTCGCGGCCGCTGTGGCTCGACGTTACAACCAACGCGTGGTCGCGGCCGCCGATGCCGGGGTCGCCGCCGGACAGAATGTGGTCCAGGCCTGGCGGGCGGTGTTTCGCAGCGCCCTCGATGATGGCGCCAAGATGTGCCTCTGCGGATCGCTCGGCGCTACCGTCCCCGACCTGGCGCCGGACGTGGCCCATGAGGTGCGGCAGTTTTTCCAGGCGGGCATCGCCAGCCTCGTCGCCGGCGGCCTCACCGAACAGCGTGCGACCCAGGTGCTCGCGACGCTCGAAGGCGCGATCCTGATGGCCAGCGCACAGGGCGATCCGACACTCTTCGACCGTGCAACCGAAGCGCTGGGTTGAGGCGGAGACGCGCCGACATCGAGGAGGGGGAAGCTCCATAGCGGCCTCCGACAAGGATTCGCGCTACACCGGAAACGTCAGCGAGTTCGCCAGCCTCACCCGGTCGACCGAGCGCCGGCAGCCGGTCTCTTTGAAGACATGAAAAGGTGGCTCTTCACGGTGCAGACGGACACGCCCAGCGTATTGCAGCAGCGTGGCACTCGCTGCGGGCTGGCGTTGAAGTCGCGGCGGCTCCTCTCGTGCCTCTTCCTCCGATCGAACGACGCACGGTCACCAGCAGGAGCGATGATCATCGCGTGACCGCTGACACATATCTTCCTCGCGGGTCGATCTAGCTTGCGGTCAGGTGGTTCGCAGTGATCCACCGGGAAGAGGACAAGACTTATGCGCAATACCATCCTTGTGGCCTTCGCAGCGATCACCTTGGCAAGCGTGGTGACACCCGCGAGCGCGCTGACCATCGTCCGCGATCATCGCGACCCGCCCATCGTGCGCGACCATCGCAATCAGACCATCGTCAGGGACCACCGCACGCAGCCCGAGGTCCGCGATCATCGCCACTAAACGTCCCGGCGGCGGAGCCGAACCGATCGGGTTCGGCTTCGTCGTCTTGTCGAAAAGCCCGACAATCGTCCCGCGCACAACGCCGGTGTCCATTCGCGATTGTGAGGCCTGAGCACGCGCCAGATTCCCGCCGCCATGCTATTGCTGCCTCCGCAACTTTCCCGCGAGGCCGCCATGCTTCCCATTCCCGCCGATATCTTCACCGAGCCCGAGGACGTCTCGCCCGACGGCCTTGCCAATCTCGGCCCGCTTCGCCGTCTCGCAGGGCATTGGCAGGCGGACAAGGGCATCGACATCAATCCGAAGGCGGAGGGGCCGGAGCGGCGGACCTTCATCGAGCGCATCCGCATGGATCCGATCGATCCGCAGGCCAACGGGCCGCAGCTGTTGTACGGGCTGCGCTATCACATCCACATCAACACGCCTGAGGAAGACATCACCTTCCACGACCAGGTCGGCTATTGGCTGTGGGAGCCCGCGACCGGCCTGATCATGCAGACGCTGGCGATTCCGCGCGGGCAGGTGCTGCTGGCCTCGGGCAACGCCGGGCCCGACGACAAGACGATCTCGGTCACCGCAAAGCGCGGCGACACCGCCTACGGGATCTGCTCGACCGACTTTCTGGAACAGGCCTTCCGCACCGACTCCTATCGCTGCGACATCACCTTCAACGACGACGGCAGCTGGACCTATCTGATCCAGACCGAGTTGTTCGTCCGCGGCGCGCCGTTCGACCATCGCGACACCAACACGCTGCAGCTCGTCGCGCCACCGAAGCTCAATCCGCTCGCGGTGATCGTGAACGATCGCGCCAGGAGCGATGAGAAGGGCGATGGGTCGGCAGTGTGAAGCGCGGCGTCGGAGAATCGCATGAAGCCCTATGTCATCTGTCTGATGCACTCCAGCCTCGACGGCCGCACGCATCCCAGCCGCTGGCGCCCGAAGGGGGCGGGCACGGACTGGTTCGAGAAGATCCATGACGAGCTCGGCGGCGATGCCTGGGTGATTGGCCGCGTTACCGGGTCGGAGTTCGCCAAGGGCCAGCCCTATCCCGCGACGACGAATGCGAAGCTGCCGCGTGAAAACTGGTTCGCGCGGCGTGATGCGAAAACCTATGGCGTCGTTCTCGATGCGCAGGGCAAGATCGGCTGGGGGCGCTCGGACATCGGCGGTGATCCGATCGTCGTCGTGCTGACCGAGAGCGTGCCGGATTCGCATCTCGCCGGCCTGCGCGGCGAGGGCGTATCCTACATCTTTGCCGGCAAGTCCGAGCTCGATCTGGCGCTGGCGCTGGACGTTCTCAGCCGTGAGTTGGGGGTGAAGCGGCTGCTGGTGGAGGGCGGCGGCGTCGCCAATGGCGCGTTCCTGCGTGCCGGTCTGATCGACGAGTTCAACCTGATTCTCAGCCCAGCGATCGATGGCGCAGAGGGCGCGCCCTTCGTGTTCTCTTCGACGGAGGCGGACAGCGACAAGCGCGCGCCGATCACGGCGATGACGCTGGAGAGTACGCGCCAGCTCGGCGGCGGTGTTCTGCTGCTGCGCTATCTGATCACGAACGATCCGCAAGCCGCGAGCCGGTAACGCGCGGCCATGCCCGAGACAACAGAGCATATCGTCATCGTCGGCGCCGGCGCGGCCGGCCTGATGGCGGCGCGCGAGCTGGCGCGGGCCGGCCGCAGGGTGACGGTGCTGGAGGCGCGCGAGCGCTGCGGCGGCCGCATCCTTCCGCTGCCGGTCTCGGAGTTCGGCTACCCCGCCGCGGGCGGCGCCGAATTTGTCCATGGCGAGGCGCCGGTCACGCGCGGATTGCTGCGCGAGGCCGGACTGTCCCTTCTCGAGATCGCAGGCGAGCAGTGGAGCTTTGACGGCACGGCGCTCTTGCGCGAGGAGCGCGACGATCCGCACGAGGCGGAGCTTCAGGCCGTGCTGAAGGACTTGAAGGACGATCTCTCCGTCGCCGAATTCCTGCGCCGGCATTTCGCCGGGGACGACTATGCGCCGATGCGCCAATCGATCGAACGGATGGTCGAGGGCTATGACGCGGCCGACCCCGAGCGCGCCTCGACGCTGGCGCTGCGCGAGGAATGGATGGATGGCGGACACGCGCCGCAGGCGCGCATCGATGGCGGCTATGGCGCACTGATCGACTTTCTGGCCGCCGATTGCCGCAAGTCTGGCGTGACCATCCATCTCGGCGCCGTAGTGTCGGCGATCGAGGAGGACGGTGACACGGCGGCGGTTCACTGCGGCGGCAGCGATGTCCACGCCTGCGATCGCGTGATTCTCACCGTGCCCCTGCCGCTGCTGCGCGAGATGGCTCTGCCGGCGAGTGCGCGCGCGAAGCTTGCTGCTGCTGATGACATCGGCTTCGGCAACGTCATCAAGATCCTGCTGCGGTTTGCGCGGCCGTGGTGGCGCGAGCGGCACCAGGATCTCGCAGCCATGACCTTTCTGTTGTCCGACCGGACCATCCCGGTGTGGTGGACGCAATATCCGAGCGGGCAGGCCGTGCTCACCGGCTGGTTGGGCGGCCCGCGCACGGCGGAGCTGGAAAGCCTCGATCCACAAGGACTGATCGCCGCCGGGCTCGATTCGCTCGCTGCCATCTTCAAGTTGCCGCGCGAGGACGTCGCGCGCGAGCTTGTGGCGGCCACGGCGACCAACTGGGCGCATGATCCCTTTGCCCGCGGCGCCTATTCCTGGGCGACGCCGCGGACGCGCGCGGCACAAGCGGTCCTCGCGCGTGCCGATGGCCTGGTGCTGTTCTCCGGCGAAGCTCTCTATCGCGGCCGTGACATGGGCACGGTGGAAGCGGCACTGGCGAGCGGTCAGGAGACGGCAGAGATGATTTTGCGGGGGTAAGAAAAAGGCCCGCATCGCGGGCCTTTCCTTTTACCAGCGTCCGCCGCCGAAGCTGAACGTCACGCCCGGACCGCCGCCGCCGTAATATCCGTACGGCCCGCCGCCGTAATAGCCGTGGTGCCGCGGGTAATAACCGTAGCTCCGGTAGTGCGGACGATAGTAGCCGTGATGGTGGTGATGATGGCGCCAGTGATGGTGATGGCGGTGGCCATGGTGCCGGTGCTGCGCGCTGATGTCGGTCGACTGGCCGGCTGGCGCGTTCTGCTTCGCGCCTGAATTATTGGCCGCGTTCGCCGCCGATCCGCCGGCAAGCGCCGCAGCACCGACCGCCATCGCGACAATGAGATACTTCATGGTGTCATCACTCCAGTTGAATGTCGTGTGACAACAGATGGGCGTCGGCTGCGTTCCGGCCAGTGCGGGCGTCGAAACGACGCAGTATCGCGACGTCCGATTCGCGCGCGTGAACGCACATCGTGAGATTTATTGTCGCATCATCCGCATTGATCGCATTGCTGCCATCACTTGGCCGCGAACGAGGCGAGCACGTCGTCGCTGGTGACGATGCGCGCGAACTCGCCGTTGAGGTTCGACAGCGTCATTGCATGGATCTCCTCGGCGGAATGCTTGTCGCCGTCGGGCCCGACGCGGTCGAACGTCCATGTCGCATCGCGCACGAGGTGCGCGTCGAACCCGAGATTACCGGCCATCCGCGTCGTCGTCTCCACGCAATGATTGGTGGTGGCGCCGCAGATCACGAGCGTACCGATGCCGGCCGCGCGCAGGCGCTTTTCCAGGTCGGTGCCGATGAAGGCGCTGTTGACGCGTTTGACGATGACAGTCTCTCCCGGCTGCTCGCGCGCCTCGTCCTTGACGGCGTAGCCGGAACGCGATGGCAGAAACGATGAATTCGGCTTCGTGCCTTCATGGCGGATATGAAAGATCGGCGCGCCGCGCGCTCTGAATGCCTGCAACAGACCGGCGATCCGCGCCACCGCATCCGGATTGTTGCGCCGCTGTCCCGCCGCCTCCCATTCGTCGAACGCGCGCTGGACGTCGACGACGATGAGAGCGGGGAGGGAGCGAGGCATGGAGGTGCTTTCGGTTTCTATTGCTGAGTCAATTATGCGAGGCGAAGATGACGACGGGCAATGTCAATCTTCCCTCGTTTCGAGCCCCCTAGCCCGGATGTGGATTGGGAAAGCCGTGGCGTTCGGAGAGCGCCGCGAGGAACGCGTCCTTGCATGGCCGCCTTGCTGAGGATCAAGGCGGCAAGGGCTGGCCGGCCTAGTGTCGAGGCACCAAATGGTTGGGAATCGATGAGATGCGAGAGGACGCCATGCCGGGGCCGACGATTCAACCGGACGGACTTGCCGGGATCAGGACGCTGCCGCAGCTGCTGCGCTGGCGCGCCAAGGCGACGCCGGCGGCGGAGGCTTACCGCCATTTCGATGCGACCGCGCAGCGCTGGGTCAGCCAGTCCTGGCGCGAGATCGATGCGCGATTCGAGCTGTGGCGGCGCGCGCTCGCCGCGGAGGAGTTCGCGCCGGGCGAACGCGTCGCCATCCTGATGCCGAACGGCATTGCGCATATCGCCATGGATCAGGCGGCGCTGTCGCGCGGCCTCGTGCCGGTGCCGATGCATGCCGTCGACAACCCCGACAGCATCGCCTACGTCCTCGTCGATTCCGGCGCGCTGCTCCTGTTCGTCGATACACTGGAGCGCTGGCAGGCGATCGTGGCGACCGGCCAGCCGCTCGACCATCTCAAGCGCGTCGTCTGCGCGGACGCAGGCGGGCTCATCACGCCGGACGCGCGCATCGTCGGGCTCGACCACTGGCTCGCACAAGCAGCAGGCGCGACCGCGCCGCTGCCCGATGTCGTGATCCAGCCGGACGATCTCGCCGCCATCGTCTACACCTCGGGCACGACCGGGCGGCCAAAGGGCGTGATGCTGTCGCACGGCAATGTCGTCGCCAATGTGAAGGCGATCGCGCGCCGCATCAAAGCCGAACCGCACGACGTCTTCCTGTCCTTCCTGCCGCTCTCGCACACCTTCGAGCGCACCGGCGGCTATTACTATCCGATCGCGGCCGGCGCCTGCGTCGCCTATGCCCGCTCGGTGCCGCAACTCTCGGAGGATCTGAAGCGTGTGCGGCCGACGGTGCTGGTCTCGGTGCCGCGGATCTACGAGCGCATCTACGCGCTGATCATGCAGCATCGCGCATCAGCTGGAAGTATCGAACGCGCGCTGCTCGACCTCACCATCGCCGTCGGCGGGCGCCGTTTCGATGCACGGCAGCGGCATGGCGTGCCGTCGCCGCTGGACCGGCTGGCCTGGCCGCTGCTCAAGCGGCTCGTCGCCGATAAGGTGCTGGCGCGACTCGGCGGCCGCCTGCGCGTCGCGGTCTCGGGCGGGGCGCCGATCGCGCAGCCCGTCATTCGCCTGTTTCTCGCGCTCGGGCTCGACGTCCTCCAGGGCTACGGCATGACCGAGACCTCGCCGGTGGTCTCGGTCAACACCATCGACGACAATGATCCGCACTCGGTCGGCCACGTCCTCGACGGCGTCGAGGTGAGGCTAGGCGAGAACGACGAATTGCTGGTGCGCGGCCCAAGCGTGATGCTCGGCTATTGGCACAAGCCGGACGAGACGCGCCGCGTCAAGGACGCCGACGGCTGGCTGCACACCGGCGATCAGGCCCGCATCGAGAACGGGCGTATCACCATCACCGGCCGCATCAAGGACATCCTGGTCACGTCGACCGGCGAGAAGATCGCGCCGGTGGATCTGGAGACCGCGATCCTCGCCGATCCCCTGTTCGAGCAGGCGCTGGTGGTCGGCGAGCAGCGGCCGTTCCTTACCGCGCTGGTCGTGCTGAATGCCAAGGCCTGGGTGCAGGAGAAGGAACGGTTAGCTGCCAGCGGCAAGCAAGGCGGCGCGGCGGAACGGGCCGCCCTGCTGGCCAGGATCGCCGCGGCCGTGAAGGCCTATCCGTCCTACGCGACGCCGCGCGCGGTGTGGTGGACGCTGGATCCGTGGACCATCGCGAGCGGCCTGCTTACGCCGACGCTGAAGAACAAGCGGCCCGCGCTCGAACGCCGCTTCGCAGACGAGATCGAGCACGTCTATGCGAAGAAGCCCGCGGCGATAACGCCGACGTGATTTCGTCTCCTCCCCCGCTTGATCCAGCGCAACTTCGGCCGCTGCCTCGCGATGCAATGTCGCTCGTGAATTCGAACGGCAGTCGAGGCAAGTCATGAAGGCGTATTTCATCGGCGGTGGCATTGGTTCGCTCGCGGGCGCGGCGTTCCTGATTCGCGACGCGCGGCAGCCGGGGCGTGACATCGTGATCTACGAGGCGCAGCCGCTGGTCGGCGGCAGCCTCGACGGCGCGCTGCTCGCGAACGGCGCCTATTCACTGCGCGGCGGACGCATGCTGACCACCGACCATTACGAATGCACTTGGGATCTGCTCTCCAGCATCCCTTCGCTCGAGCATCCCGGCCGCAGCGTGCGCGACGAGACCATCGCGTTCAACCTGGAGAACCCGGCGCACTCGCAGGCGCGGCTGGTCGATCGCAACCGTTTCAAGGTCGACGTCTCGCATATGGGCTTTTCCGCGCGCGACCGGCTCGAGCTGTTGCGGCTCACCGAGGCTTCGGAGGAGACGCTCGGCAACAGCCGCATCACCGACTGGCTCTCGCCAAAATTCTTCGATTCCAATTTCTGGTACATGTGGCAGACCACCTTCGCGTTCCAGCCCTGGCACAGCGCGGTCGAGCTGAAGCGCTATCTGCACCGCTTCATGAACGAGTTTCCGCGCATCGAGACGCTCGCCGGCGTCAAGCGCACCGTCTACAATCAATATGATGCGATCGTGCGGCCGCTTGCCGACTGGCTGAAGCGGCAGGGCGTGCAATTCGTGCGCGGGACCCGCGTCACCGACATGGCGATCGAGAGCGAGGACGGACGGTTGCGGGTGCGCCAGCTCGTGCTCGATCGCGACGGCCGCATCGCCAATGTCCGGCTCGAGGACGGCGATCTCGTGTTTTTCCAGAACGGCTCGATGACGGACGCCTCGAGCCTCGGCACCATGACCGAGCCGCCGCCGCATCTGACCAAGAAAGACAGCCAGGGCTGGGCGCTGTGGGAGACGATCGCGAAGGAGCGTCCCGAATTCGGCAATCCCGCCGCGTTCAACACCTCGATCCCTGAATCCTATTGGCTGTCCTTCACCGTCACCTGCCGCGATCCACTCTTCTTCGAGAAGATGGAGGCGTTCTCCGGCAACCGGGCCGGCACCGGCGGCCTCGTCACGTTCAGGGATTCCAACTGGTTGATGTCGGTCGTGCTCTATCACCAGCCGCATTTCTCAGGGCAACCGAACAATTTGCAGGTGTTCTGGGGCTATGCGCTACATCCCGACCGCGTCGGCAATTTCGTTGCCAAGCCAATGTCCGATTGCGGCGGCGCGGAGATCCTGAAGGAGCTGTGCGGCCATTTGAATTTCGATTCGAGCGTGTTCGCGGATGCGATCTGCGTTCCCTGCCGCATGCCTTACATCACCAGCATGTTCATGCCGCGCAATCTGGCCGACCGGCCGCTGCCGGTGCCGAAGAATTCGGTCAACCTCGCTTTCGTCAGCCAGTTCGTCGAAATCCCCGACGACGTCGTGTTCACGGTCGAGTATTCGGTGCGCGCGGCGCAGATGGCGGTCTATCAGCTCATGAAGATCGATCGCCCGGTACCGCCGGTCACGCGTCACGACAAATCGCTCGCGGTGATCTTCGCAACGCTGGAAAAGGCGTTCGCGTGACGGCTGGCCAGCGTCGCTGGCGCCTGCGATAGGAGCTATCGCAACGCTGCCAGCGGCAGGCTAACGTGAAAGACGGCGCCCCCTGACGGCGCGTTCTCTGCCCAGATGCGCCCGCCATGCGCCTCGACGATGGTATGGGCGATCGAGAGGCCGATTCCCATGCCTTGGGTCTTGGTCGTGAAGAACGGCTCGAAGATCTCCGTCATCTTCTCCGCCAGGATCCCGTCGCCGGCATCGGCGACCGAGACGAGGGCCACATTACCGTCGGCAAGACTGGTTCGGCCGATGACGCGGCGCCGCTTGTCCGGGAGATGCGCCACGGCATCGATGCCGTTCACGACGAGATTCAGGATGGCCTGCTGGAGCTGAACCTTATCGCCCTTAACGCGGATATCCGCGGATGAGGGTTCGGTCATGAGTGCGACGTCGTGGGTCAGGGCCTGCACGGAGAGGAATCGAAACACCTCGCCAACCATCGCATTGAGATCGAGCTCGCGCCGTTCGGTCGGGTCTCGCTTCAGAAACGAGCGCAGCCGGCTGATGACGTCGGCGGCCCGCTGATCGTCCCGGCGAATGTGGTCCAATAAGTCCCCGATCTCGCCGAGGTCGGGCGCCGGATTCCGCAAGATCTGCTGGGCCGTCTCGGCATTGATCAGGATGGCGGCGAGCGGCTGGTTCAGCTCGTGGGCGAGCGAGGCGGACATCTCACCCGCGGTGGCGCGGCGATTCATGTGGGCGAGCTCCGACATGCGTTGCCGCGCCTCGACCTCGGCCACGAAGCGCAAGCGGCGCTCGCGCAGCAGAATGGCGATCATCAGCGCCTGCACCAGAACGACACTGGCGACGATGGTGGCGTGCCAGTGATACCTCTCCCAGAAGGTTGGTTCACGGAAACGCACCTCGCTGCCGGGAGGCAGATGGGCCTCGTCCACGTTCCAGCGTTTCAGCTCCCGCCAGTCGAAGATCGGCTTCACGTTATTCCCGCCGAAGGGGACGATGCTCGACGGGGCCTCGCCGCCGAGAATCCGCATGGCGACTTCGCCGGCTTCCCGTCCGATCATTTCGGGCAGCAGCAGGAAGCCGCCCACGCCCGAGCGCCCGAGGAACGTATCGGACGTGATGATGATCGGGCGGTTGGCGCTCTCGGCGATGCGTGCGAGCGCGGCGGCCGGGGAATAATAGGTGCCTTCGCCGTCGGAATACATCGCCGAGGTCAAGATCGCGGAGCGGGCGGGCAGGGACGCGACGTGAGCGCGGACCTCGCGCAGCACCGCGCCCGACAGATCGGTGACTTCGAGGTCGGGCATTGCCGCCGCGAAGTCCTGCTTCCAGTGTCCGTATGTCAGCGGATTCTTCCAGGCCTCGCCGACGAGAACGACCCGGTTGAGGTCGGGAACGACAGCGCGGGCTGCGGTCAGCAGCTGCGCCGGTCTCACCCGTGTGAAGACGGTCGTCGTGTTGGGCAGGAACAGCGCGCGCGTCTCGGGCAGATCGGGCACGAAGCCGTAGACGACCGGTGCATCTGGCCAGATCTCCTGCTTGCGCTTCCGAAGGAATTTCGCCGATGAAACTCCGATCGAAACGATGACGTCGATCGGCTGCTGCGCATATTTGGTCTTGAAGTGACCGACCAGGCTCTCTTCGTAGTCCGGTCCCGGGAAGCGGGCGAGATCGAGGCTCTCGCCGTAGGTCACCGTGTGACTCGTCCCGTTCGGCTTCGCGACGGCGCGGATGCCGGCAAATATCTCGGAATAGAAGGGCGAGCGAAAATCAGCCTCTTCCAGAACCAGGATCGAACGCTGCCGCTTGCCGTCGGCCGCGATGCATTCACGCGACAGGCTTGCGAGGAGGAAGATGAACAGGATGCGCATGAGCCCGGTGATCATACGCATTGCCGGGCTCTCGGCCCCGCCTCCAGTTGCAATCGGGCCTCCTCGGTGAGGACGCGCGCGAGAGCATACAAGCCGGACCTGGAGTTTCAAACGGAAGGATGCGCTTTCACTTCGCCGACACAGCAGGCGAGACGAAGTGCCGCTACTTGAACGGATCCTGGATCGAGGGCAGCGATTGCCGGATGCGGCGCACGCTCACCGGCGTACCGTCGGAGACGAACAGCAGTTCATATTGCCGGCCCTCACTGTCGGTGGCGGAGCAAGTGATGTCGGTCACCTTCCTGGCGGCGAAATTGCCGGTCTGGCGGCAGAGGCCGGTGGAGGTCTGCTCGGCCGGCACCGGCAGGCCGTCGACCCTGGGCCGGTCCTTGGAGTTGAGCAGCATGCGGTCGATCGGCAGCTCGTAGGAATTGTCGTCGGCGCGCTTGCCGTTCTCGCCGGAGAACGACACGACGTGGCTGTCGTCGGAGGGATCGTCGACCGCGACCGCGAAATTGACCCGGCCCTTGTCGCCGTGGGCGTAGGCCACCGTCTTGCAGGCGAAGGTGCGCCCGGCAACCTTGAAGGTCTTGCAGTGGCCGGACATCAGCGCCAGCAGGTCGATGAAGGCATTCTGCGGCGCCGGCGGGTTGTTGACCGGGATCGGCTTGGAAGTTTCGGCAAAACAAGGACTTGCCAACGCGGCAAGGGTCGCGGCGAAGACTAGCGTGGCGGCCAGAAGCGGTCGGCAGAGGCGCATTGGAAGGCTCACGTGCCAGGGAACCACGGTCGGGTTCCGCACCATAACGATCGAACCGCAAATTGGTTGCGATCGCGTTTGTCCTGCAAGTCCCGCCTGGAATACCACCGCGCCACCCCGACGACGATTCGCCTACATCGCCCAAACCGTCCCGCCGGCACTTGCCGTCAGGCCGGTGTTTTTTTCGTGGCGAAGTCTAGCCCATTGCCGCCTGCCAGCGCGCATCGCGAAGTGAGGGTCGGCGGTGCAGGCGGGCGTCCAGCACGGCGCGGGCGCGGGCCAGCTCGCCGCTGCGCATCAGGGCGACGATGTAGGTGTCCTCGACCAGCTCGCGCTGGGCATGGCTGCCGCCGATCCGTACGACCTCGCCGAGGACCGGCGCCAGCGTTTGCACGCATGAGGCGTAATCCTCATCCGCAAAGGCCGCCAGCGCGCGGAAGATCGCCGGCACCACGAGGCCGGCCGGCAGCTTGCCCTCGGCGAGGCGCTGCTCGATGGCCGCAAGGCGTGTGGTGAGCGCCGCGTGATTCTGCGTCGCTGCCGCGAACAGCGCCATGTGGACATCGGCAAAGGACAGGCTCGATTTCGGAAACAGTTTTTTCGCGGTGGCGTCGGCGTCGAGCCACAGCTCCCTCGGCACGGAATGGCCGTAAGCCGACAGGCGCCACAGCAGCGAGGCGGCATCGGTGATGACGTTGAGCGGCGGCGCCTGCGTGACTGATGGCTGAAGCACGTCGGCATAGATCGCGAGCGCGCGAGCCGCATCGCCATGCTCGAGCGCGCCGAGCGCCTGGTGCCATTTGATATGGCCGTGCAGAATTCCGGCGCGGTCGTAAGAGGGGATCCAGTCGTCGACGAGGCGGTCGGCCGCCTCGATCGAGCCGTCCTCAAACATTGCATGCAGCACCGCGTGTGCGGCGTGGGCATTCTGACGGCGTAAATTGAAGCCGCGCTCGGTCATGGCGCGACCGCGTGCGACGTCGCCGTTCTCGGTCATCGCCCAGCCCGCCATGGTCAGGAACCACCAATCCTCGCCATAATGCTGCGCAAGCGGCTCGCACAGCTCATGCCGCGCCCGGTCGTGGTCGGCCATGCCGGAGAAGGCGAACAGGCCGAACGCGCCGAGCGGCAGCGACAGCACCAATGCGTCGCGCGGCCAGCTCTCGATATGCCTCAGCGTCGATGCGATCGCCTCCGGCAGCCGGCCCTCGATCGCCAGCGCCAGCGTCTCGACATGCGAGCGCTCGCGCTCTGTGCCGCGCTTGGCGACCAGCTCGCGCGCGAGCGCCGCCTTTTGCCGTGCCAGATCGCCCTGCTGGTAGAAAGCGTGCACGCGGGCGCGGGCGATATGGGGAAGCGCGAACTCCGGATCAGTCGCCATCGCGCGCTCCAGCATCTCCGCCATGCCGGTCCAGCCCGCGAGCATGAGGTCGACACCTTCGCGATAGGCGCCAGCGGCCGCATCGGATGCGGTAGAGAGCGGCAGGCCGTAGCGGTCTTCAAGCGCCATCATTGATCTCCCGGTCTCACGCCGTCCGCGCGCGGCGGCCTTCGATCGGGTAGGCGGGATCGTTGTAGCCCGGCGTCGAGGGGTGGCCCGGCACGACCAGCCGATCGATCAGCGCCTCGTCATCCCCAGTGAAGCGGTAGTCGAGCGCGCTGATGTAGCCATCCCATTGCTCCTCGGTGCGGGGACCTGCGACGATCGAGGAGACGAAGGCGGAGTTGAGCACCCAGGCAACCGCGAACTGGCCGGCGGTGATGCCCTTTTTCTCGGCGTGAGTCTTGATCTCCTGCGCAAGCTGGAGCGATTCCGGCCGCCATTCGGTCTGCATCATGCGGGTGTCGTTGCGGCCGGCGCGCGTCTCCTTGTCGGGCGCGGCATCCGGCTTGTACTTGCCGGTGAGCACGCCGCGCGCCAGCGGGCTGTAGGGCACGATGCCGAGACCGTAATAGGAGCAGGCCGGAAAGTGCTCGACCTCGGGCATGCGGTTCATCGCGTTGTAATAGGGCTGGCTCACCACGGGACGGTCGATGCCGAGCCGGTCGCAGATGTTGCAGATCTCGGCGACCCGCCAGGCGCGGTAGTTCGAGACGCCGAAATAGCGCACCTTGCCGACGCGGATCAAATCGCCCATCGCGCGCACCGTCTCTTCCAGCGGTGTCGAATGGTCTTCCTTGTGCAGATAGTAGATGTCGATGTGGTCGGTGCCGAGCCGCGCTAAGCTTTCGTCGGCGGCCTGCAGCACCCAGCGCCGTGACAGGCCGCCGCGATTGGGATCGTCGCCCATGGGGTTGGCGAGTTTGGTGGCGAGCACCCAGGCGTGACGGTTGCCCGCGATCGCACGGCCGACGACCTCCTCGGAGCCGCCCTTTGAGTAAGCGTCGGCGGTGTCGATGAAGTTGATGCCGGCGCCATGCGCTTTGTCGACGATCCGCTTTGACGTGGCTTCATCGGTGGGGCCACCGAACATCATGGTGCCCAGACAGATCGGCGACACTTTCAGGCCGCTGCGGCCGAGCTGACGGTATTGCATGGGCGGGTCCTCGATATCTTTATGGAGATCAGCATAGCCAGCTACAGTCGTCATTGCGAGCGCAGCGAAGCAATCCAGAGATGCGTCCGCGGATAGATGCTGGATTGCTTCGTCGCAAGAGCTCGTCGCAATGACGCGTGGCGGAAACTGCCCGCCATCCTCACAACTGTCATCGCCCGACCTGATCGGGCGATCCAGTATTCCAGAGACGGCTATGGTTGAGCCGAGAGGCTGCGGCGTACTGGGGCGCCCGGTCAAGCCGGGCGACGACGGCGGCGTGTGTGGAGGGCTGCGGGGGCAGCCCGACGGCGCGCTAACCCGGCCCCTTCAAAATCTTGAACACGCCATTCGCCATCACGATGCAGCGACCATCCACCGTCACTTCCGTGCTCATGAAGATCAGGCTGCGGGTCGAGCGCACGACGCGCGGGCGGGAGATCAGGATGTCGCCGATCTGGCCGGCCTCGACGAAGTGGGTGTCGAGCTGCACCGTCGCCATGAACTCCTTGCCGGAGACATAGCGGGCGGTCATGCCGCAGGTGCGGTCGGCAAAGGTCATCATCACGCCGCCCTGGACCATGCCGCGACGATTGTGGTGCTTGTCCTCGGTCGCGAGTGCGAATTCGTGATGACCGTCGACCTTGCGCTCCCACAAGGGGCCGATCAGGTGCAGGAAGCCCGTGGTCTCCAGGATGCTCCAGCCGTCTGATTTGAGCCTTGCGGCGGCCTTGTTGGTCATGTCGTCGTCCATTCAGGTGCGGGCCTTGCGATCTCGTTTCATCGGGGCCGGACGTGGTGTAGTCAAGCATCATGAGACCGTTCGATGATGCCACACGGCGGAATATCGCGAATGCCTGCGCGGCCTTCATGCGGCTGCCGGCGGGTGAAGTGCCGACGACGCTGAAGCGTGCCGCGGTGTCAGTTGTGCTGACCGCGAGCGAGGGCGATGACACCGCATTCCTGCTCACGCTGCGCGCATCGCACCTGCGCGCCCATCGCGGCCAATGGGCGCTGCCGGGCGGCCGCTGCGATGCCGGCGAGACGCCGGTCGAGGCGGCGCTGCGCGAGCTCGACGAGGAGCTTGGCCTCCGCCTCACCGGCGCGCAGGTGCTCGGTACGCTCGACGATTACCCGACCCGCTCCGGCTATCTGATCACGCCCGTCGTGGTCTGGGCCGCCGACAGTGCCGCAATCAGGCCGAACCCCGACGAGGTGGCTTCGGTCCATCGCATTGCGCTCGACACCATCGAGCGCGACGACGCCTTCGATTTCGTCGCCATCCCCGAAAGCGCGCGCCGCGTGATCCGTTTCCATCATCAGGAAAGCCTGATCCACGCGCCGACCGCGGCCCTGATCTACCAGTTCCGCGAGGTGCTTGCGGGCCGGCATACCCGCGTGGCGGAGCTGGAACAACCGGTGTTCGCCTGGAAGTGACGATGGTAAACGGCGCGTTAACGTGACGGTTACCGGATGCCTGCTAAGAGGGCAGCATGCATCATTCGATTCGAAACAGCCTCTCTCGAAATCGCCTTGCGCTGGTTCCACTCGCACTCGTCCTGCTCGCGCCCGCCGCGCGTGGCGGCGAGATCGACGCGCTGCCGCCTGCCGTCCGCGATGCCAACGCCCAGTTGCTGTCGCAATTCTTCGCGCAAGGCGGCGCGTCCCCGGCGGTGCTCGAATATCGCCGCAAGCTCGCAGAATATCAGGCGGCGCGCGCGGCCTTCGACGCCGAGGCCGGCGCCTATTGGAGCCAGATCTCCGAGAAGCGGAAAGGCCGCAATGCCAAGCGGCGCAGCGGGCAGCAGGTGACGCTCGACGACTACGTGCTGGAGCATCCGCCGCTCTATAACGGGCCGAAGAAGCCGGTGAATCCGGAGCCGGAGGAAACGCCGGACCGCCCCCCCAGAAAACCGATTCCCGTGGTTGCCGATTTCCTGCGCGCGGCGCAGGAGCTCTACCAGTTCACGCCGCAGCGCCCGGCGAGCGAGATCGAATTCAAGCGCGCCTATGCGCGCTATGCGCTCGCCTCCGGGCTGACGCGCGAGCAGGCCGTGCGGGTCTATTCGTTCGAGACCGGCGGCACCGGCAGCCACGACGTGCAGGCGGGAATCGAGCATGGCGGCAAGCGCGCGATCTCGACCGCGATGGGCTACAACCAGCTCCTGACCACCAACAGCGTCGAGCTGCTCGCCGAGCAGGGCCACGAACTCATTCGCGCGCTCTCCGAGAAGGTGGCGCGGACATCAGGACCGGCGCGCCAGTCGCTCGAGCACAAGCTCGTCGTGCTGAAGAAAATGGTGGCGCATGCGAAGTCGGTGCCCGATACCTGGTCGGAGCACGAGAAGATCGGCAACACCGCGCAGGGCTGGGCCATGCACGCGATGGTGCTCGACATCGACGTCGGTCCGATGCTGCAGACCCACAAGCTCCTGACTTCGGTGCTGTTCGCCCGCGCCAAGGGCTACACCCGTCCGCTGACCGCGGCCGAGCTCGAGATGATGAACCTCACCGGCGACGGCACCGGCCTCGACATGGTGACGATGCCGCAGGCGATGCGCGAGCAGGTGCCGACCTCGAACTTCTTCCAGCGCGGCGGCTACGAGCGCAACCCGGTCGCGATCCGCCACAACACGGTGGCCAAGCTGCTGGCGGTGACGGACGATCGGATGGATTCGAACAGCAGCAAACCCGGCGCAAGGGAATTGGCGGGCGCGTTTTAGGGAGCTGGCGAGCTGCCGTAGGGTGGGCAAAGCGACTTGTCCGCCATAGCTCGAAGAGCGGCGGCGCAAGCGTGCCCACGCACCTTTCGCGATAGGGAGAGATGGTGGGCACGGCGCTACGCGCCTTTGCCCACCCTACGGCAGCTTCGTTCGTGGTGAGAGCCGCCGCTCCTACTGATCCGGGCCGAACTTGAACTTGCCGTCGCCTTCCAGATAGGGGCCGCTGCGCATGTAGAGCTGGCCGTTATGGCCGATGAAGAACAGCGTGCCCTTCGGGACTTTCTTGGCGCCCTTCAAGAGCTCGCCGGCGTTGCTGGTGCCCATCTTGTAGGAAAAGGTCTTGCCTTCCCTGTCATAGGCGTAGCCGGTGTCGGGCTTGAGCTCCCACGGCGTTGCCGGGGTTTGTGCGCATGCGGGCGCGGCGAATGCGCCGAGCACCGTCACGAGTGCAGCCGAAACAAGTGCAAATGTCTTGGTTGAAAATGCCATCATCCATCCTCCCCGTCGCTGGGGTACCCGGCTTGAACAAATCACGAACGGCGTATCCGGGTCAATTTGCGAAAGCGCCGCAGCGCATCACGTCTTGCCCAGCAGTTTGTGATTTTCCCTTCGTCCCCTCGCGACTATGTTCCGCTTTCCGTCTAGAACGCAACTCGACAAAATTATTGGTGGGGATGATTCGGATGCGCCATGTGATTAAACTTTGCTGGGCTGCTGTATTGTCGTTGACGGCGTTGGCGCCGGCCGCCCGGGCCGATGATTACCAGCTCAGCCACAACCAGCGCATTTCGTGCAGCCGCGGCCTTGCCCCGGGCAAGCTGAACACGGCGACCTGCAAGTCCTACACCTATCTGTTCAACACCAAGACCTCGGAATATTTCCGCTGCCAGGTCTCGCTGGCGCTGACCCGCGACAACAAGGAAGTCATCAACGTCCAGACCGACGGCGGCTGCATCAAGAAGCCGCGCATCTTCGAGACCGACGGCAAGTATGATTTCGACGCGACCGAGACCGAGCCGCCGAACACCAACTCGTTCTTCGGCCCCGGCGGCTATTCGGTGTGGGCGGCCGATGTCAGCGCGCAGAAGGTGCGCGGCTGCATCATCATCTCCTCCGGCCTCGGTTCCGACATCTCCAAGTGCCTGGACATGACGTTCCAGTGAAACGTCGATGGCGATGGCGCCGCTCCGGACTACGGCTGCGCCACCTCGCCGCACCCACAGGTTCCCAAAAACCCAGCCGGATCGGCCGTTTACCGCAGTCCTGTTTTGTCTTTTGGATGGGTTGACCCGCATCCCTCATCCGGCCAATTTCGCCGCCGGTTTGGGGAGAACAACAACCATGAAACGGACCATTTTCGGCGCGGCCGCGGCTCTTGCTCTGGCGGCGTCGGCACCTTGCGCGCAGGCGCAATCCTTCATCAACGTGCTGACCGGCGGCACCTCCGGCGTCTATTATCCGCTCGGGGTCGCGATCGGGAAGATCTACGGCGACAAGATTCCGAACGTGAAGACGCAGGTGCAGGCCACCAAGGCGTCGGTCGAGAATTTGATCCTGCTGCAGCAGGGCCGCGGCGAGTTGGCGTTCACGCTCGGCGATTCGCTCAAGGCCGCCTGGGACGGCGAGGAAGAGGCGGGCTTCAAGACCAAGCTCGACAAGCTCAGGACCATCGGCGCGATCTATCCGAACTACATCCAGATCGTCGCGACCACCGAGTCCGGCATCAAGACGCTGGCCGACCTCAAGGGCAAGAGCCTCTCTGTCGGTGCGCCTAAGTCGGGCACCGAGCTGAATTCGCGTGCGATCCTGGCCGCCGCCGGCATGAGCTACAAGGATCTCGGCAAGGTCGAATATCTGCCGTTCGCCGAATCCGTCGACCTCATGAAGAACCGCCAACTTGCAGCGACGCTGCAATCGGCTGGCCTCGGCGTCGCCTCGCTGAAGGACCTTTCGACCTCGAGCCCCATCACGGTGGTGTCGGTGCCGAAGGAAACCGTCGACAAGATCGGCCCGCCCTTCGTCTCCGCGATCATTCCGGCCAACACTTATACCGGCCAGGACAAGGACGTGCCGACGGCGGCCGTGATCAACTATCTCGTCACGAGCTCCGCGGTGTCGGACGATCTCGCCTATCAGATGACCAAGCTGGTCTTCGAATCGCTGCCGGAACTGCAGAACGCGCATGCGGCCGGCAAGGAGATCAAGCTCGAGACCGCGGCCAGCGGCAGCCCGGTTCCGCTGCACCCCGGCGCGATTCGCTATTACAAGGAAAAAGGGCTGATCAAGTAAGACGCGCTCTACCCGCGAACGTGATGCCCGGGCTTGTCCCGCCTGCGCGGCCGAAGCCGCTTCGGCGAGGCGAAGGCCCGGGCATCCACGTTCTTGGAGACACCGTAAGACGTGGATGGCCGGGACAAGCCCGGCCATGACGGTGTGGTGAGCAATGCCTCGATGTTATAAGCCACAGGGCTGAGGACGAATAAGATGCTGGAAAAGGCAGAGGGCACGGCGACGGCGCCCGACAAGGTCAAGGTCGAGTTCGACAATTTCGAGCACGGTTTCCCGGAAGGTTTCGGCCCTCGCTGGTGGGGACAACTCGCCTACTGGATCGGCATCGCTTTCGCCACCTTCCAGCTCTATGTCGCCGCTTTCAACTATCTGCCGAGCCAGGTAGTGCGCGGCGTTCATGTCGGCTTCCTCGTCCTGCTCACCTTCGGCCTGATCGCCAATTTCACCGCGAAGAGCAATGCCGGCCGCGCGCTCGGCTGGGTGATCGGCGGCGCCGGCTTCCTGTGCGGGCTCTACCAGTGGATCTTCTATGCGGACCTGATCGCGCGCGACGGTGACCCGACGCGGTTTGATCTCGTGGTCGGCACGGTGCTGGCGGTGCTGATCTTCGAAGGCACGCGGCGCCTGATGGGCGCGGCGCTGCCGCTGATGTGCGGCGCGTGCCTCGTCTACTGGTTCTTCGGCCAGTATCTGCCGTCGCCGCTCAACCATCGCGGCTACGACTTCGACCAGATCATCACGCATCTGTCGTTCGGCACCGAAGGTTTTTACGGCGTGCCGATCTACGTGTCGGCGACCTACATCTTCCTGTTCATATTGTTCGGCTCGTTCCTGGAGCGCGCCGGCATGATCCAGCTGTTCACCGACGTTTCGCTCGGCCTGTTCGGCCGCACCCGCGGGGGACCTGCGAAAGTCGCGGTGTTCGCCTCGGGCATGATGGGCACGATCTCCGGCTCGGGCGTCGCCAATGTCGTGACCGTCGGCCAGTTCACGATTCCCTTGATGATCCGGTTCGGCTATCGCCGCGCCTTCGCCGCCGGCGTCGAGGCCACGGCCTCGATGGGCGGGCAGATCATGCCGCCGGTGATGGGCGCGGTCGCCTTCATCATGGCTGAGACGCTCGGCGTGCAATATTCCGAGATCGTCAAGGCGGCAGCGATTCCCGCGATCCTCTATTTCGCGTCCGCGTTCTGGATGGTGCATCTGGAGGCCGGCAAGCACGGCCTCGTCGGCATGAAGCGCTCGGAGATCCCGAGCGCCTGGAAGGCGCTGGTGACGCGCTGGTACCTCGTGCTGCCGCTTGCCGCCCTCGTCTACATGCTGTTCGAGGGTTTTACGCCGCTCTATGCCGGCAGCATGGGCCTCGCGCTGACGGTGGCGTTGATCCTCGGCACCGCCATCACCACCGGCGCCTCCTCGAATGTGATCCGCACCATCTTCTGGATCGGCCTTGCGCTCGTCGTCGCCGCGCTCTCGCGTGACGGCCTCAAGATCGTGCCGGTCGCCAGCGTCGTGGTCGGATTGATCGTGATCACCGCCTTCGTGCGCGGCGGCTTTGCGGCGTTGCGCGCCTGCCGCGATGCGCTGGCCGAGAGCGCCAAATCCGCGATCACCGTCGGCATGGCCTGCGCCATCGTCGGCGTCATCATCGGCATGATGTCGCAGACCGGCGTCGGCACCATCTTCGGCGGCTGGGTGATCGGGCTCGGCGAGAAGAGCCTGTTCCTCGCGCTGATCATGACCATGCTGCTGTCGATCCTGCTCGGTACCGGCATCCCGACGATCCCGACCTACATCATCACCGCCGCGCTTGCCGCGCCCGCGCTGGCCAAGCTGGGGGTGCCCTTGATCGCGAGCCACATGTTCGCGTTCTACTACGGCATCATGGCCGACCTTTCGCCGCCGGTGGCATTGGCGGCGCTCGCTGCGGCGCCGATCGCGAAGGAGAACCCGGACAAGATCGGCTGGGAGGCGATGCGCATCGCGCTCGCCGGCTATGTCATTCCGTTCATCTTCGTCTACTCACCAGCCCTGATGCTCCAGGCCGGCGACCCCATGGCGGCGAAGCTCGGCTTCTACGGTGCGGTGGCGCTGGCGAGCCTGAAGGCATTGGTGGCGATCGGCCTGTTCGGCATGGTGGCGATCGGCTTCCTGTTCACGCGGCTGACGTTGATCGAGCGCCTGGTCGCACTCGGCGCTGCATTCTGCCTGCTCGGCGAATTCGCGTTCAGCGACACCGCCGGCTTCGTGCTCGCCGCGGCGATCGTGCTGTGGCAATGGCGGCAGCGCCCGCCTGTAACGGTCGAGGCGGCGTGAGCCTCTGCTTCGCAACGGCTTTCGGCGTGAAGGCGCTGGCGCTGTCCGCGTTCACGCTTGCATGGACGCATTCGATCGCGAAAGTCGACTGGCAGGAGGATTGGCGCGTCACCCCCGCCGGTCTCGAACTGGTGCAGGCCCGCGTCAAGGGCACCGGCCCCGGCATGGAGCCACCGCCCGAGGCGCGGCTGGTCGACGGCTGGTTTCAGTGGCAGCCGAAGCGGGCGCCGATGCAGGAAGTCATGCTCGGCAATTCGGGCGCGGCCGGCGAATGGCGGCTGTGCCATGATGGGCAATGCCAGACGCTGTCGGAGATTGTCGGGCATCCCATTGGTGCTAACGTCACCACGATGAAGATTTGCAACGATCCGTAGCCCGGATGGAGCGCAGCGCAATCCGGGACGGTGGCCCCGGATTACGCTTACGCTCCATCCGGGCTACAACAAGAACAACAACAAGGAGACACACGATGGATCGGCTCAAGGGCAAGGTTGCGATGGTGGTGGGCGCCGGCTCGATCGGACCCGGCTGGGGCAACGGCAAGGCGACCGCGGTGACCTTTGCGCGCGAGGGTGCGCAGGTGTTCTGCGTCGACCGCAACGGTGCTGCCGCGGAGGAGACCGCGAAGATCATCACCGGCGAAGGCGGCAATGCGACGGCGTTCACGGCCGACGTGTCCCGGTCTGCCGAGATCGAGGCGATGGTGGCGGCGTGCCTGAAGGCCTATGGCCGCATCGACGTGCTCGACAACAATGTCGGCATCGCCGAGATGGGCAGCGTGGTCGAGGTGACCGAGGAGAGCTGGGACCGCGTCTTCAGCGTCAACCTCAAGAGCGCCTATTTCGCCATGAAGCATGTCATCCCTGTCATGGTGAAACAGGGCGGCGGCTCCATCATCAACATCTCCTCGATCGCCTCGATCCGCCACATGGGCATCTCCTACGTCACCTATGGCACCTCGAAGGCGGCGATGAACCAGATGACACGCACCACCGCGATCGAGTTCGCGCGCCACCATGTCCGCGTCAACGCGATCCTGCCCGGCCTGATGAAGACGCCGATGGTCGAACACTCTGCCGGCCTTGCCGCCAGCTACGCCAAGGGCGATGTCGAGGCGATGTGGCGCGCGCGCGATGCGCAGGTGCCGATGGGTCACATGGGCGATGCCTTCGACGTCGCCAACGCCGCGCTGTTCCTGGCGTCCGACGAGTCGAAATATGTGACGGGGATCGAGCTCGTGGTCGATGGCGGGATCACGTGCAAGGCGGGGGCGTGATAGCCGCCCCACACTCTGCTGTCGTCCGGATCGGCGCTTCGCTTGTCCGGGACAGCGGTGATTACTGCGCCAGTGCCAGAATTCCGCCGGCGAACGAATGCCACGCGGCGCTCTCGCTGATCGGCCAGTTCAGGACCTTCACCGCCAGCAGCGCGAGCGTGCCATAGATGTAGACCGGATGCACGCGGCCTTCGCTGCGCCAGTCGCGCACCATGGCGACGACGAGCAGAAGCGATGCGACGACGGCCGGCGCGATCGTCACCGGCACCGGCGGCGGGCCGGGCGGTCCCGGAGGCGCCAGGAACGTCAGGAACCAGCGCGCGATCGCGGCATCGAGGATCGAGACCGCGGCGAGCAGCATCAGGCGCTTGTGAATCTCGGGTCTGCGCGTGTTCACGATCGCCAGGACGAATACCACGGCGAAGAATGCAATCCCGCTCATCGGCACGATCGAGAAGCCGATGCCGGCCTCTTTCTGCCCGAGCGCGGCGGAGTGCTGCATCACGTGCACGGAAGCGAGGAAGCCGAAGATCGTCATCGCGGTGGCGAGCGACACGCCGGCGATGCCGAGCGAACGGTGATTGACCACGCGCCCCGAGGCTGCGAGCCAGGTCTGAAGCACGAAATAGACAGACCAGGTGAAGAACAACAGTCCGTGAAAGTGAATGACGGGGCTTGCGGACAGCGTCCGGTTGGCGAGCGGAACCCAATAGGTCGGTGCGAAGCCGAGGAATGCAGTGGCCGCGCAGGCCAGGGCCATATGCAGATAAAAGTATCGCGCAGGCGACGCATCTCGCGCGCGTACACGACGGTCGTCGGTCAGAGTCGTCATCAGGAATGAGTCTGGGAAGGTGGAGTTTGGTTCAAACCGTCGTCGTCCCGGACAAGCTCGATCTAAGCGCGCTTGTCCGGGACGACACTGGAGTTTGTAGCTTCCGCTAGCCTCATCCCCCCGCGCTCAATTCTGCGCGATCGAGCTCCTCTTCGAGCCGGTGGAAGGCATCGTCGCCGATCACTTCGGTGGCGCGAAGGTCGAAGATCGATTTGCGCGCGGCCGCGATGGCGCGGCGGCGCAGGGGGTCGGCGGGCAGCTCGCCATTGGCGATGCCGCCGTTGGGATCGCTCCCGGCCTGCATCAGGATGGCGCGATATTCGAGCCGCAGGATCTCCGCCTCCTCCGAGGGATCGCTCTCGATCGCATCGAGCGCGGCGCGATAGGCGACGGCGCGAGCGCGCGCGACCTCGGTGCCGACGGGATCGTCGTCCCTGAGGCCGAACGCCAGGATCAGCGGCCGCAGCGTCAGGCCCTGGATCACCAGCGATCCCAGCACCACCGCAAAGGCGATGAAGACGATGAAGTCGCGATACGGGAAGTTCTCCGGCAAGGCGAAAGCGGTGGCGAGCGTGACGAGGCCGCGCATGCCGCACCAGGAGATGATGAGGCCGCCTTTGGGCGAGGCGACGGCCCTGGGATCGTTCGGATGATAGATCCCCTGCGCGACCAGCACTCGCAGGGTCGTGCGATAGAACGTCACCCAGGCGAGGCGCACCAGGATCACCGTCAGCAGGATCCAGGCCGCGGCCACGCAATATTCCCAGCGCACGTCCGCATCCAGCCGCGTCCAGATCGGCCGCATCTGCATGCCGATCAGCATGAAGGCGAGCACGTTGAGCACGAACACCATGGTTTCCCACACCGCATAAGACGGCACCCGCAGCCGTGCCGGCATGCGCGCCCCCGCCGTACGCGCCATGGTGATGGCGTAGACGACGATGGTGAGAATGCCGGACAGGCCGAGATGCTCCGCGGCGATCCAGACCATGAAGGTGGTGGCGAATTGCACGATGATCGCGCTCGGCGCTTCCTTGACCCGCTCCAGGAGCAGCGGGATGAGGTAGCCCGCGAGCAGGCCGGCGACGACGCTGCCGACCAGTGCCAGCGCCATCGTCGGCGCGACCTGGCTCCAGGTCAGATGCTCGGTGGCGATGGCACCGACCGCGATGCGGTAGATCAGAAGCGCACTCGCGTCGTTGAGCAGGCTTTCGCCCTCCAGGACTTTCACCATGCGGTGGGGCAGCTTGACTTGGCTCAGGATGGCGACTGCAGCGGCCGCATCGGGCGGCGCCACGATGGCACCGAGCGCGACCGCGGCGGCCCAGGGCATATCGGGCATCAGGCGGTGCGCGACGAAGGCGACGCCGGCCGTGGTCAGGCCGACCGCGGCGACGACCAGGGTCGAGACCGGAACCCAATTGTTGCGCAGATCGCGCAGCGAGGTGTCGAAGGCGGCATCGAGCAGGACCGGTGCGACAAAAAGCGCCAAGGCCAGGTCCGGCTCCAGTGTCCAGGACGGGCTGGACGGCACGAAGGCGATCAGCGCGCCGCCGATGGCGAGAAAGGTCGGGTAGGGGACCTTGATCCGCCGCGCCAGCGCCGATAAGGCAACGGCGCCGAGCAGAAGCGCGATGATCCATTCGAATGTCGACACGATGATCCCCGAAGCCGGTTTGCGCGGCGCCACAAGCTAGCACCAATCCGGCCGTATGACGGATAGTACGGCCGCGAGACAAGACTTAAGGCAAGACTTAAGGCAAGGCTCAGGGCAAGACCGAAAGCAGACGTCCGACAGCAACGAGCATGCGTTTTCGAAAACTCATTCAATCGTCAGGTGCTGTATTGTTTTGCGCGCTGTCGCTCAATGCCGCCCGGGCTGCGACCGGCGGTGAGCCGGCTGCGGTGATACAGGTCGATGTCGCCTCATGCCTCGCGGCGACCGCGGCGGACGACATGGACAAGGCCGCCACGGCCTGTGCCGCCGTGATCGACAATGAGAAGACGGCGAAGGGCGATCTGATCAAGGCACTGCTCGCGCGCGCGGCGCTCTATGCGCGGCACGATCAGGTCGATCGCGCCATCGCCGACGACAGCCGCGCCCTTTTGCTCGACCCCGGGCTCGCGGACATCTGGAATGCGCGCGGCGAGCTCTGGCTGAAGAAGGGCGACAAGCCCAAGGCGGTGCAGGATTTCGGCGCGGCGCTGAAGATCGACCCGAACCACGAGAAGGCCAAGGCCAATCACAAGGCGATGGCGCGCGAGCTAGAGCGGATCGGCGCGCAGATGGCGGTCGCCGGCAAGCCCAGCTTCAATTGCAGGCGTGCGGCCCGGGCGGTGGAGAAGGCGATCTGCGGCAACCGCGAGCTCGCCGATCTCGACCGCGAGATCTTTGCCTCCAATGCCCGGGTGATCCGGGAGGCGCGCAATCCGGCGGAAGCAAAGAACCTCCAGCGCGAGCAGGACGAGTTTATCGCCCGCCGCAATGCAGGGTACGGCCGGCCAGGATACGATCTGAAGAAGGCGATGCAGGAGCGACTGCAGCGACTGAATGGCGTGGACGGGCATTGACGATTCTTCGCCTCTCCCCGCGTGCGGGAAGAGGCCGGAACTTGCTTCAGCAAATTCCGGGTGAGGGGGACTCTCCGCGAGTCCAACTCTCACCGTTCTCGCGGAGGCTCCCCCTCACCCCGACCCTCTCAGCGCGAGCGAAGCTCGTCGCGGCCCCGCAGTCGGGGCGAGGGAGTGATGCGCCTGCGCGCCCCCAACTGTTCCCAAATTGAACCCAGCCCTTCCCTGCCGCGACAACGGTGAGAACCCGACGCCACGGAGCCCTATGCCATGTGCGGCACGCATTCTTCCGCGCAAGCGCCTTCGCTTGCCAAAACCTCGCTTCGCACCTTTCTTCTCGGGGCGGCGATGAGCCTCGTCCTTGCAGCCCCTGCCTCGGCGGGCACCGATTCCGTGATGGGCAGCAAGGCTGCTCCCGCGGAGCTGATCCCGGCCTGCACCGTCATCATCGACCAGAGCGCAAGGCCCGCGTCCGACCGCGCCGCGGCGCTGCTGGTTCGTGCCGACGCCAATGCGCGGACTTCGGGCGGCCTCACCCAAGCCCTGCGGGACATCGACCGCGCCATCGCAATCGACGGCAAGAATGCAAGGGCCTGGCGCCTGCGCGGCGACCTCTTGCGCGAGGCCGGCGGCGATCTCAACCGCGCGGCGGCGGATCTGAGCAAGGCGATCGAGCTCGATCCGCACGATGCGGAGGCTTACGAGCTGCGCGGTGTCGTGTACACCACCCAGCGCAGGCTTGACCGTGCGCTCGCCGATTACGACCAGGCGATCAAGCTGAAGCCGGATGATGCACAGGCATGGTCCGACCGCGGCGTGAACTACTATCTCGGCGGCGACAACGAGAAGGCGATCAAGGATCTCAGCGAGGCGCTGCGGCTCGATCCCAACCGTCCGCGCACCTACACCAACCGCGGCGCGGCATACAAGAAGCTCGGCCAGCTCGACAAGGCAGTGGCCGACGACGGCGAGGCGATCAGGCTCGATCCGAAGGTGCCCGAATATTTTGACAATCGCGGGCTCACCTATGCCGCCATGAGAGAGTACGACAAGGCGATCGCCGATTACGACCAGGCGCTGCGCCTGGCGCCCCGGCCGAACTTCTTCACCAACCGTGGCGATTCCTATCAGTTCAAGGGTGAGTTCGGAGCGGCGCTCAGCGACTACGACGCTGCGCTGAAGCTCGATCCGAATTTCGCGCAGACCTATAACAACCGCGCCGTGCTCTACAAGAAGATGGGCGAGCGCAGGAAGGCGCTGGCCGATTACGAGACGGCGCTCAAGCTCGATCCCGGTAACGAGAATGCTGCCAACGGCCGCCGCAGCATGATCGCGGAGATCGCGAAATTCGGCGGTGAGCCGCCGCGGGCGCTGAATGCGGCGTCCGGCAATGGTCCGTCCTTCGAATGCGCGACGGCCAGGCGCGAGGTCGAGAAGGTGATCTGCGCCGATCCGCAGCTGGGCGTGCTCGACCGCCAGATCGCCGAGACCTACGAGCGCGTGCTGAAATCGGCGGGCAAGCGCTCGGCCGGCGAGCTGCGCAAGACCCAGCGCGATTTCCTTAGCCTCCGCAACGTCAGCTTCGGCCGGCCGGGCTATGATCTGAGGAAGGTCATGCAGGACCGGTTGCAGAAGCTGAACGCGATGGAGAGCTGAGGAGCGTTGGAGAAGCCGAGGTCGCGCGGCGGGCTCGCTCACCTCTCCCGCTGGCGGGAGAGGTCGCCGCGATCGAAGAGCGCGGCGGGTGAGGGCATTCTCCTCTTGGAGACTTCCTGCTAAAGCCTCGGGCAATCCCGACGCGGGGGCACCCCCACCCCAGCCCTCCCCCGCAAGCGGGAGAGGGAGCGCAGCGCCGATGCGGCAGCAATTGCGTCTCCACCAAAAGGCCCATCCTTTTCAGCTTGAACCGCGGCCCGTTCCCGGGAAAATACCTCTCAAACAAGGCCGACACTTGATCCGGGTCATGGCGGGGCGACCGTCCGGCCGCAAGGTTCAAGGTCAGGCCAATAAAGGTAACGGGAGCGCGGGAATGAACATCCAGGGCAAGAGCAATTACCACGAGGTCCATGCCCGCTCGCTGGCCGACCCCGAAGGCTTCTGGGCCGAGGCGGCGAAGGAGATCGACTGGATCGAGCCGCCCAAATCGATCTTCGACCCCTCGCAGGGAACCTATGGCCGCTGGTTCACGGGGGGCGTCGTAAATACCTGCTACAACGCGCTCGACCGCCATGTCGAAGGCGGCCGCGCCGACCAGGTCGCGCTGATCCACGATTCACCGCTGGCGGGCAGCGTCACCAAATTCACCTATGCCGAACTGCTGAACGAGGTGCAGGCGCTCGCTGCCATCATGCAGGATTTCGGCGTCGCCAAGGGCGATCGCGTCATCCTTTATATGCCGATGGTGCCGGAGGCCGTGGTCGCGATGCTCGCCTGCGCGCGGATCGGTGCGGTGCACTCGGTGGTGTTCGGCGGCTTTGCCGCGAAGGAGCTTGCCACCCGCATCGACGATGCGCAGCCGAAACTCATTCTCTCCGCAAGCTGCGGCATCGAGCCCGGCCGCATCGTGCAGTACAAGCCGCTGCTTGACGAGGCGATCAGGCTTGCCGGCAGCAAGCCGAAGGCCTGCATCGTGCTGCAACGCCCGCAGCTCACTTGCGACTTGGCCCCGGGCCGGGACTACGATTGGGCGAGCCTGCGCCGCAAGGCGATGAACGACGGCAAGAAGGCCGCATGCGCGCCTGTCGCCGCGACCGATCCGCTCTACATCCTCTACACCTCGGGCACCACGGGCATCCCGAAGGGCGTCGTGCGCGACAATGGCGGCCATCTCGTCGCGGTGAAATGGTCGATGTTCAACCTCTATGGCGTCAAGCCGGGCGAGGTGTGGTGGTGCGGCTCCGACATCGGCTGGGTGGTCGGCCACAGCTACATCGTCTACGGCCCGCTGCTGCACGGCGCGACGACCATCATGTATGAGGGCAAGCCGGTCGGCACGCCCGACGCCGGCGCGTTCTGGCGCGTGATCGCCGAGCACAAGGTGGTCGCGTTCTTCACCGCGCCGACCGCGTTCCGCGCGATCCGGAAAGATGATCCGGAAGGAAAGTTCATCCGGCAATACGACCTGTCGAAATTCCGCACCCTGTTCCTCGCCGGCGAGCGTGCCGATCCGCCGACGGTCGAATGGGCGGAGCAGCAGCTGAAGGTGCCGGTGATCGACCATTGGTGGCAGACCGAGACCGGCTGGTGCATCGCCGGCAATCCGGTCGGGCTCGGCATGCTGCCGGTGAAGCACGGCTCGCCGACGGTGCCGATGCCGGGCTACCAGGTCGACGTGGTCGACGAGGCGGCAAAGCCGGTCGGGCCCAACATCATGGGCTCGATCGTCATCAAGCTGCCGATGCCGCCGGGGTGTCTGCCGACGCTGTGGAATCAGGATGCGCGCTTCAGGGAGGCTTATCTCAGCGAATTCCCCGGCTATTACAAAACCTCGGATGCCGGTTACAAGGACGAGGACGGCTATGTCTTCGTCATGGGCCGCACTGACGACATCATCAACGTCGCCGGCCATCGGCTCTCCACCGGCGGCATGGAGGAGATCCTTGCCTCGCATCCCGATGTTGCCGAATGTGCCGTGCTTGGCGTCAAGGATGCGATCAAGGGCGAGGTGCCCTGCGGTTTCCTGGTGCTCAAGGCCGGCGTGAAGCGTGCGCCCGCCGAGATCGAGAAGGAGATCGTCGCGCTGGTGCGCGACAAGCTCGGCCCGGTCGCGGCCTTCAAGCTCGCCATCACCGTCGGCCGCCTGCCCAAGACGCGCTCCGGCAAGATTCTGCGCGGCACCATCAAGAAGATCGCCGACGGCGAGTCCTGGACCATGCCGGCGACGATCGAGGATCCCAAGACGCTCGACGAGATCGGGGAGGCGCTGAAGGGGCGGGTGTGAGGTTTGCTCTGGCGGTGATGCCGGTGAGACGCGAGGCCGTTGCACCAACTCCGCTGTCATCACCCGCCTTGTGCGCAATCGCGCACTGGAGCGGGTGATACAGTACTCCGCGGCAGCAGTGTGACCCAATGACCGCCGCGGCGTACTGGATTCCCCGCCTTCGCGGGGAATGACGGCGAGCGGGGGAACGGCAGCGAGGGACTTACAATCTCCTCATTCCGCGCTAAACAGGGCCGGCCAACAGGGGACCTCGTATGCCACTCGCCGCCGCGCCGCGCCTCCTTGCAGCTGTGCTGCTCGCCACTGCTCTCTCCGCCTGCTCCGCGCGCCACCAGAATGCGGTGGCGGTGGGCGGCGACGACGACGATGCGGTCTGCCAGAGCCGGGGCTATGCGCAGGGCTCGCCGGAATACGTGGCCTGCCGCAAGGATCGCGACGTCCAGCGCAACGCCGCCACCGCCCGTGCCGATCGCCGCCAGCGCGACCTCGGCGAATACATGCTGAACCATCCCGAGCGGCCCTGAGGGGTGGGCGCCATTATCCTGCCGCGCCGCGCACCCCGCATTCGTGACTTCCGTGACAGATCTGCAACGCCGCGGCCAAATCGGGGCGGCCTCTGGCTGAATTGATCGAAGTCAAATCCTTCAGCGCCCCCTTTCTGCTCTGACGCTCATGTCGCGCAACGACGCGCGAGTGAAGGCTGAAGGGGATTGAAATGCAGAGAACGACAAGAAACCTGGCGCGGCTTGCGACGGTTGGCGCGATGCTCGCGGGCACGTTTGCATCGGTGCAGGCTGCCGATCTGCCGGTCTACAAGAAGGCGCCGCCGCCGGTGGAGGCGTTCAATCCGTGGATGGTGCGTCTGCGCGTGCTCGGTGTGTTGCCGGATGCCGGCGGCTCGACCGTCAACGTGGCGGGCGTGCCCTCGCTGTCCTCGCCGAATTCCGGCCTTTCGATCAGCGACCAGGTCGTCCCTGAGCTCGACATCAGCTACTTCTTCACCAGGAACATCGCGGCCGAACTGATCCTCGGCGTGACCCGGCACTCGATCAGCGGCACCGGCTCGCTCGCGAACCTGCCGATCGGCAAGACCACGCTGCTGCCGCCGACGCTGACGCTGCAATATCACTTCGACCAGTTCGGCGCGTTAAAGCCGTATGTCGGCGCCGGCGTGAACTACACCGTGTTCTTCAACAATTCCGCGGCCAACACGCCTGCTGCAATCGCCGGTCCGCCCGCGATCGTCGCCACCACCACCAATTTGCATGTCAGCAACGCCTTCGGCGGCGCCGTGCAGTTCGGCTTCGACTACATGATCGACCGGCACTGGGGTCTCAACGTCGACGTCAAGAAGCTCTGGCTGCGTCCGGATTACAGCGCCATCGTCTCCGGCCTGCCGGTCACCGGCACCGCGCATATCGATCCCTGGCTGGTCGGCGCAGGCGTGACTTACAAGTTCTGAGGGGGCGTTGCTTGGAGACAAGCTGTGGCCGCAGCCGACCCTGCGCTCCCTCCCCCCTTGTGGGGGAGGGCGGGGGAGAGGGATGGTCCAGGAAAAGGTGCGAGAGACTTGCGCGCGATGCTCTTGAGCTGATCGAGGGTGTCCCCGTGGGATACCCCTCTCCCTAACCCTCCCCCACAAGGGGGGAGGGAACGCAGCTCGCGTGTGGCGACATGCGCGCATTCACTCAGCCGTTCTTACAAACAAAAACGCGGCGGGATTTCCCGCCGCGTTTGTATTCGATGGTGAATGAACGAGAGAAGAACTACTCCTCCTCGTCTTCCTGCTTCTTGCCGCCGAGCGTCTTCAGCTTGGCGAACACGGCGTCGAGGTTGAGGTCGTCGCTCGATCGCTCGGCCGGCTCGAACTCGTCCTTCTTGGTGGTCTCGGAAGCCGGCAGCAGCGTGGCGCCGCCATAGGCTGCGTCGATCGGCTTCTCCTTGGCGGCGCGCGCCACCTCGAAATCGAGCTCGATCTGCGAGCAGAGGCCGAGGGTGACGGGGTCGATCGGGGTCAGCTGGGAGGTGTTCCAGTGGGTGCGGTCCCGTACGCTCGCGATGGTGCTCTTGGTGGTGCCGACCAGGCGCATGATCTGGGCGTCCTTGAGCTCGGCATGGTTGCGCAGCAGCCAGAGGATGGCGCTCGGACGCTCATGGCGGCGCGAGACCGGGGTGTAGCGCGGGCCCTTGCGCTTGGGCTGGGGCGGCAGCACCACCTTGCTCTCCTGGAGGCGGAGCCGATAATCCGGATTCCGCTCGCCCTTCTCGATCTCCTCGCGGGTCAGCTGGCCGTTGGAGAGGGGATCCATGCCCTTGATGCCCTGGGCAGCATCGCCGTCGGCGATCGCGCGCACCTCGAGGGGATGCATCTTGGTGAAATCGGCGACCTGATCGAAGGTCAGCGCGGTGTTGTCGAGCAGCCAGACGGCGGTCGCCTTGGGCATCAGAGGTGCGTTGCTCATGGCAAATCTCCTTTGTGCTTCGCCCACCCCTCTGGAGGCGAAACCGGTGGTCATCAGCGATGACTGGGAATTCGCGCTATATAAGCCCGGAGGGGGTAGCCACGCAATGGTTCTGCTATAGATAGTGCCTTGACAGCGCCCGAAAGGGGGCCCAATTCCCTGTAAGCCCGTACCCAAGCCCTATTCCATTCATCGACCGCTTCCCGCCCATTTGGCGAGGTGATTCGGTCCCGAGATCGCTCAATGTCAGCCAAACCAGACCTCAAGATCGTGCTTTGTTCTCCCCGTGGCTTCTGCGCCGGGGTGGTCCGGGCGATCGACACCGTGGAACGGGCGCTCGATAAGTACGGCGCCCCCGTCTATGTTCGCCATGAGATTGTGCACAACAAATATGTCGTCGACGGGTTGAAGAAAAAGGGCGCCATCTTCGTCGAGGAGCTGGCCGAAATCCCGGAAAACACCACCGCGCCGGTGGTGTTCTCGGCCCACGGCGTGCCGAAATCGGTTCCGGCCGACGCCCAGTCCCGCAATTTGTTCTCACTGGATGCGACCTGCCCGCTGGTCACCAAGGTGCACCGCGAGGCCGCGATCCACTTCAAGCGTGGCCGCGAGATCTTCCTGATCGGCCACTCCCATCACCCCGAGGTGGTCGGCACGCTCGGCCAGCTTCCGACCGGCGCCGTGACCCTGATCGAGACCGCCGAGGACGCCAAGACGATCTCCCCGAAGGACCCCAACAACCTCGCCTTCGTGACCCAGACCACGCTGTCGATCGACGACACCGCGGAGATCGTGGCGCTGCTGAAGGAGCGCTTCCCGAACATCAACGGGCCGCACAAGGAAGACATCTGCTACGCCACCACCAACCGCCAGCTCGCGGTGAAGAAGGTGGCGCCGGTGGTCGACGCGCTCATCGTCGTCGGTGCTCCCAATTCGTCGAACTCGCAGCGCCTGCGCGAGGTCGCCGAGCGCGAGGGCTGCCGGATCGCGGTGCTGGCGCAGCGCGCCACCGACATCGACTGGGACAAGTTCGGCAACATTTCGAGCCTCGGCATCACCGCGGGCGCCTCCGCGCCGGAAGTGATCGTCGAAGAGATAATGGACGCCTTCGCCGAGCGCTACACGCTGCATGTGGAGACGGTCTCGGCCGCTGAGGAGAACGAGTTCTTCCCGCTGCCGCGTCAGGTGCGCCCCGAAGCCGCCGCCGAGTAGACCTTTATGGCGGTCTACACCGACGTTGCCGCCGACGAGCTTGCGGATTTCCTGAAGCAATACGAGCTCGGCGAATTGCTCTCCTACAAGGGCATCGCCGAGGGCGTCGAGAACACCAACTTCCTGCTGCATACCAGCCAGGGGTCGTTCATCCTCACGCTCTACGAGAAGCGCGTGGCGAAGAACGATTTGCCGTTCTTCCTCGCGCTGATGACGCATCTGGCCGAGCACGGCATCAACTGCCCGCTGCCGGTGAAGGGAAGAGACGGCGAGGCGTTGCGCGAGCTGTCCGGGCGTCCCGCGGCGATCATCACCTTTCTCGAAGGCATGTGGCCGCGCAAGCCGAACGTCGCCCATTGTGCCGGCGTCGGTGCGGCGCTGGCGAAGATGCATCTGGCCGGCGCGAATTTTGCGGTTCGGCGCGCCAATGCGCTGTCGGTCGCGGGCTGGCGGCCGCTGTTCGATGCGGCCTCACACCGCGCCGACGAGGTGCAGCCGGGCCTGCGCGCGTTCCTGGCGACCGAGCTCGACCATCTCTCGAGCGGGATCTGGCCGGATAATCTGCCTGAGGGCGTGATCCACGCCGACCTCTTCAACGACAACGTCTTCTTCCTCGGTGACCAGCTCTCGGGGATCATCGACTTCACCTTCGCCTGCAACGACATGCTGGCCTATGACGTCGCGATCTGCCTCAACGCCTGGTGCTTCGAGCCGGATCATTCCTTCAACGTCACCAAGGCGCGTGCCTTCCTCAACGCCTATGGCCGCGTGCGAAAGCTTTCGGAGGCGGAGGAGGCCGCGCTGCCGCTCTTGGCGCGTGGTGCTGCGATCCGCTTCCTGCTGACGCGGCTGGTGGACTGGCTCAACGTGCCGCCCGGCGCGCTGGTCAAGCCGAAGGACCCGCTGGAATATTTTCGCAAGCTGCGCTTCCACCAGAGCGTGACGAGCGTACGCGATTACGGGCTGATGCCGTCAGGATTGGTCGCGTGAGCGAAAAGCCCGTCGTCACGATCTATACCGATGGCGCCTGCTCGGGGAATCCCGGGCCGGGCGGCTGGGGCGCGATCCTGAAGTTCGGCGACAAGGAAAAAGAGCTGAACGGCGGCGAGCGCCACACCACCAACAACCAGATGGAGCTGATGGCGGCGATCTCCGCGCTCGAGGCGCTGAAGAAGCCGTGCACGGTCGATCTCTACACCGACAGCCAGTATGTCCGGCAGGGCATCACCGGCTGGATATTCGGCTGGAAGCGCAACGGCTGGCGCACCGCCGACAAGAAGCCCGTGAAGAATGTCGAGCTATGGCAGCGCCTGGATGCTGCGCTGAAGCAGCACGAGGTCCGCTGGCACTGGGTCAAGGGCCATGCCGGCCATCCCGAGAACGAGCGCGCGGATCAGCTGGCGCGCGACGGGATCGTGAAGGCGCGGTTGCAGCAGCGGCTGGCGGAGTAGCGACGCGTTGTCGGCGCTCCATTCTCAGGTTTCGTAGGGTGGGCTAAGGCGCGTCAGCGCCGTGCCCACCACCTTTCTCTCATGGGAAGTCGGTGGGCACGCTTCGCTTTGCCCACCCTACGGCACTACGGCACTTTCGCCGCGGCTCAGAGCTGCCCGAGCAGCGTATCGCCGCCGGAGACCTCGACCTTGCCGGGCATCGCCTCGAGGTTCAGCTTCTTGACCACGCCGTCCTCGACCAGCATCGAATAGCGCTTGGAGCGGATGCCGAGGCCGTTGGCGGAGGCGTCCAGCTCCATGCCGATCGCCTTGGTGAAATCGGCGTTGCCGTCAGCGAGGAAGATGGCCTCGTCGCGCTGGTCGGTGTCGCGCTTCCAGGCGTTCATGACGAAGGCGTCGTTGACGGAGACGATGGCGATGCTGTCGACGCCCTTGTCCTTCAGGGCATAGGCGTTGAGGAAGATGCTCGGCAGATGCATCTTGTGGCAGGTGCCGGTATAGGCGCCGGGCACCGCGAACAGCGCCACCTTCTTGCCCTTGAAGATATCGTCGGTGGTCTTCACTTGCGGGCCTTCCGCCGTCATCACGCGGAATTTCGCCTCGGGCAGCTTGTCGCCAGTCTGGATCGCCATTGTCGGTCTCCCTGAATATCGATCCCGCTTATTAGACCGTGCGGCGGGCCTGCACAATATTGCCGGCGGGCGAAGCGGTGAGGGTGGGTCCCTTTCACCGTGATGTCATCAGCCGGCGAAGCCCCCCTTGTCGAGAAAGGCCTGCTCTTCCTCGGTGCTGTCGCGGCCGAGCAGGCGGTTGCGGTGGGGAAACCGGCCGAACCGCTGGATGATGTCGGCGTGCTCCCGGGCGTATTTCAGGTTTTCGGCATTCGCGGTGTTCTGAAACAGCGCGACGCAACGCAGCTGGTCGGGCAGGTGCTCGGAATGCATGAAGGGCAAATAAAGGAATTCGAGCAGGACCGGATAGATCCTGCCATCGACCCCGCGATCGATCGCCCGGCGGGCGACGTCGCGCGCCTGGGCATCGCTGGCAAAGGCCTGGGGCGTGCCGCGGAACATGTTGCGGGGGAATTGGTCGAGCACGATGACCAGCGCGAGTGCGCCGTCATCGCTTGCCTCCCATGACGCGAGCTCGCCGGCGACCGCCTTCTGCCGCAAAGCAAGGAAGCGGCGCCTGACCTCGGCGTCGAAGGCCTCGTTGCGCTTGTACCAGCGCTCGCGGCCGGCCTCGCGCCAGAAGGCGAGAATGCCTGATGGCGCGATATCGTCGACGACAGTCATGAACCGCAGACGCGCTTACGCCGCCTGAGCTTTCTTCTCGTCGCGCAGTTCGCGTCGCAGGATCTTGCCGACATTGGTCTTGGGCAGGTCGCTGCGGAATTCGATGTGCTTGGGCACCTTGTAGCCGGTGAGCTGCTCGTGACAGAATTTGATCACGGCCTCGGCAGTGAGGTTTTGATCCTTCTTCACAACGAAAGCCTTCACCGCTTCGCCCGACCTGGAATCGGGGATGCCGATCACGGCGCATTCGAGCACGCCCGGATGGCTCGCGATCACTTCCTCGATCTCGTTGGGATAGACGTTGAAGCCTGAGACCAGGATCATGTCCTTCTTGCGGTCGACGATCTTGGTGTAGCCCTTCTCGTCCATGATGCCGATGTCGCCGGTGCGGAAATAGCCGTCCGCGGTCATCACCTTCGCGGTCTCCTCGGGCCTGTTCCAGTAGCCCGACATCACCTGCGGACCCTTGGCACAGATCTCGCCGGCCTGGCCGAGCGGCACTTCGTTGCCGTCGTCGTCGCGGATCGAGATGTAGGTTGACGGCACGGGAATGCCGATCGTCCCCGTGAACTCGGTTGCCGTTGCCGGATTGCAGGTCAGCGTCGGCGAAGTCTCCGACAGGCCGTAACCTTCGGCGATGAAGCAGCCGGTGATCGCCTTCCATTGATCGGCCACGGGGCGCTGCACCGCCATGCCGCCGCCGTTGGAGATCTTCAGCTTGGAGAAGTCGAGCTTCTTGAAATCAGGGTGGTGCATCAGGCCGTTGTAGAGCGTGTTCACGGCCGGGAAGCTGTTGACCTGGTATTTCGCCAGCTCCTTGACGAAGCCGGCGATGTCGCGCGGGTTGGGGATCAGGAGATTGCAGCCGCCGGCGCGCACCGCGAGCAGGTAGCAGGCCGTCAGCGCGAAGATGTGATAGAGCGGCAGCGCGCAGACGATCATGAGCTGGTCGACATGCGGCGGCGCGGCGAGCGCCGGCTGCAGCCAGGCGTCGTTCTGCAGGACGTTGGCGACGATGTTGCGGTGGAGCAGGGTGGCGCCCTTGGAGACGCCGGTGGTGCCGCCGGTATATTGCAGGAACGCGACGTCGCCCGGCGAGAGTTTTGGCTTGTTGAAGGTCATGCCGCGGCCGGCCGACACCGCATCGTTGAAAGAGACCGAGCCCGGCAGCGACCATGCCGGTACCATCTTCTTGACGCGGCGGACGACGAGATTGACGATCACGCCCTTGAAACCGAGCAGATCGCCCATGCTGCCGACGATGACGTGCTTGACCTGCGTCTTGGCGATCACCTGCTCGACGGTGTGGGCGAAATTCTCCAGCACGATGATGGCTTCGGCGCCGGAATCCTTGAGCTGGTGCTCGAGCTCACGCGGCGTGTAGAGCGGATTGACGTTGACCACCGCGAAGCCGGCGCGCAGCACCGCGGCGGTCGCGATCGGATATTGCAGCACGTTCGGCATCATGATGGCGACGCGGGCGCCGCGCTGCAGTCCGCGGCCCTGCAAATAGGCGCCGAGCGCGACCGACATCTGGTCGAGGTCGCGGTAGCTGATGGACTTGTCCATGCAGATGAACGCCTTGCGGTCGGCGAACTTGGTGAAGCTCTCCTCCAGCAGATCGACCAGCGATGCGTATTGGGTCGGCTCGATATCGGCGGGCACGCCGGGCGGATATTGCTTGAGCCAGATGCGCTCCATGGAAAACTCCCCTCATCTACCAGAGCCCGTTGTGTCTCGGGCTTGCCTCATTGCCGCCAGTATCGAGCCTGCCGGAACGGGTGGCAAGTCGTCGAGGCTTAAGACATAGGTCAGGAAGTGGCTACTGGAATCGTCGATACCGCGCTGCCGCAGGTGCGAAGCGCGGGGGGCCCGGTTCGGCGTGCCGTTAACTGTTGTTGGCCGGCTTGGCCGCGGGCTTGGTCGCGGCCTTGGGCTTGGCGGGCTTCGGTTCGCTGCTTGCCGCAGGCTTCTCGGCGGGTTTTGCCGCCGCATCGTGCTTGGCGGCGGCATGCTTGGGCGCGGCCGGCTTAGCCGCAGTCTTGGCGTCGTTCTTGGCGTCGCTCTTATCGTTTTTCTTGGCCTCAGCCGGCTTGGCGACAGGCTTCACGGCCGCCGTCTTGGTGTCCTTGGCGGCGTCCTTGCCCGCGTCCTTCGGCTTGTCGGCCGCGTCAGGCTTCTTGGCCACGCGCGACTTCTTGCCACGCGGCTTGGACGCCGTCTGCTGGTCGGCATCGGCCGCCACCGCCGCGATCAGGGCGGTGCCGGTGCGGGTCGGGCCGGTATAGACCAGCACGGGCTCGGTCGCCGCCGGAGCCGAGGCCATCAGCTCGGAGGCCTTCATCAGCGGCGGCTGGAGGCCGGCGGTGAAGAAGGTCACCTGGGCTTCGCCGCCGGTGGCCGAGGCCGATCCGGACGTCGCGCCATTGGCCGCAATCAGCGCATCGTCGTCGTCGCTGGCCGGCCGCTTGCGATGGCCGCCGCACATCTCGTCGCGCAGGTTCGGCGGCGAGGCGTCGACCGGCACGAGGTTATCGACCGTGCCGAGCGAGGGGCGCAGCCACGTCAGATTGTCCTGGCCGAAGCCGCGCTCCAGCAGCTGCGCCGCCTTCACCGCGCGCGCGGTGCCGGAATTGGCGCCGAGCACCACCGCGATCAGCCGGCGGCCATTGCGCGTGGCCGAGGCGACGAGGTTGTAGCCGGAGGCGCAGATGAAGCCGGTCTTGAAACCGTCGGCGCCAGGATAGCGGCCGATCAGCTTGTTGAAATTGCCGGTGGTGCGCTTGCCGAAGCGGATCGCCGGGATATGCACGAAGTATTCGTATTCCGGCAGGTCGCGCAGGAACGAGCGGGCGAGAATGCCGAGGTCGCGGGCCGACGTGATCTGGCCGTCTGCGGGCAGGCCGTTCGGATTGACGTAGCTGGTCTGCGTCATGCCGAGCTTCTTCGCGGTGTCGTTCATCATCGCGGAGAAGCCGTCGATCGAACCGCCGACGCCTTCGGCGAGCACCACGGCCATGTCGTTCGCCGACTTGACCATCATCATCTTCAGCGCGTTGTCGACGGTGAGCTGCGTTCCCGGACGGAACCCCATCTTCGAGGGCGACTGCGAGGCCGCCGTCGGCGAAACCGTGAGCAGCGTGTCGAGCGTCAGCCTGCCGTCCTTGACCGCCCTCAACGTCACATAGGCTGTCATGATCTTGGTGACGGAGGCCGGATACCAGGGAATGGTCGCGTTCTCGGCCTGCAACACCTTGCCAGTGTCGGCCTCGATCAGCAGCAGCGCTTCGGCGCTCGCTGCGCGCGGCGCCAGCAGCGCGGCACATGCGAGGCTCGCAGCGAACAGGTTGAACAGGGATTTGCGAAGCAGCGGGCGTAGGGCGTGCACTATCCGATTCCGGTCCTTGGAGACCCGCCAGTTCCGGGCGGTGCTCGTGATCTGAGTGTCGGTTCTGAAATCCAGCGCCGCCGCTTGCGGCGCCGCAAACCTATACCGGCTGGTGCGTCGAGAACAGGGGCATGAGCGGGGTATTCCGCAATGAAATAGGCCGAATTTCGACGATCCTGTGCGGACTTGCTAGGGGGATTTGGCAGCAGTCGCAGCAGCCTCAGCGGCTGTCACACTGGCCCGTGTGGTCTCGTGAACCATGAACTGGGCCCTGGCGAGCTCGGCGAAATGGCCGCTCTTGGCCACCAGTTCATCGAAAGTTCCGCTTTCGATCACCCGTCCGTTCTCGAACACCAGGATCCGCGTGGCGTTGCGGATGGTGGAGAGGCGGTGGGCGATCACGAAGGTGGTGCGGCCCTTCATCACTTCGTCGAGAGCGGCATTCACCTTGGCCTCGGTGACGGCGTCGAGCGCGGATGTAGCCTCGTCCAGGATCAGGATCGGCGGGTCCTTCAACAGCGCGCGGGCGATCGACAGCCGCTGCCGCTCGCCGCCGGACAGCATGCGGCCGCGCTCGCCGGCATTGGTCTCGAAGCCGCCGCTGCGCTCGATGAAATCGAGCGCCTGCGCCCGCTCGGCCGCCTTGCGCATCTCGGCCTCGGTCGCGTCCGGCTTGCCGACGCGCAGATTCTCCTCGATCGAGCGGTTGAACAGCAGCGCCTCCTGGAACACGACGCCGATATTCCGGCGCAGCGAGGTCAGCGTGACGCCGCGCACGTCCATGCCGTCGATCTTGATGAAACCCGACTGCGGGTCGAAGGCGCGATGCAACAGCGCGATCGCGGTGGATTTGCCGGCGCCGGTGGGGCCGACCAGCGCGATGGTCTGGCCGGGCAGTGCGGTGAAGGTGAGGTCCTCGATCGCCGGCCGCTTGCCGTCATAGGAAAAGGTGACGTCGTTGAACTCGACGAGACCGGACAGCCTGCCGGCGTCGATCGCGTCGGGCCGGTCGTGCACCGCGGGCACGGCGTCGAGCACATTGAAGAACTCGCGCAGGCGGGGCGCTTCCATGAACACGTTGTTGATGAAGCTCACCACCTGCTCGAGCTTCTGGATCAGCAGCGTCGCAAAGCTCACGAACATCACGATCTCGCCGACCGAGGTCAGCCCCTGGTCGTGCAGCGCGATGCCGAGCGTGAAGATTGCGAGCACGGTGATGGTGGTGGAGGCGCGCGTGATGACGGTGACGAGCGCCCACCACGACAGCACCGGCATTTGCGCGGCGAGCAGCTCGTCGGCGACGGAGCGCAGTCCCTTCACCTCGGATTCGACGCGGACGAAGCTCTGCACCAGCGCGACATTGCCGAGCGCATCGGAGGCGCGCGCGGACAGCTCGCTATATTGCTCCTCGACCGCCATCTGCATGCCGAAGGTCTTGCGCACCACGAAGGTCGTCAGTGCTGTGAAGACGATGCAGAGCACGAACAGCAGGATCGCCAATCGCCAGTTCAGGTAGAGCGACAGCGGCAGCAGCACCACGACCGAGAGGATCGCGGCAAAGTGCTCGCGGAAGAAGCCGAGCCACAGCCGCCACAAGGCGTCGGTGCCGTTGAGCATCACCTTCATCAGCCGGCCCGAATGGGTTCCGGAGTGGAAGGTCAGCGGCAATTGCAGGATGTGCTCGAAATAATCGGTCAGCACCGCCTGGCGCTGGCGGTGCGAGAGCCGGTCGGCCTGCAAGGCCACGAGCGCGCTGCAGAGAATGGTGAACAGCCCGAACGCGACCCAGGCTACCAGGAACGGCCAGGCCGAGCTCGACCCGGCCACGGTCTTGCCCGACAGCACGTCGACGATCCGCCCGAACAGCACGGGCTCGGCGAACTGCGAGCCCGCCAGCAGGAGGTTGGCGACCGCAAGCAGCCAGCCCAGCCGCGCCTCCTTGCCGAGCAGCTCAAGAACGCGGGTATAGAGACGGAGGATGGGCATGCGGGCGACGAACTCGAGCGAATAACGGAGCCCGTATTTTAAGCAGGGATCGCGCGGGAGATATAGCGGAAGCTGTCAGTTTTTCTCAGTTGATCAGCCGCCCCGCCACCGGCGGCAGGAACCGGTCGTCGAAGATGTCGCCAGCCGTGGGCCGTTTGCGGAATTTGAAGTCCTGCGCGATCTGGTCGATCGAGCGCTCCAGGCGCGCGGGCTCGACGCCGCCGAGGCCGTTGCGCTTGACCTCATCGGTCAGGATGTTGTCGACGAGGACGGTGCGCAGGCGCTCCAGCTCTAGGTCGCGGTCGCCGTCGTCGATGCGGCCAGCGGCCTCGTCCGCCGCACGTGCCGGCTCCTTGATGGTCGCATTGATGCCGGCGATCAAGGCGCGGACGAAGCCCTTCACGGCGTCCGGCTTCGCCGCGGCGAAGGCGGGATTGACCACCACGGCGAAGCCATAGGCCTCGCAGCCATAGTCGGCATAACGCAGCACGACGAGATCGGCGCCGGGAACGCCGCGGTCGCGCAGGTTCACCGCGGAGAGATAGTTGAAGCCTGCGACCGCATCGACCTGTCCCGCGGACAGGATCGGCTCGCGGACAGCAGCGCCAATCTTGTGGAATTTGACGCGCGATGCCTTGATGCCGTTCTGCTGCGCCAGCGCCGGCCACAGTCGCATCGACAGATCGCCGTCGGCAACGCCGACGGTCTTGCCGTCGAGATCGGGCAAGACATGGATGCCGCGGCTCCTGCGCGCGACGATCGCGTAGGGCGCGCGGTTGAACAGCACGAACACCGCCTTGACCGGCGCCGAGTCCTCCTTGTCGCGAAGGCGGATCAGCTCGTTGATGTCGACCAGCGCAAGCTCGCTGTCGCCCTTGGCGACGCGTGCGAGCGCCTCCGGCGATCCGGCTACGCTGTTGAAGGATACGTTGAGACGTTCGGCGCTGAACCTGCCGTCCTTCGCCGCAAGGAAGAACGGCGCCATGCTCGCGTCCAACGGGCGGTCGAAGGTGAAGTGAATCGCAACGGACGGCGCAGCGGTCTCGGCCGCACTGACATCGCCTGCAACGAGCGTTGCAAGCGAGATCGAGAGAGCCAGCAGGCAACGGAGGGCGGTCGTCTTGAATCCTGACATCGATTGCGCCGGTTCCGCATTGTTATGGTTTCGTGACGCTTCGCGGCGCCCGGCTGCGGCCAGTCTCTCCGCGCCAACATGAACGGCAGATGAGCGGCGGTTGCGGCACGATTACGCAACCCCGTTCAGCTTGTGTTGGGGTTGGGGAACCCAACTTAGGCTGTGCGGGTTTTAAAGGCATGAGCCTGTCCGCAGGCGTCCATTCCAGGTCCCAAGGAGGGCCCAAGACATGTTCGAGCGATTCTCCAAGTTTGCGGGCCGAAAGGCCGTTCTGGCCACCGCCGCGGTGCTGGCGCTGACCGCGCTTGCCCCGACCGCGTCCTATGCAGGCGGCCGTCACTGGCATGGTGGTGGAGGCGGCGCGGCCGCAGCTGCGGCTTTCGCGGCCATCGGCACCGGTCTTGCCATCGCCGCGACCCGTGACTCCTATGCCTATGACTACGGTCCGGGCTATGGCTATTACGGCGGTCCCGCCTATTACAGCGGCCCAGCCTACGGGCCCTATTATGGTCCAGGCCCGAACTTCCAATATCAGCGCTACGGCGGCACCGCTCCGTCCGAGTTCTGCGGCCAGGGTTACTACCAGAACTGCTACTAGCTCTGGCAGCTGGAGTTCACCATGACAGGCCGTCGCGCTTGCTGCGCCGGCCTGTTTTTTGCTTTTATTGCCGCGCGTTAACACGCCCGCCATTTGTTTAGAGTAGTTTTGAGTACCATGAGTGATTCGCTTGAGCGGCTATATCTGGCTGTGCTCGCGGCCAGGGATCTTGATCCGGCAACATCGCGTACGGCCCGGCTGTTTCAGCGCGGGCCCTCGAAAATGGCAAAGAAGCTCGCCGAAGAGGCCATCGAGGTCGTGATCGACGCCGTCAATGGCGACGCCGACGCCGTGATCCGGGAAAGCGCCGATCTCCTGTACAATCTCACCGTGCTCTGGGCCTCTGCGGGCGTGCGTCCCGAGGACGTCTGGCGCGAGATGGCGCGGCGGGAAGACATGCTCGGCATCGCCGAGAAGCTGCCGAAATCGTCGATGAAGCTGCCTAAAGTCGCGTCACCGCGCGTGGCCGCCAGGCGGCCAATTGTCGCGCTCGAGGGGCGTGCCGCGCGCAAGCGCCACTAAAGCGCGATGGGATCGCGGTGAATGGTTCATCGCGCTTTAGCCTCTTGTTTGAGCATGATCTTTCCGGAAAACCGCCGCACACTTTTCCGGATCATGCTCGAAACGTCATAATTCGCCTCAATCTCGGCATGGACAAATCCGCCCCATGGTGCTTCATCGCGGCGCCATGCTGAAACGTATCTACGACTGGTGCATCGACGCCGCTCACAAGCCCTACGCGCTCTGGATTATGGGAGCGGTGTCTTTCGCCGAAAGCTCCTTCTTTCCGGTGCCGCCGGATGTGATGCTGATCCCGATGTCGCTGGCGCGCCCGCAGCGCGCCTGGCTCTACGCGGCCGTCTGCACCATCACCTCGGTGCTCGGCGGCATTCTGGGCTACGCCATCGGCGCGCTGCTGTTCGACTCGGTCGGTCATTGGCTGATCCAGGTTTACGGCCTCGGCGACAAGGTCGACGCCTTCCGTGCCTCCTATGCGGAGTGGGGCGCGGTGATCATCCTGCTCAAGGGTTTGACGCCGATCCCCTACAAGCTCGTCACGATCACCTCGGGCTTTGCCGGCTACAACATTCTGTTGTTCACGATCTGCTCGATCGTCGCGCGCGGCGGACGCTTCTTCGTCGTTGCGATCCTGCTCAACCGTTATGGCGACTGGATCCGGCACAAGCTCGAAGAGCGTCTTGGATTGTGGGTGGCGATCGGTGCTGCGCTGCTGGTGCTCGGCTTCGTGGTGGCGATCAAGCTGATCTAGAGCATGATCCGGAAAAGTGTGAAGCGGTTTTCCGAAAAGGTCATGCTCACTTGGTAACCCGCGCTTTGCCGCCGGGCCGGGTTCGGCTACGGTTGCCGCCATGATGGTTCGATCCGGCAATCCGGCCTTGCGGCTCGGGACGCTGATATCAGCAATGCTGCTGGTCCTGCTCGGTGCCGCCGGGACCGGATGGCCGCAATCCGCTCCGCCGGCGCTTGGCTTGCAGGAGCAGGGGCCGCAGGCCACGCCTCAGCCGTCGACACCCGCTCCATCGGCGCCGCCGGCGGCAGCGGAAAATCCCGGGCTGATCAATGAAATGGGCAAGCTGTTCGACAAGCTGCCCTCGATCCTGCCGCCGATCAAAAGCCCGAGCGAGACCATGAACGATCTGTCGCGGCTGGCGAAGCCCTCGACCATGGTGTCGGGCCGGGTGGCCTGTCCGGCCTCGTCCAACGGCGCGCCCGATTGCAAGCAGGCCGCCGACCAGCTCTGCCAGAGCAAGGGTTACAAGGACGGCAAGAGCCTGAATGCCGACTCCGCGGAAAAATGCTCGGCCAAGGTCCTGATTCCCGGCAGGGCTCGCAAGCCGGACGACTGCCGCACCGATACTTTCGTGACCAGCGCGCTGTGCCAGAACTAAAGGACGTCGCGCGAGCAACAAGGAGCGCCCATGAGCCGTACGGAGCAGGACTTCCTCGGACAGCGTGAGATCGCCGACGACATCTATTACGGCGTCCAGACCATCCGGGGTAAGGAAAACTTCCACATCACCGGCATTCCGATGAACCAGGAGCCTTACTTCGTGAAGGCGCTCGGTTACGTCAAGAAGGCAGCCGCCATGGCCAATCGCGATCTCGGCGCGATCGATGCCAAGGTCGCGGACGCGATCATCCTCGGCTGCGATCGCGTCATCGCCGGCGACATGATGGACCAGTTCGTCACCGACTTCATCCAGGGCGGCGCCGGCACCTCCACCAACATGAACGCCAACGAGGTGATCGCGAACCTCGCGCTGGAATCGCTCGGCTTCGGCAAGGGCGACTATCAGCACGTCAGCCCGAACGATCACGTCAATTACGGTCAGTCGACCAACGACACCTATCCGACCGCCTTTCGTCTCGCGCTGATCCTGCGGCTCGAGAGCTACATGACCGCGCTGCGTCAGCTCCAGGAAGCTTTCTTCGCCAAGGGTCGCGAGTTCGACCGTGTGCTGAAAATGGGCCGCACGCATCTGCAGGATGCCGTGCCGATGTCGCTCGGGGCCGAATTCCGGGGCTGGGGCACCACGATCGGCGAGGAGGTCGATCGCATCTCGGAAGCGCGTGCGCTGCTGCGCGAGATCAATCTCGGCGCCACCGCGATCGGCACCTCCGTCACCGCTGCGGTCGGCTATCCCAAGCTCGCGGTCCGGCACCTCAGCGCGCTGACCGGCGTCGACTTCATCCTCGCCGGCGATCTCGTCGAGGCGACCTCGGACACCGGCGCCTATGTGCAGCTTTCGGGCGTGTTGAAGCGCACCGCGAGCAAGCTGACCAAGATCTGCAACGACATCCGCCTGCTCGCCTCCGGGCCGCGTGCCGGCTTCAACGAGATCAACCTGCCGCAGCTGCAGCCGGGCTCCTCGATCATGCCGGGCAAGGTCAATCCTGTGATCCCCGAGGTCGTCAATCAGACCAGCTTCCTCGTCATCGGGCTCGACACCACGGTGACGCTCGCGGCATCCGCCGGCCAGCTTCAGCTCAACGTGATGGAGCCGGTGATCTCGTTTGCGCTGTTCTTCTCGATTCGCACCATGGAGCGCGCGGTCAACAGCCTGCGCGAGAATTGCGTGGTCGGCATCACCGCCAACGAGGAGCACACCCGCAACATGGTGCTCAACTCGCTCGGCATCGTCACGGTGCTGAAGCCGCTGCTCGGCTACAAGCAATGCGCCGAGATCGCGCGCGAGGGCTACAAGAGCGGCAAGTCGCTGCATCAGATCGTGGTGGTCGAGCGCAAGCTGCTGACGCAGGAGAAGTGGGACGAGATGTTCTCGTTCGAGCGGCTGATCAATCCGGATCTGATCGGGTAGGCGGCCGTCATCCGCAAACTCTCGCCTCGTCATTGCGAGGAGCTCTTGCGACGAAGCAATCCAGAGGACCTCCGCGAAGATAGGCTGGATTGCTTCGCTGCGCTCGCGGAGGACACAGATGGGAAGGAATTCCGCTGCTTGGAAATTGCTGCCCAGGCGTCCGCCACGGCGACAAAACGCAATACTTGACAGTGGAAAGATTGCCTTGTTGGTATGGCGGTCAACCTTCCATTGACTTGCCAACAGAGGATCGTCCCGCAATGTCCATGCCTGCCTTGTTCAAAGGACGCCTGTCGATCCCCGTGATCGGCTCGCCGCTCTTCATCATCTCGGTGCCCGATCTGGTGATCGCGCAGTGCAAGGCGGGGGTGGTCGGCTCGTTTCCGTCGCTGAACGCGCGGCCGCCGGAGCTGCTCGACGAATGGCTGGCGCGGATCACCGAGGAGCTCGCGGCCTATGACCGCGCCCATCCCGACAAGCCGTCGGCGCCGTTTGCGGTCAACCAGATCGTGCACAAGTCGAACAACCGGCTCGATCACGACATGCAGCTCTGCGCCAAGTACAAGGTGCCGATGATCATCTCCTCGCTCGGCGCGCGCGAGGAGCTGAACCAGGCCGTGCACGGCTGGGGCGGCATCGTCTTCCACGACGTGATCAACCAGAAATTCGCCCACAAGGCGATCGAGAAGGGCGCCGATGGCCTGATCCTGGTCGCGGCCGGCGCCGGCGGCCATGCCGGCACCATTTCGCCGCTGGCTTTCGTCGCCGAGACGCGAAAATGGTTCGATGGCCCGATCGCGCTGTCGGGGGCGATCGGTAACGGCAAGGCGATCCGCGCCGCGCGCATCCTCGGGGCCGACTTCGCCTATATCGGCTCGGCCTTCATCGCGACCAAGGAAGCCAACGCGGTGGAGAAATACAAGGAGATGATCGCGGGATCGACCGCCGACGACATCGTCTATTCCAACCTCTTCACCGGCGTGCACGGCAATTATCTGAAACCCTCGATCCTCGCCGCCGGCATGGATCCGGAAAACCTGCCGACCTCCGATCCCTCCAAGATGAATTTCGGGACCGACGCTTCCGGCGAGCGCGCCAAGCCGAAGGCCTGGAAGGAAATCTGGGGCTCGGGCCAGGGCATCGGCAGCGTCGAGGCCATCCTGCCCGCCGCCGAATTGATCGCGCGCTTCAAGAAGGAGTACGACGAGGCGATCGATCCGCCGTTGTAAGCGGCGGTTATCGTGGCGCGCGAATCCCTCATCCGTCGTCCCGGACAAGCGAAGCGCAGATTCGGGGACCCATCACCACAGGGAGAAGTTTGGCGAAGACTCGTAGTAAGTCTCGCGTCAAAACTTCTTCCTGGGGTTATGGGTCCCTGCTTTCGCAGGGACGACACTTTTTGCTGAATTCCGCTTGTCCAAGCCAACAGAGATTTGAGTGATGCCCCCCATCTACCGCGTCGACGGCAACAGCGTCGTCACCAGCCCGGATGCCGCCGGTCCCTGGGACCGGCGCATGCAGCACGGCTCGGCGCCGGCGTCGCTGGTGACATGGGCGGCCGAGCGCATTCCGACGCCTGCTCCGATGGATATCGCGCGCGTCACCATCGATCTCATGCGCCCGGTGCCGGTGGCGCCGCTGACGATTGAGACTGAGGTCTTGCGTGAGGGCCGCAAGATTCAGCTCGGCGAAATCAAGCTGCTCGCCGACGGTGTGCAGGTCGTCGGCGCCACCGTGCTCAAGATCAGGCGCCAGGCGCTGTCGTTGCCCGACGGCGTCAAGGCGCTGCCGGTGACGCTGCCCATGCCGGAGGACTCGCTGGCCGAGGATGGCCACGCCGCCACCAGCCCGTTCGTGCGTTCGGTCTCGATGCGCGCCGCGCGCGGCCGTTTCGGCCAGGCCGGCGCCGGCGCGATCTGGTTTCGCGTCGACCATCCGCTGATTGCCGGCGAAGCAATCTCACAGGCCATGCGTGCCGTGGTCGCCGCCGATTTCTCCAACGGCACCGCCTCGACGCTCGACTTCCGCGCCTGGACCTACATCAACGCCGATCTCACCGTGAACTTTTCGCGCCAGCCCATAGGTGATTGGATTCTGCTCGACGGCGATTCCTGGATCGGCCCCGACGGCGCGGGGCTCGCGATGTCGCGGCTGGCGGACCGGCAAGGCTATTTCGGCCGCGCGGTGCAGAGCCTGGTGATCGAGAAGCGGCAAGCGTGACGGCGGGGCCGCGATGGCTCCTTCCGAATGAACGGCAGGCTTCCGCCGCCGCGGAAGGGATGTTTGGTCGTGTCGACCAGAGCATCCTGCCAGTTCACATTCCGTAGAAGATCTTGATCTCCCACAGCACCACGATGATAGCCGTGATCAACGTGACCGCGGCGACTGCACTTTCCAGGGAAGCGACTCGCATGTCCTACTCCGCTTCCCAGCCCCATCAGCGGTCTAGGTGATTCCCTGATTCGCCGGCAATCGCGCGGGGCTCGCCGGCGTGCACTCCGTCGCGCGTTGTGGTGCCGGAGCCACAACGATACCGTAAAATCCCGGGGTAATTACCCCACCATCCGGTCCCGCCCGCTCCAAAACCCGGCGCGCAGCACCTTCTTGTCGACCTTGCCGACACCGGTCATCGGCAGCTGCTTGACGAACTGAATCTGCTTGGGCGCATGCGCCGAGCCTTTTCGCGTTTTCACGAGGTTGATCAACTCGTCCGGATCGGGCCTTGCGCCCTCGCGCGGCACGACGATGGCGGTGACGGCCTCGCCCCATTTCTCGTCGGGGACGCCGACGACCGCGACCATGGCGACGTCGGCGTGCTGCGACAGCACGTCCTCGACCTCGCGCGGAAAGATGTTGAAGCCGCCGGACACGATCATGTCCTTCTTGCGGTCGAGGATGAACATGTAGCCGCGTTCGTCCTTGCGCGCGATGTCGCCGGTGTGGACCCAGCCGTTCTTCAGCGTCTCGGCGGTGATGTCGGGCCGCTTCCAATATTCCGCCATCACATGCGGGGCGCGCACGCAGATCTCGCCGGCCTCGCCGGTCTTCACCTCCTGGTCGTCGTCGTCGAGGATCCTGACCTCGCAGGCCGCGATCGGGAAGCCGCAGGACAGGAATAGTTCGGGTGCGTTGAGATCGTGATCCGCCTTGCGCAGCACCGAGACCGGATAGCATTCGGTCTGCCCGTAAAGCTGCGAGAACACCGGTCCGATGCGCTCGATGCCCTCGACCAGCCGGCTCGGCGACATCGCCGACGCCCCGTAGAGCACGAGCTCGAGCGAGGACAGGTCGGTCTTATCAAGCGCAGGATGGTCGAGCAGCACGTAAATCATGGTCGGCACGAACAGCGTGAAGTTGATGCGCTCGCGCGCGATCGTGGTCAGCACGGCCTCGGGATCGAATCCCTTCAGCATGTGCACGGTGCCTCCGCGCATCAGGGTCGGCAGCACTTTCGTGCCGGCGACATGGCTGATCGGGGCGACCGTAAGGTAGCGGGCGGCGTCGGGGATCTCGAAATCGGCGAGGATCGCGGCGGCGGCTCCGGCATTCTCGCGGTGATAGCGCAGCGCGCCCTTGGATTTGCCGGTGGTGCCGCCAGTGTAGTTCAGCGTGGAGAGATCGTCGAGGCCGGCGAGGCACTGCGCGCTGGCGTGTCCCGCGCTCTCGATGGCCGCCAGCAGATTGACACCGTAGCCGGCGGGTCCCGTCGTGAAGATCGCCTTCAGCCGGGTCGCCCTTGCGGAAAGCTCGCCGCCGCGGTCGCGGAAGGCGGCCGCATCGACCACCAGCATCTCGGCCTCGGAGTCCTCGAGCTGGAACAGCTGGTCCTCCAGCGATCCCAGCGGATGAAGCCAGGTGATGCAGAGCCGCGACAATTGCGCGGCGACGCCGGCGCACCAGGTGTCGGCGCGGTTCGCGGTGAGGAAAGCGACGCGCGCACCGGGTTGCAGGCCAAGCCGCATGAACACGCCCTGGATGCGTCCGATCAGGTCGATAGTGCCCTGATAGCTCAGCGATCCCTCGGGCCATGCGAAAGCAGTGCGGCCGGGATAGCGCGACAGCGCCCGTAGCGTCTGCGCACAAGTCGGGGACGATGCGTGGAGCGGATCGGACATATGTTTCCTCGTTGCTTTGTCACCGGCTTCTGGCGTGCCAATGTTGCCGATGACGCTAGCACAGAGACTGCGGGAGGAAACGACAAAGCCCGCACGGGAGGCAAGCGTGACGAGGAGATTTGCGTGCCATCAGATCGACTGCAACGCTTCGGCGATCGTCTCGCTCTGCCGCTGATCGCAGCGCCGATGTTCCTGGTGTCGGGCGTCGAGCTCATGGTCGCGGCCTGCCGCAACGGCGTTATCGGCAGCTTCCCCACCGCGAATTGCCGCAGCACGGAGCAGCTCGATGAATGGCTCTCCGCGATCGCGATGCGGCTGCGGCAGCACGAAGACCAAACCGGCCGCAAGGTCGCGCCGCTCTGCCCGAACCTGATCGTGCACCGCTCCAATGCAAGGCTGGCGCAGGATCTCGCCGTGCTGCTGCGGCACAGGCCGGAGATCGTCATCACCTCGGTCGGCTCGCCCGCGCCCGTGCTGAAGCCGCTGCATGACGCCGGTGCGCTGGTGCTGGCGGACGTCGCCTCCATCCGCCACGCCGAACGGGCGGCGGAGGCAGGTGCCGATGGGCTCGTGCTGCTCACGGCGGGCGCGGGCGGGCAGACCGGCTGGCTCAACCCGTTTGCCTTCGTTCGCGCGGTGCGTGCATTCTACGACGGCATCATCGTGCTCGCCGGCGGCATCAGCGATGGCCATGCGCTGCACGCGGCCGAAGTGCTCGGCTGCGATTGCGCCTATATGGGCACGAAATTCATCGCGACGCGCGAGAGCATGGCGGACGACCGCTACAAGCGGATGCTGGTCGAGAGCTGCGCCGACGACATTCTGCTCACCACTGCGTTCACGGGTCTGCAGACCAGCATGCTGAGGCCGTCGATCGTGGCCGCCGGCCTCGATCCCGACGATCTCCCGGCACGCGGGGCGATCGACATCGCTGAGGATATCGACGTTGCCGCGCGCGAGAGCCGGCCAAAGCGCTGGCGCGACATCTGGAGCGGCGGGCACTCGACCTCGGGGGTGACGGACGTGCCGGCGGTCGACGAGCTGGTTGCGCGGACGCTCGCCGAATATCGTGCGGCGGGCGGGCCGTAGGCGCAGCCCGTCGAGCCCGGCCACGACGGTGTGGGTCACGGTTAATCCCGGGCTCCTCCGCCCCCTTATTTAACGGCAGATTAACCATCGCCGGCCAAGAATCCCCTCACGGCCGCCAAACAGGGCCGAGAGGGACAGGCGATGGACTTCGATTTTCTCAACAGCAAGACAGCGGCTTCGCTGGACGAAATCCGCGTCCGCGTCGCTCATGCCCTGGCGCGACACCCGCTGTGCCGCAACGTCCGTTTCGACATCGTCAGCGTCCCCCGCACCCGTCGGGGCGGCAACTGGACGGTGACGCTGCAATCGGTCGAGCCGCGCGCGGTGTGGGAGGCCTCGGAGATCGTCGCCGATATCCAGGACGCCTACGACCTTTCGGCAGCTGCCTGATTTCCTTGAATTTTCCGGGCGATGTCGCCGCAGTCCGCGCGATTGCCGCCGCGATGGCACGGTTAAGCCTTAATTATCGCCCAGTTGTCGGGCAGTGATCACGTGGACTTGAAGTTGGGCGCGGAGAGACGTTTGTCCAAAGCCATCACCATCGTTGTGCTGACCTGTTTCCTCGTCCTGGGCGCCGCCACCACCGCCATTCTTGGCCGGGACAGCGTGCCCAGCGTCAGCGAAGAGATGATCGCGCAGACGCCTCCGGCCAAGCCGCTAGCCACCAACCGCGCCGCCAAGGCCGACCGTCTGGTTCCGACCCTGGCCCTGGCTTCGGCCGCGATCGAGCCGGTCCAGGTGCCGGCCGACAGGCTTTCGCAGGCGCCCCTGCTAGCCGAGCCGCTGCGCCAGGCCTTTGCCGCCGCCACGCCATCCGATTTCCCGATGCCCAAGGCGTCGAGCCTGTCCGAAGCGCCCGCGGCGGCTGAGGTTCCTGCCGTCGAAGTTCCGGCCAAGCCGAAGGTTGTCGCCAAGCCGCAGCCGCAGAAACATTATACCCTGCTGTCCGACGCACAGATTTCCGGCATTCGGGATCGACTGAAGCTGTCCTCATCGCAGGAATATTACTGGCCCTCGGTCGAGACTGCGCTGCGCAACGTCGTCCGCAAGATCTCGGCCAACAAGCTCTCCAATCCGAACGCGCCACCCAGCGCGCAGATCGATCCGAACTGCGACGAGGTCCAGCAATTGAAGTCGGCTGCCATGCCGCTGCTGTTCCAGCTGCGTGACGATCAGAAGGAAGAAGTGCGCAAGCTCGCCCGCCTCATCGGGCTCGAAAAAGTCGCGCAGCAGATCTGACGCGGCGTTCCTTCCCAGGAACCGCTCGCCATCAGGAACATCCGGTAATCCCACGGCGTTGCTCGCTCCAAACAGGGAGTGGGTTAATGCGCGCCACGACAGCTTATTTCGTCGGTGCCGGAACCATTGTCGCGGCCATTGCCATTGGTCTGGGCGGCGGCATCGTTGCCGGCAACATCATGAATCCGGTCGCGTCCAAACAGGGCCCGGACACCAGCAAGATGGCGCAGCGCGCGGAGTCCGCGGGCGCGCCGGCACAGACGAGCGCGCCGTCGGAACGCGTCAATTATCTCACCGGCTCGCAAGCCTTCGGCGCAATGATTGCCGCGCCGGCGCAAGCCGAAGCGAAGCCGGAAGCTGTAAAGCCCGACACGCAGACCACTCAGGCGAATGCCGGATCGCCGGCGCCGCCGCCTTCGCAAGCGGCCGCGGTTGAGCCGCCCAAGGAACAGTCCAAGGAACAGTCGAAGTCAGCAATCGCATCGCCTCCGCAAGCCGCAAAGCCCGCTGAGCAGCAGGCCTCGACCGAGCCGGCCTCTTCACCCGAGAACGCCTATGCCAAGGCGAGGGACTCCGACGCGAAGCGCGCTGCGTCCGAGCGGCGCCGGATGGAGCGCCGCGAGCGCTGGACCGAGCGCCGCCACTACGATTCCCGCGAGCAGCGCGGCTTGCGCGACCGCACTGATTGGGACGACGTCGCGCGCAACATCCGCGAAGATTCCGATGTGCGTGATTACGCCAGCCGGCCGCGCGGCGGCTTCCCGCAGATCAGGTTGTTCGGGCCCGACGACGACTAGCGCCGAGCCCGCGATCGCGGCTTGCGATGGGAGAATGTCCGCGCGCATCGTCACGTCATTCCGGCGCGCCGCAATCCTTCGAGATAATGCGCACGATCCTCATCCCGCAGCATCGGCAGCTCGCGCGTGATCCAGTCGAGCGAGACCTCGGGCTGGGCGCGGCGCAGGCCTTCCAGGGCGGACGCCGCGAGCGCCGGATTTCCTGACATTCCGGCCGCCGCCGTCAAGACACGGTGCGCGCCGACGAAATCGCCGCGCTGTCGCATCGATTCCCGCGCCATCTGCATGGCTCCGTCATAGTCGCGGCCGACGAACCGGGCATAGGCCGCAACCCCGCAATAGATCGCTGCGAGCGGATCGCGCGGGCTCAGCCGCAGTGCGCGACGTGCGGCGGCATCGCCCTCTTGCCATCGTCCGGCGTAGCACAGCGTCACACCGTAAAAGGCATGCGCCATCGCGAAGTTCGGGTTGAGCGTCAGCGCCAGCTCGAACTCCGCCAGCGCGTCGTCGAAGCGGCGGCGGAACAGATAGGTGTAGGCAAGGCCGTGATGGGCCCAGGCATCCTCGCGATCGGCCTCCACCGCCGCGAGCGCCGCGCGTTCGGCGATCGGCACTGTCGCGGCCATGTCGGCCCAGCCCATATGCGCGCCGAAGATATGGCTGGTCGCGAGTAGGCCCAGCGCCTTGCCATAGGCGGGATCGATCGCGACGGCCTTTTCAAGCAGCCCTTGCGCAGCGGCATTGTCCTCGCGCGTGCTGCGCCAGTGATGCGACAGCGCGCGCATCACGAGGTCCCAGGCATCCAGGCTGCCCGGCGGCTTCTGCTCGGCGCGAAAACTTTCGGCGGCGTAGAGCTGCGGCTCGATCGCGGCGACGATCGCCTCGGTGATCTCGTCCTGCACGGCGAAGATGTCGGCGAGCTCGCGGTCGTAGCGTTCGGCCCAGAGATGGCTGCCGGTCGAGACGTCGTTGAGTTGAGCCGAGATGCGCACCCGGTCGCCGCTCCGCCGCACGCTGCCTTCGACCACGTAGCGAACCCCGAGCTCCTGCGCGACCTCGCGGATGTGCACGGCGCGGCCCTTGTAGACGAAGGAGGAGTTGCGCGCGATGACGAAGAACCAGCGCAGCTTCGACAGCGCGGTGATGATGTCCTCGCTGATGCCGTCGGAGAAATAATCCTGCTCGGCCGCGCCGCTCATATTGGTGAAGGGCAGCACGGCGATCGCGGGCCGCTCGGGAAGCGCGAGTGCGGCGCGCTGCACCCGTGCGGCGTAGCCAGGCTCCGGCGCGATCGCGCCACCCATCGTGCTACCTTTGGCCTCGACATCGCCGACGAAGCGAAAGCCCTTGCGGGCGATGGTGCGGATCAGGGCCTGGTTCGCGCCACTGTCGCCGACGGCCTTGCGCGCCGCGTTGATCCGACTGGTCAAGGTGGATTCGGAGACGCTGCGCCCGTGCCAGATCTTGTCGATCAGCTCGTCCTTGCTGACCACCCGGTCGCGGTTCTGCATGAGGTGGACGACGAGATCGAAAACCTGTGGCTCCACGGCAATGGGAACCTGCTCGCGGCTCAGCTCGCGCCGGTCGGTATCGAGAAGGTGATCCCGGAACAGAAACTGCACGTCGAAACTCAGGCCTCATTACGAATTTGGGTAGCAAACGACAAAATGAAAATTTGGGTCGAAAACTGTGAGTCTGCCGAAGGGGACGTTTGGTTCATCGCGATCGCGTGATGGCGGCCATGCCGTACGATTGGGGTCGGATCGCTGGGGGTGACGTGTTGACCGGATATCTCCCTCCGCAATCGACCCGTCATCCTTCGAGGCCTCCGCTTCGCTCCGGCACCTGAGGATGAGGGGCGATCGTGCGAGTGCGCCGTATGTCGTCGTGCGGGACGAATGTGCGACGAGCCGCGAATGTCCTTTGCCGGACCGTGTGCCCTGCGTAAGCTGTCGCCCACACAAACACCAACCACGAAGAAACGCCGATGCCTGCTTTTCCTGCCTCCACCACCGTGCTCGATTCCATGCTGTTCCGCGACGCCTTCGGTACGCCCGAGATGCGGGAGGTGTTTTCCGACGTCGCGCTGGTGGCGCGCTATGCCGAGGTCGAGGTGGCGCTGGCAAAGGCCGAGGCGAATTGCGGCGTGATCCCGCGGGAGGCGGCCGAGCAGATCGCGGCGCGGACGGACGTCGCCGCGCTCGATTTCGATCTGCTCAGGCAGGAGACCGACATCGTCGGCTATCCGATACTCCCTTTGGTGCACCAGATGGTGAAGCAGTGCGGCGAGGCCGGCCGCTACGTGCATTGGGGCGCGACCACGCAGGACATCATGGACACGGCCGTGGCGCTGCAGCTGCGCGCCGCGCTCGGGATCGTCGAGCGCGACATCGCCGAACTTCGCCGTATCCTCGCCGACCTCTCGAAGCGTTACCGCGACACGCCGATGGCGGGCCGCACCCATCTCCAGCAGGCGCTGCCGGTGACCTTCGGCTACAAGACCGCGATCTGGCTCGCGATGTTCGACCGCCATGCCGAGCGGCTGACGCAATTGAAGCCGCGCGTGCTGGTCGGCCAGTTTGCCGGCGCCGCCGGCACGCTGGCCTCGCTCGGCGACAAGGGCTTTGAGGTCCAGGAGGCGCTCTGCGCGGAGCTGAAGCTCGGCGTTCCCGCCTCGACCTGGCACGTCGCGCGCGACGGCTTTACGGAAGCCGTGAACTTCCTCGCGCTCGTCACCGGCTCGCTCGGCAAGATCGCGCTCGACATCATGATCATGGCCTCGACCGAGTTCGCCGAGGTCTATGAGCCTTTCGTCAAGGGACGCGGCGCTTCCTCGACCATGCCGCAGAAGCGCAACCCGATCTCGTCGGAGCTGATGCTGGCGGCGTCCAAGGCGGTGCGCCAGCACGCCGGCCTGATGCTCGACGCCATGGTACAGGATTTCGAGCGCGCCACGGGCCCCTGGCACGCCGAATGGATGGCGATTCCCGAAAGCTTCGTGCTGACCGCCGGCGCGCTGCACCAGGCGAAGTTTGCACTCGCAGGTCTCATCGTCGACGAGGCGAAGATGAACGACAATCTCGCGATCAGCCGCGGCCTGATCGTGGCCGAAGCGGTCATGATGGGGCTCGCGCCGCAGCTCGGCCGGCAGGAGGCCCATGACGTGGTCTATGACGCCTGCCGTCAGGCCAACGAGAAGGGCATGAGCCTGGCCGACGCGCTGTCCGTGGACTCCCGGATATCGAGCCGCATCGATCGCGCCACAATCGAGGCGCTCACCTCACCGAAAAATTACCTCGGGCTCGCGCCCGCCATGGTTGACCGGGTGCTGAAATCGGCAACGCGTTGAAAACCAAAATGCGTGAAACTGCGTATCTTCTCCATGTCGCAAGGTGCTCGCGCACTTGCGTCCCGCGATGCTAGACTTAGATTGAACGACAGACTTCGGCAGAGGGCCCCGCATGACTGATCACCGCAATTCCGCCACTTCCATCGATCCCGTGAAGCTCGACCGGCTGGCCGAGGTGGCGGTGAAGGTGGGCCTGGGCTTGCGGCCGGGACAGGATCTGCTTCTGACGGCGCCCGCGATCGCGCTGCCGCTGGTGCGGCGGATCGCCGTGCATGCCTACAAGGCCGGTGCCGGCATCGTGACACCGATCCTGTCGGACGAGGAGATGACGCTGGCGCGCTACCGCCACGGTCACGACAGCAGTTTCGATCGTGCCGCCGGCTGGCTCTACGAGGGCATGGCCAAGGCGTTCTCCGACAACACCGCGCGGCTCGCCATCGTCGGCGACAATCCGATGCTGCTGTCGGGCGAGGATCCTTCCAAGGTGGCGCGCGCCAGCAAGGCGAACTCGATGGCCTATCAGCCCGCCTTGGAAAAGATCGTCAATTTCGACACCAACTGGAACATCATCGCCTACCCAAGCCCGTCCTGGGCCAGGCAGGTATTCCCTGATGATCCCGAGGACGTTGCGATCGGCAAGCTCGCGGATGCGATCTTCGCGGCGTCGCGCGTCGATCGCGAGGATGCGATGGGCAATTGGGCGAGCCACAATGCGGTGCTGCGCGAGCGTACCAACTGGCTCAACGGCCAGCGCTTCCGTGCGCTCCAGTACAACGGACCGGGGGTCGACCTCACCATTGGCCTTGCCGACGGCCATGAATGGGAGGGCGGCGCCTCGCTCTCCAAGAACGGCATCAGCTGCAACGCCAACATCCCGACCGAAGAGGTCTTCACCACGCCGCATTGCCGCCGCGTCTACGGCCATGTCGTGAGCTCGAAGCCGCTGTCCTATCAGGGCACGCTGATCGACAACATCGCGGTGCGCTTCGAGGACGGCAAGATCGTCGATGCAAAAGCCTCGCGCGGCGCGGAGGTGCTGAACAAGGTGCTCGACACCGACGAGGGCGCCCGCCGCCTCGGCGAAGTGGCGTTGGTGCCGCATTCCTCGCCGATCTCGCAGAGCGGGCTGTTGTTCTACAACACGCTGTTCGACGAGAACGCAGCGTCCCACATCGCGCTCGGCCAGTGCTATTCGAAATGCTTCGTCAACGGCGCGCAGCTCACCCCGCAGCAGATCGCCGCGCAAGGCGGCAACCAGAGCCTGATCCATATCGACTGGATGATCGGCTCGGCCGAGACCGATATCGACGGCATCTTGCCCGATGGCAGCAAGGTACCGGTATTCCGCAAGGGCGAGTGGGCGAAGTAGCGCGTCTTGCGGCCATCCTTCGAGACGCCCGCCGCTGGCGGGCTCCTCAGGATGAGGACGGAGTGCGCGGCCGTCGCTCTAGCGGGCACCGAAGTCGATCGGCCTCATCCTGAGGAGACCGCGAAACGGTCGTCTAGAAGGACGAGGCGCGCGCTCAGGCCCTCTGCCGAACCGCCTCACGCCGCCGCGTTGCGCAGCATCGGATTGTTGTCGATGCTGAAGCGGTTGAACAATGTCGTGAACGGGCTGCCGTCCGTGGCCCGCACGATGGCGTCGGAAGCGGCGATCGCCTCGTAGAGCGCGCCGACGGGATCGTCCGCCTCGCCCAGGGCGAGGTTCATGCGGATCTCCTCGCGGGCCTCGTTGATCTCGTCCTCGTCGTCGAGTGTCGCCTCCAGCGCCTCCGCCGCACGCCGCATCTCCGCGAGGTCGCCGCCGCCGGAAAATTTGAGGATGTCGAGCCAATAGGGGCGGGCGACGACGAGCTGGACGAACGCCTCGAACGTATCGGCGATAATTCCCGCGCGGCCTTCCGATGAGACGTAGAGCACGTTCTGCGACGGCAGCAGCACGAAGGCGCCGCCGGAGCCGTCACTGCCGACCTGCCGGGGGCTTTCGATGCCGTCGATGGTGAACCAGGGCTCCTCGTCGGGCGCGAAGGAGACATCGAGGCTGAACAGCCAGGCGACGGCCTCACGATTGGCTGTCAGAACCTCGGGCGTGAGGGGCATCGGCGTGGCTCCGTTTTATGCTTCCGCGCACTTTGTCGCACCCCAAAAAGGATCGGTTCATGTGCGCAAATTTGCAGGGAAATCGCGACGTTAACCGTTTCGCGCCTGCAACTTGCGGCTGATTTTCGAGGCCTGCGTAAGAAAGAATTAAAAACGGATGACTAGCGTTCCCGACATCTTTCGAAACAATGCGGGCCGAGACCCGGCCATACTTAATTATATCCCCTGGGGAAGAAGATGTCGCGCTCATTGATTGAAATCGGTAGTTGTAACGTGGATCTCGAGCTCCGGCCGATCGAGCCATCCTGGATCATCGAGGGCAATCCCGTGTCGCGCTCGCATATCCTGTCCACCAGCGCCGACGGCACCGCCTCGACCATTATCTGGCAGTGCACCGAAGGCCGCTTCAACTGGTACTACGATATCGACGAGACGATCATGATCATGGAAGGATCGATCGTGCTCGAAAGCGACGGCATGCCGCCCAAGCGCTACGGCCCCGGCGACGTGATCTTCTTCCGCGACGGCGCGCATGCCAAATGGCATGTCGAAGGCCACGTCAAGAAGATCGCCTTCTGCCGCAAGACCAATCCCGTGATGATCGGTTTCCTGATCCGCGTCGTCAACAAGCTGAAGAAGATCTTTACCTCCACCGGCGAGCGCCGTCCGGCCTCGCTGATGGGCGCCGGCTAGAGCATGATCCGGAAAAGTGTGCAGCGGTTTTCCGAAAAGATCATGCTCAAACAATAGTCTCAATTCAAGAACGCTTCCCAGCGGCCACGACGGAAGAGGGGTCGGGATCAACATCCCGGCCCCTTTTCTCGTCATGACGGCAGCTCGAGCCGATAAACGTCGATGGCGGTCTGCGAGAACAGCGCGGTCTTCTCGGCCTCGCTCAGGGGTGCGGCGATGCGTTTGAAGGCGTTGAAGATCACCTGGTAGCTGCACTGGCCCTTGTCCGGCGGGAAGTTGCTCTCGAACATCGCGCGGTTGGGTCCGAACGCCTCGATGCAGGTTTCGACGTAAGGTCGCCAGGCCGCGGCAAGCTCCTCGGATGACGGCGGCCTGTCGCGCAAGTGGAAGTCGTAGCCGAGCAGGCACATAGCGAGGCCGCCGAGCTTCACCACCACGTTCTCACATGTCGCGATCTCGCGGATCGAGGCGCGCCATTGCTCAAACACCTCTTCGCGCCGCCCCGCAAAGCGGCCGACGCCGGCCGGGCCGCCGCAATGGTCGAGCACGATCCTGGTGTCGGGGAAGGCGCGCGCCAATTCGGTCAGCTCGCCGATCTGTGGATGGAACAGCCAGGCATCGAAGCTGAGGTTGAGTGGTGCCAGGCAGGCAAAGCCTTTGCGGAAAGCTGGATCCTGCAACAGGCCCTTCGGCCGGTTCGCATACATGCCGGCGACGACAGGATCCTCGTCCCAGGCCGAGGAATGCCGGATGCCGCGGAAGCGGCCATTGCCGGCGGCGATCTCGGCTTCCAGCACCGGCCTTGCGGCGTCGCCGAGCAGCAGATTGGCGTGGCTGACGATGCCGGCACAGATCGCCGCCTTGCCGTAAGCGCCGCTCGCGCTCATCGCGGCGACGCCGTTGGCGAATTCGACTTCGCCGACGGGCCGGAACGCCTCCGGCCCGTGCGCGCGATACATCGAGCGGCAATCGACATAGACCGTGGCAATGACGTTGTGGCCGGATGCGATGTCGGCCGCCATCTCCTCGATCAGATAGCGGTGCCCGCGATTCCAGAGATGGTGATGGGGATCGACGATCGGCCGCAAGGGATCAATGATCTTCTCTTGATGCAGCGCGAGCCAGTCCTCGCGCGGCTCGACGAACAGCCCGCTCGTATTCGCGGGCACACTGCTTGCAGCCATCGCGTGTTCGCTCCCTCTGCATTTTTTGTGCCGGGAGCCTAGCATCTCACGCGCACGCACAGCAGCGCGTATTGCTCAGAGCACCACAGCTGCGGTGGAGCAGGTGCGCTCCCTCTCCCGCTTGCGGGCAGGGGAATCGCATATGGATTTTGTCTAGCTATTGCATTGGAAGGCAAGACGGATTCTGAAGACGACTCCCGGAAGACGGAGGGGGTCGGATG
>NZ_JACBZW010000016.1:0-215376 GCF_013408065.1 Bradyrhizobium sp. IAR9
CGCTCTCCACGGCATCGCCACCTCCCGCAGAACAAAAGCGGAAAGTGTAACCCATGTGTCCGGTACGTTCTGTCACCTATGTCTCGGGCCGCTCAATTGGCGTTCCAGATATGTTCCAGAACGGCGCTGATGCCGCGCAGCCTCGCGAGGGCTTGCCGCGTCGGTCAGAATGACGAGACGCCGCCTTGCCGTCCGCGGGCCAGCGTGTCGGAGGGCGCCTCGTGGAACGTCGCGCGATAAGCCGCGGCAAACTCGCCCATGTGATGGAAGCCCTGCGCGCGCGCACATATGGCGACAGTGGCGCCGCCGCCCTTGAGCAGGCGGGCGCGAGTCGCCCACAGCCGCTTGAGGCGAATGTACTGGTGCAGGCTCATGCCACGCACCTTGCTGACCGCGCCGCCGAGGGTACGGATCGAGACGCCGAACTCACCGGCGAGATCGGCGGTATAGATCGGTACGGTCGGATGGGCTGCGAGGTAATCGTCGATCCGCTCCACGAGCTTGATCGAACGCTCGCCCTGGACCGAGGCGCTCCGATCCGACATCGAATCGATCTGAAACAGATCGTCGAGTGCGAGCAGCAGGCCCTCCTGCAGATGGGCCGCCGCCTCGGTGGTCTCGAACAGGAGCGGCTGCATTGAGGCGGTTCGCAGGATGTCGAGCAGGAGCTGCCTTGTGTGGAGCAGGGCAGGCCGGTTCGCGACATGAGCCCGCAAATCGTCGGCCTGATCGAACCAGCCCCGGTCTCTGAGCTCGGGGGAGAAGATGATCATTGCATGATGATTGGTCTGAGGCTCGACGAAATGGCATTCATCGTTGCCGCGGAGCGTCACGAAGAAGCGCGCGTCGAGATCCGAGCCCTTGAAATTGACCTGGAGGTCGTCTGTCATGGACAGGATCACCATTCCGCCCGGCATCCGATAGGCGGTGTCGGGGATGCGCGCGAACGATCTCATCATGATGATGCGGCACGCCGGCAGGGAGACGACGGCGCGGGCCGCGGCGAAGTTCGGAATGTCGAGCGGAATGCTTCTGGCGTCCTCCATCGTCTCGATCGGCCGAAACGCATCGACGTCGGCAAAGCCGATCAGTTGAAGGGCGGAGGACGGAGCGAGGGCGTCGAACAACATGGGTCTGGCCGGCTGCTGAAATGTGACAATCAAATGAACGTCGATACACCGCCATCAATGGCGAAACATCGCGTTTCAGTAAACCGAATTTCAGGCCGTAGTATTGCGGACGTCATGCCATGACGTCCGTCAGATCAATGCCACCATCAACGTTCCCGGCTCATCGGCTGGCCGGAGGCGAGGTCGATGAAATGCAGCCGTGTGCAGGCGGGACAGGCGAAGGATGCAAAGCTCCGTCTCTCCTGCCTCAGCTGCTTCTCAAGATCCGTCTGTACGTTCATGCCCGTCTGGGGGCATCGGAAAACGATCAAGTCCGCCATCGCCGTAGAATGACGGTGCGGGCCGATTTCATCTTTGATCTGGATCAGTTTTGGAATCGCTCCAGGCCGGCGATGACGGCGCAAGGAATGATCTCGCAAAAGCGAAGGGGCCCCGAGGGCCCCTTCAGTTGTCACCAGCGGCGATAGCGTGGGCCATAATAGCGTGGACCGTAACCGTAATAGCGCGGCCCATAATACCGGGGGCCGTAATACGGCCGGGGCCCGTAATACCCATAGTAGTTCGGACGCCAAAAGCAGCGCCCCCAGGCGTCGCAGACCATGCGGACCTGCTCGATGCCGGAGGCCTGCGGCGTTGCAGGCGCGGGCGCGATGGGCATGGCAGACGCCGCCGGCGATGCCGCCAAAGCACCGAACATGGCGCCGAACAGGGCTGCGGCGACGAGGCCGATCTTGAGATTCATGATGTCTTCCTCCGCTGACGCGATCCAGGATATCGAAGTTGTTCTGATCAAATTGTGGCGGAACCGAAATGTAATGCTGATGAACAAATCTTCAGCCGGTCCGCCGCAGGCCTGACCTCGACCCCGCCAGACTATCCCAGGTTCGCGCGAGTGACCAATGCTGCGGCCCGCGCTGCGATGGCCCCGCAGGACATCGATGCGGTTCTTGATCCTGCGCAATTCGCCGTCGGGGCTTCGTTCGTAGTCTTGTCGCGTGGCCAGCCTTCGACGAATTCGAAGGGCGGGCTCACAGGTTGCTTGGAGCTGTGCAATGGACAAGATGAGATTAGACAAGGGCGGCTGGCTGGTCGTGTGCGATGGGCGCAAGGCGCTCATTCTGGAAAACCTCGGCGACGAGATGTTTCCGAACCTTCACACCAGGGAGGTGCACGAGCAGCCCAATCCCCTGACCAGCGCGCAAGGGAGCGACGCGCCGGGCCGCCTGCATGCCGCTGCCGGCGGCGTGCGCAGCTCGGCCGAGCAGACCGATTGGCACGATGAGGCCGAGCGCGCCTTCCTGCGCAGCCTTGCCGGCCGGCTCGATGCGGCTGTCAGCTCTGGCGAGACCACGGCCCTGACCATGGTAGCCTCACCGCGCGCGCTCGGGATGATCCGCGCCGATTATTCGGATGTCATGCGCAAGGCGCTGCGGGCCGAGGTCGGCAAGGACCTCGTCAAGCTGCCGGTCTACGAGATCGAAAAGCAATTGCTGCTGTCGGGCGCCGCCAAATAGAGGCGCCCGCAGAGGCCGCGCCAGCGCCCCTCAGTAGCAGGGGTGCCGGCGGCGGTCCTGGCCGACATAGGCGGCCGCGCTCTGGTAGCAATGGTTGGTCGACGGGCCGTCGTAAAAGGCGAAAGTGCCGGGGGTGATGCCGGGGCCGTAATTGTGCAGATAGCTGATCGGGTAGGGCAGCGGATTGGCGTAATGGCGGTAGTGCCGGTGATGACCCCGCGCCTCCGCGAGGCCAGGGTCTAGGATTGCGGCCGACAGGGCAGCAACCGCGGCTACAAGCGTCAACTTGCTCATCTCGATTCTCCGGAACCCGCGCGAAGTGGTCAGCCATCTATAGCCACTTCGCACCTCCAGGGCACCCGTCCGGCGCCCGGAAATCGGGGCTCATCCCGCAGATTCCCGGGTGGGTGTGACAGAATTGCCCGACATGCGGCCGAAGGCTGCCCATTTTTGGCCTTTTCGGGATGCTTAACGAATTCCCCACACAAGTATGACCAAAGACTATTCGGTTAAGAATCCTGTTGCCGGCCCAGGGGCTCATTTCGCGGGTCCTGCGAGGCCGGTCCATTCCTGAAGGCTTTCGCCGTCACGCCGCCATGCGCATCACGCTTCTGAGCCTGCTGTTGCTCTCCATCGCCGCCGCCACGCCGGCGCGGGCAGAGCTGCATATCACCCGCGACCACGGCGGCTATGTCGAGGAATACAAGACCAAGTACAAGCGCGTCCGCGAGAAGGGCGAGCGGGTCATCATCGACGGCATCTGCAACTCGGCCTGCACGCTGGTGCTCGGCATCGTGCCGATGAACAAGATCTGCGTGACGCCGCGGGCAAGCCTCGGCTTCCACCAGGCCTATTACGACAAGGCCTTCACCTTCGGCATCAAGGTCACCAGCTCCGAGGGCACGTCCGACCTGATGTCCTACTATCCCGACAAGGTGAAGGACTGGATCCGCCGCAATGGCGGGCTCACCACCGACATGAAGAAGATCAAGAACGGCGTCGAGCTCTGGAAGATCATCGACCCCTGTCCGGAAGAATGGTGAGCGGCTGAGCTGAGCCGCAAACGTCCGTCGCATCGCAGCATCGTCCGCACGAAATTCGCATTGCCGCATAGCCGCCGGTGGGGCAATGAGGGCGGCAATGAATCATAATCAAGAAGCCCTGACCGCCCGCGCCGCGCCGATCCTGTTCGTCCTGCTCTGGAGCACCGGATTCATCGGCACCAAATACGTCGTCAACAATGCCGATCCCTTGACCTATCTCGCCATCCGCATGGCGATCGTGGTCGGTCTGATGGCGATGATCGTGGCGATCGCGCGACCGAAATGGCCTGATCGCACCGGCATCGCGCATAGCGCAGTCGCCGGCATTCTTGTCCACGGCTTCTATCTCGGCGGCACCGCGATCGCGATCGCGCATTCGATCCCGGCCGGGCTCTCCGCGCTGATTCCGGGCCTGCAGCCGATCCTGACCTCGACCATCGCCAACCGCTGGCTCGGCGAGAAGGTGACGCCGGTGCAATGGGCCGGGCTCGTGCTCGGTCTCGGCGGCGTGGTGCTGATCCTGCACAACCGTCCCATGACCGGTGAAGCCGGGCTTGGCTGGCTTGCCTCAGTCGTCTCCCTGATCAGCATCACCCTCGGCACGCTCTATCAGCGCCGCTACTGCAACCAGATCGACTGGCGCGCCGGCAATCTCGTGCAATATGTGTCCGTCACCATCTTCTTCGCGATCGGGGCCTTCCTGTTCGAAGACCGCGTGGTGCACTGGACGCGGGAGTTCGTGCTCGCGCTCGGCTGGCTCGCGGTGGCGCTCTCGATCGGATCGATCGGGCTGTTGTACTGGCTGATCCGCCACGCCGCGGCGACCTCGGTCGCGAGCCTGTTCTATCTGGTGCCCGCCGTGACCGCGCTGATGGCCTATCTGCTGTTCGGAGAGAAGCTCGACGCGCTGGCGATTGCCGGCATGGGGATGTGCGCGGCCGCGGTGTTCGTCGTCAACCGGCGCTTCTAGGCGGATGGAGCGGGCGTCGGAATACATCTCTGACGTGCGTGGCAGGTTCATGTTAGGCTGAACGCATTTCAGCTTCACATTCACACGGTGATTTCCATGAAGAAAGCGAGGCGTGCGCTGCTCGGCAGGTCGTTGAGACCGGTCCGGATTGCCTGCATCAACTACGCGGAGGAGATGATGAGCGACCGGATGATGGCCAAGCTCACAGCCGCGCTCCAGAAATGCTACGACGAGCATTTCCTCCCCGTCTGGGGCTACCCCGTCGATCTCGACGTCACCCACAAGCCGAAGCCGACGGACTGGCAGCTCGTCTATTTTGACGACGCCACCCACAAGAACTTCCTCGGACGGCACGAGCTGACGCATCGGGGGCAGCCGATCTCGAAGATCTTCGTCAAGGCGCTGGGCGACGAGCCCGTCAGCCTGGCGGCATCGCACGAGCTGTTCGAGATGGTGCTGGATCCCATGGCCAATCTGTGGGCCGACAAGACCCGTCACACCCAATATGCCTATGAGGTCTGCGACGCCGTGGAGGAGGACTCTTTTCTCGTCAACGGCTTCCCGATGTCGAACTTCGTCTATCCGTCCTGGTTCGAGCCCTTCGAGCATCCCCGCGGCACAAAATTCGACCATATGGGATCGCTCAAGGCGCCATTCTCGATGACAGAGGGGGGCTACGTCATCAAGAAGGTCAATGGCAGGCGGCTGATCAAGCAATTCGGCTCACCGGAAAAGCGGCGGCGCTTCAAGGCCGAGGACCGCCGCGGTCATCGCAGCGAATTCCGTGATCCGAAGGGAGAGCATCACCCGGGCCGGCGCGCATCCAGGCCGCGGGGGTAGGGTATCCCGGGCTTGTCTCCGGGCGCGCACGCACCCGGAGACCCTGCTCGAGCGCCCCGATCAGCGCTTGGCCTTCCGAGCCTTCTTTTTCGACTTGGTGGCTTTCTTGGCCGTTGTCTTGGCGGTCTTCTTCGCGGCCTTCTTTGCAGTTTTCTTGGCCGCCTTCTTCGACGACTTCTTTGCAGCCTTCTTCGAACTCTTCTTCGAGGCTTTCTTGGCCTTCTTCTTGGAGGCCTTCTTCGGCGCTACTTTCTTCGCGACCTTCTTGGCGGCTTTCCTGACCTTCTTGACGGCGGTGACCGCCGCGTCCTTGGTCGCTTCCACGGCTGTGGTGATCGTCTCCATCGCCTGTTCGGTGATCGGCTTATCGTCGTCCATATCGTCCCCCGCGGTTTGATTGGAGCGATGACGATAGCGGGTTTCGAAATTGTGTCAAAGCAGCGCTCAACCTTTGCGGATCTTTGCGTAGGCGGCGAGCGCACGCTCGCGTCCCTTGGCATGATCGACGAGCGGCTGCGGATAGGTCTTGCCGAGCGTGATGCCCGCGCTCGCGAGCTCGATTGGCGTCGCCTGCCAGGGCCGGTGGATCAGCTTGGTCGGCATGTCCTTCAACTCCGGCACCCAGCGCCGAACGTAGGTTCCATCCGGATCGAACTTCTCGCCCTGGAGCTGCGGATTGAACACGCGGAAATAGGGCGCCGCGTCGGCGCCGCAGCCGGCGACCCATTGCCAGTTGGCGGGATTGCTGCCGGCATCCGCGTCGACCAGCGTGTCCCAGAACCAGGCTTCGCCCTCGCGCCAGTCGATCAAGAGGTGCTTGACCAGGAAGGACGCCACCACCATCCGGACCCGGTTGTGCATCACCCCGGTGTGCCAGAGCTCGCGCAGACCGGCATCGACGATCGGATAGCCGGTGCGGCCGCGCCGCCAGGCGGCGAGCGCCTTGGGATCGCGTTTCCAGGGGAAGCCGTCGAAGTTCGTCTGCAGGTTTTCGGTGGCGAGGTCGGGATGGTCGTGGAGCAGGTGACGGCAGAATTCGCGCCAGCCAAGCTCGCTCAGGAATTTGTCGATGCCGGGCCCGAGCGCCGGATCTTCATCCGCGGCGAAGCGCGCCGCGTGCCAGACCTGGCGCGGGCTGAGTTCGCCGAAGCGCAGATGCGGTGACAGGCTTGAGGTGCCGTCCCGATCCGGCCGATCGCGATCGCCGACATAGCGGCGCGCGGTGTGCTTGAGGAAGTCGCGCAGGCGGGCCCGCGCGGAGGCTTCGCCCGGGGTCCATGTCTCGCGCAGGCCGCCCGCCCAATCCGGGCTGGTCGGCTCGAGCTGCCAGCTTTCAAGCCGATCGCTGGCGATCTTTGGACCAGGGCGCAGCTGCTTCGGCGCAGGCAAGGGCTTGGGTGGATCGCCGAGCGACAGCACGCGCCGCCAGAACGGCGTGAACACGCGCAAGCCCCGGCCCTCCTTGTTGCGGATCGCCGAGGGTGGGACGAGGAGATCGCCGGGGAAGCTTTGCGTGTCGATGCCGAGCTTTGCCAGTGCGGCTTCGAGCTGCCGCTCAACCGCCTGATGCGGCGCCTGCGCAATTCCATTCCAGTAGACGGCGCGGGCACCGCTTTCGCGGGCCAATTCTGCGACGACCTTGGCCGCCGGTCCCCTGCGCAGGATCAGCGATCCGCCGCGCGTGGCAATCTCGGCGCCAAGCGCCCGCAACGACTGCGCCAGCCACCACCGCGCTGCGCTGCCCGGCGGGCGCCCGACAGCGTCGTCGAGCACATAGAGGCAGACCACCGGCGCACCGGTTTTCACGGCAGCATGGAGGGCGGGATGATCGGACAGACGAAGGTCATCGCGAAACCAGACGATGACAGGCGCGCTCGACGTGGTCAGGGGTGTCCTCGTTTACGATTTGGAAACCATGCCGCGCGCGGCGGTGTGAACTGTCGTTAATGCGGCCGTAAGCCGACTGCACCATTATGCAGGAATTACGGGGGTTGTTCCATTCATGTCCAAGATTCTGAAGTTCTTGCCGCAGTTCAAGCTCGGCACGAAGGCCGTTCTATGTGCCGTGCTGCTGATCGGCGTGAACACCGCGCTCGTGGTCGGCGTCGGCTATTGGTCGCTGACATCCGCCTTCAACGATCGCGCCTTGCGCGACATCGAGGTCAACCTGCGCACGCTGGCACTGGCCTTCACCGAGACCGTTCCGGCCACCAAGATCACGATGAAGGATGGCACGGTGGCGCGCGCCGAGATCCCCAAGATGCCCGAGTTCAAGGACCACGCCATCGTCGATCGCGCGGTGTCCTATGTCGGCGGCAATGCGACCCTGTTCGTGTTCGACGATGCGAGCGGGCAGTTCGTGCGACGTTCCACCAACGTGAAAAAGGAAAACGGCGACCGGGCCGTCGGCACCCAGCTTGCCGCCGATCATCCGGGGCAGGCGCCGCTGCGCCGTGGCGAGGCCTATAGGGGCCCGGCCACGCTGTTCGGCAAATCGTTCATGACTGCCTATTTCCCGATCGCGGACGCGGCCGGCAAGGTCGTCGGCATTCTCTATGTCGGCATCCCCATGATCCAGTACGAAAGCATGCTGGCCCAGGCGATCGAGAGCATGGCAGCGGCCGCGGGCCTCGCCGCGCTTCTGGTGCTGGTCCTGACCCTGCTGGTCGTCCGCCGCATCACCCGGCCGCTCACCTCGGTCACGCACTCGCTCACCGCGCTTGCCAACGGCCAGAGCGACGTTGCGATCGAATGCGAGGATCGCGCCGACGAGATCGGCGAGATCGCCCGCACCGTCGCGGTATTCAAGAGCAATTCGCTGGAGCGGGCGCGGATGCGCAGCGAGCAGGCGGCCGCCACGGCTGCGGCGGCCGAGCAGCGCAAATCAGACCTGCGCAGCTTCGTCGAGGAGTTCCGCGGCAGCGTCGGCGGCATCCTCGACAAGGTGCTGGCCTCGTCAGGCGAGTTCGAGCGCGCCGCGCGGCAGCTGACCGACGTCGCGCGCTCCACGGCCGACCTGTCGGCGCAGTCGGCAGGCGCGTCCGAAAACGCCTCCGAGCACGTGCGTTCGGCGGCGTCGGCCTCGGACGAGCTGTCTCAATCGATCTCCGAGATCACCCGCCGCGTGCAGGAATCCAACCAGATTTCCGCCGAGGCGGTGCAGCAGGCCGAGGCGACCGATCAGCGCATCGCGCAACTCTCCGAGGCGGGCGCCCGCATCGGCGACGTCGTCAAGCTGATCACCTCGATCGCCGAACAGACCAATTTGTTGGCGCTGAACGCCACCATCGAGGCCGCGCGCGCGGGCGATGCCGGTCGCGGCTTCGCGGTGGTGGCCCAGGAGGTCAAGACGCTGGCCGGCCAGACCGCCAAGGCGACCGACGAAATCTCGAACCAGATCGCCAGCATGCAGCTTGCGACCGAGGAATCGGTCGCCGCCATCAAGGCAATCGGCCAGACCATCGAGCGCATCAGCGGCATCGCCGGCTCGATCTCGGCGGCGGTCGAGCAGCAAAAAAGCGCGACCCACAATATCGTGGCAAGCGTTCGCGCCGCGGTCTCGGGCACGGCCGACGTCGCCGTCAATGTCCGCCACGCCGCCAAGGGCGCCAGCGAGACCGGCGAGACCTCGAGCCGGATGTTCGCCTCGGCCCAGGCGCTGTCGGGCGAGAGCCTGCATCTGAAGGCCGAGGTCGACGGTTTTCTGGACCGCGTGCGGGCGGCCTGACGCTGGCTGCACCGTCATCCCGGGATGGTCCGAAGGACCAGACCCGGGATCTCGAGATTCTCAGGTGCGCAAGTGCGCACCATAGTTCGGGGCTTCGCACCGCCCCGGAATGACAGTTCGTTGTTACTTCGGCTGCGGCACGATGCGGATGTAGGGCTTCGGCTCCTTCCAGCCCTGCGGGTAGATCGTCTTGGCCTCGTCGTTGGAGACCGAGCCTGCGATGATGACGTCCTCGCCCTGGTTCCAGTCGGCCGGCGTCGCGACGCGATGCTTGGCGGTGAGCTGCAGCGAGTCGATCACGCGCAGGATCTCCTGGAAGTTCCGGCCCGTCGTCATCGGATAGACCAGCACCAGCTTGATCTTCTTGTCCGGCCCGATGATGAAGACGTTGCGGACGGTCTGGTTGTCGGCGGCGGTGCGGGTGAGGGGATCGCCTGAGATCGCGGCCGGCAGCATGCCGTAGAGCTTCGAGACGTTGTAATCGGTGTCGCCGATCATCGGATAGTTCGGGGCCGCGCCTTGCGTCTCCTTGATGTCTTCCGACCATTTGGCATGGCGGTCGACCGGATCGACCGAGAGGCCCATCAGCTTGACGCCGCGCTTGTCGAATTCCGGCTTCAGCTTGGCGAGCGCGCCGAGCTCGGTCGTGCAAACCGGCGTGAAGTCCTTGGGGTGCGAGAACAAGAGCGCCCAGTTGTTGCCGATCCAGTCGTGGAACTTGATCTTCCCTTCGGTGGTCTCGGCTTCGAAGTCGGGTGCGGTGGTGCCGATCGGGAGTGTCATGGTTCTACCTCATCACATTGAATATACTGGAGAATTTGTCTGTGGCCGTTCCCCTCATTATAGGGGTCTTGCAACGCCAAGTGAACGCCAACTGAACCGGTTAAAGTAAAATGTGAATTCCTTCCTTGAAGGGCCGATTTTCTAGCAACTTATTGTTACACCCGCACCTGCGGCGAAACAGCTCCACCCGGGGTCACACGGTCTCGCTCGCCCCGATAATGCCTTTTATGACTTCCATCACGCCCGCCCGGCGCGTCTAGAACCAAAACGGTCCTGACAGCGACCAATTGGCAACCATCTAGAAAAGTCGCGATCCCCGTATCGAATCGTTAACCACCCCTTTACGCCGGCATGAAAATGCTGGCCGATCAGAAGAAATCTGGAAGTGAACTATGTCTGCCGCTGCGCCTAACTCTGCTGAGTCGCCGTCCCTTGAACCGTCCTGCCGCGATACCGCGGCCCATGCACTCTCCATCGTGCGCGACGGCGTGATCACGGGCGAAGGCCCGACCACCAAGGGCCGGGTCCATTTCTCCCGCTCGCTCGATGCCGATGACACCGCCTGGTGCACGCGCATCCTCACCGCCACCGCCGTCAACGACCAGCCGGTCAGCCGCGCTGAGGCCGAGGTCCTGTTCGAGATCAACGAGGCCGCGACTGAACGCACCGATGGCGGCCGCTTCGATGATCTGCTCGCCAAGGCGGTTGCCCACTATGCTGCAAGCGCCTCGGGCCTGAAAGTGCCGCCGCGCAGCGTCGCGCTGTCGGCCGATGCCGAGATCGAGAGCTGGGCCCCGTCCTATGCCTCCAAGGTCAACAGCGAGATGCTGGAGTGGATCGCCGGCCAGATGCGCGGCAAGCGCCACAACAACCGCCGCCTGATGGCGTTGGTGGCGACCTTCCTCGGCGCCACCGCGCTGCCCCTGGCGGGCCAATTGCCGAACGTTTTCGACATCGGCATGTAAGATTTCGCGCCTCTGACGAGGAGCATTTGAACGGCGGGATTATTTCCCCGCCGTTTTTTGTTTGCCGCCGTCCGGCTCGAGGCCGAGCGTGCGGCCCGGGAAGCCGGCGGCGTCGAAATAGCGCTGGCTGCCGACGCGCTGGAAGTTCAGCACGGTGGTCAGGCCGCCCTCCGCGGGCTTGGACTTCATCGTGCCGGCATAAGCCTTCGGTACGGTGCCGTTGGGCATGGCTTCCGACATCACGCGGCCGGCCAGCTCTCCTTTCTGTGTCGCGCTTAGGCCCATCAGCCGGGCGGCCGTCATGCCGACGTCGGCATTGCTGACCGGAAGCTCGTCGACGAAGCCGGCTTTGAAGTCCGGGCCGATCGCCGCCATGAAGTTCATGGTGTCGCCGCGGCTGAAGCTGCCATGCATGCCCTGGCCCTGGCGCAGCACGGTGTCGGCGACCTGCACCGAGCAGTTGGTCGGCGCCTCGCCGCATTCGCTGGCATAGGAGCGGAAGTTGACGACGATCGACGGCGTCGGCGTCGCTGCCTTGCCGCGCAGATTGATGCTCGACAGCGGCAGGGTGCCGGGGAAGCGGCCGAGCGAGTCCTCGACGAACAGGCCGGACACGTAGTCCTGCGCGAGCAGCGCCTTGATGGTTTTGGCCGCCAGCTTCTTGTCCTTGTTCGGGAGATAGACGAGGTCCGAGCCGCCATTGGTGGCGACGACGAGGTCGGGCTTTTCCGGATCCTTGCCGAGCACGCCGTTGCCGGCCTTGGGATGCTTGTTGCCCTCGATCTTCGCGTTCTTGTCGTTGGGATCGAACAGCGGCAGGTCGAGCGCCTTGGCGAGGTCGAGCGCCAGGAAGCCCATCGGCAGGAAATCCTTCGGCGTGTCGTCATAGCTGACCTTGGCCGAGGGGCTGGTCTTGCTTTCCTTGGAGATGGTCGAGAAGCCGTGGTCGGCGGAGACGATGATGTTGGTCGAGGCCGCAAGTCCGAGCTCGTCCAGCGCCTTGCGGAGCTGGGCGAGGTTGGTGTCGGCGTTCTTGATGCCGGCCATCGAGGTCGGACCGTTGATGCCGGGCATGATCTGGTTGAGGCTGTCACCGGTATTGTGCTGGCTGCCATCGGGGTCGCGCGACCAGAACACCAGCACGAACGGCTTGTTGCGCGCCTTGAACATCGGCAGCACCACCTTGGTGGCGACGTCGGCGAAATAGGCCTGCTGCGCGACGTTGGCGACGGTCGTGCCGGGCGTCTTGGCATCGCCCGCCTTGGAATTGTCACCGCGCGGCGGCGTGGTGGTGGGCAGGCCGGCCTTGGTCAGGGCGTCCTTCACCTCGTCCGACAGCGCGACCCCGTTCTTGCCGCCGGTGGCGTCGTCGAACACGACCGAATGCAGGCCGGCCTTCTCGGGCTTGTCGGTGTGGTCGAACTGATAGGTCGGGCCGACCTTGCCGATCGCGGCGGTGCTGAGGCCCTTGTCGCGGGCGAGCTTCAGGATGGTCTCCTCGTTGAGGTAGTCGCCCTTAAAATGCTCGTCGATGTCACCGAGCACGGCGTCGTTCTCGATGAAGGGGACCACGGTGTCGCCGGCCGGGACGGACGTGTAGTTGGTCCAGATCGTATTGGAAAACACCCCGGTATCGCCGAGATAGTGACCGGTCGACATCGCCGAGCCGTTGGCCATGGTGAAGGTCGGGAATAGCGAGTGCGGATTCTTGAAGTTGACGCCCTTGTCGCGGATTTCGGCCATGGCGGGCGCCGTGTCGGGATTGACCTTCAGCGCGCGCAGACCGTCCGGAATGAACAGGATCAGATTGCGGGGCGTGTTGTTCTGGGCAGACGCAAATCCGGTGGATAGCACTGTCAGTCCGGCGGACAGCAACACCAGTGAACGGCGCATCGAAATCTCCCTGCGAGGCGGCTCGGCCGCAACCCGCGGCCCCCGGTTCGTTTAGTTTCGCTGCGTGACGGTTTTGTTACAAGGCCCGTCGCCGATGCAAGAGGGGTTGGGGGAGGGACTTGTCAGTCTCGTGTCCCGGACGCGCTGCAGCGTTCTTACGCTGCTGCGCAGAGCCGGGACCCAGAGGGCCGCGCGGTTCGCAGCCACATGGGCCCCGGCTCTGCAGCGCACCGCCGAAGTGGCGCTGCGCAGCGTCCGGGGCACGAGAGCGGAGTTTGGCGCAGAGCTGCATCAACATCGTCATTGCGAGCGGCTTGTCCGCCGGAGCGCGAAGTCAAGCCATCCACAATCTCTCCCCACTGACAGTATCCATCCCGTCATCCTGAGGTGCGAGGCGTGCGATGCGAGCGCATCGCATGCGGAGCCTCGAAGGATAAACGGCCGAGCTGGTGCAGCCGGGCCGTCGCCCTTCGAGGCTTGCACTGCGTCGCTGCCGCGCCGCAGTGCGCGCACCTCAGGGTGACGGTGATGGATAGAGCTTGTGGCAGCATTCCTTATTCGCTTTCGACATGCAGACAGCGCGGCGCAGCTTCGCATCCTCGCGGCGCATCTCGCCCGAGCTTTGCTCGTCGCCTCACCCTCTCATGAAAGAGGGCGCAGGGAAGGCCGGGAGCCGGTTGGCTCCCATCGACCGCCATGCGAAGAGCAGATTGCGTGTGCTTCATGCATAGCGGATAACAGGGCAACCGGAGCATCCCGGCCTTCCCTGCGCAGTGGCTTTACGGCTTATGTCGTGCTCTCCCCGGGGAGCGTTGCACTATTGCCCCCGTCGCCTTGTAGATGACTGATGCGCGTGCCCGGTTGGACCGCCACATCACCGCAAGACTTGACGCACAGACCCCGGGCGTCAGGACCACACGATTTTGCCGTACGCGGATCACACCGGTCGTGTGCGCGACGGTCTTGCTCACGGTTGCCCGCCCTGCAAAACCCTCAGCGCCGATGTGACCCACGTCCACCGCAACCCGGCCCGCGTTCGTGACGATCGCGATACGCCCCTCTTCGTTGGGCCGGGATGCCGCGACACATACGCGATTTCCGAATTTCGGTAAAGTGGAATATTTTTGGCAGCGCGCGTTGACCCAGAGCTCGGGTGTTTTGCCCGTCGGGCAACGCAAGGGATTGTGGCCGGGACGTTCAATCCGTCGCGGTCTGCACCCTTGGTGCAGGGGCTTGCGCGGGCTTTGTCGCCGTCGGAGGGCGGTCGACCCTGCCAAGATCGCGGCGTAGCGAGGATGGCGCTGCGTGCAGGGTAAACACGATCGCGATCTGCGTTCGGTTCGAAAGCCGGTATTTGCGCATGATGTTACCGATATGCGCCCGCACCGTATTCTCTGAGATCTTGAGCTCGTAGGCGATATTCTTGTTCTGCATCCCCCGTGCGATCAACATCATCAGCTCGCGCTCGCGCGGCGTCGGTGTAATCGAGTCCTGCGGATCTCGGCTCATGGCTGGTTGCTCCCTGGACTGCGGGTTGATGTGGCCACTCCCAGCATGTTGTCACTCCGTCTTGAGCGCCTCGATCGGGCTGAGCTTGGACGCCTTGTGCGCGGGATAAAAACCGAAGATGAGGCCGGTCGCGATCGAGAAGGCGAGGGCAAGGCCGATCGCCTGCCCGTCGATCGAGGTGACCCATCCTGCCATGCGGGCGACCGTCATCGAGAGCGTGACGCCGCCGGCGACGCCGATGGCTCCGCCGAGCAGGCAGAGCACGAGCGCCTCGCAGAGGAACTGCAGACGGATGTCGCGCATCCGCCCGCCCAGCGCGCGGCGGATGCCGATCTCCCGCGTGCGCTCGGTGACGGACACGATCATGACATTCATGATGCTGATACCGCCGACGAGCAGCGAGACCGAGGCGATGGCGACGAGCAGGAGCGCGACGGTGCGGATCGCACCCTGCTGCGCTTCCATGGCGGCGGCCGGATCCTGGACCTTGAAATCGTCTTCCTGGCCGGCGGGGACACGGTGGCGCTGCCGCAGCAGGTTCTCGATCTCCGATCGCGCCCCCGCCATCTGTCCGTCACCGGCCACCTTGGCGATGATGTAGGCGACCGAATCCCGGTTGATGTTGCTGGCACTGCCGAGAAAGCGCAGCTTGGCGGTGGCGAGCGGCACGAAGGCGACGTCGTCCTGTGCGGGTCCCTTGCGATCGAGAACGCCGACCACCTCTAACGGAACCTTCATGATCCGGATCTGTGCGCCGATAGGATCATCGCCCGGCGCGAACAGCTCGCGCGCGACCGTGCTGCCGAGGATTACGACCTTGCCTGCTCCGGCCTCCTCGGTGCCGGAAAAATAGCGGCCGGTCGCGAGTTGCCAGTCGCGCACCATGAAGTGCCCCGTCGTCGTGCCGTTGATCGTCGTATTCCAGTTCTTGCCCTCGTGGATGACTTGCGCCGTTCCGGCAATCGAGCCGGCCGCGGCCTGGACTTCCGGAATCTGCTCGAGGATGGCCTGCACGTCACTCTCCGTCATCGTCAGCTTGCTGCCGTCCTTGAGGCGCACGCCGCCCTGGTAGACCGCGCCGGGGGTGATCATCAGCACGTTGGCGCCGATCGAGCGGATCTGTTCCTGCAGGCGCAGCTGCGCGCCGGAACCGATCGCAAACACCGTCACGATGGAGGCGACGCCGATCACGATGCCGAGCATGGTCAGGAAGCTGCGCAGCGGATTGAGCCTGAGGGCGTGCAGGGCGATCTGGAATCCCTGGAGCATCGTCATGGCGCAGCGCTCCGTTTCGGCAGGGCCGGCGCCGGCGTCTCGTCAGCGACGAGCTCGCCGTCATGCAAGTGGATCGTGCGGCGGCACTGCGCCGCGATGCCGGGATCGTGCGTGATCATCACGATGGTCTGGCCGGTCCGGTTGAGCGCGGCGAACAGCGCCAGGATCTCGGCGCCGGTGCGGCTGTCGAGCGCGCCGGTCGGCTCGTCCGCAAGCACGATCAGCGGGGAGGCGATCAGGGCGCGCGCGATCGCGACGCGCTGCTGCTCGCCGCCGGAGAGCTGCCGCGGAAAATGATGGGCCCGGTGCAGCATGCCGACGGCCTGAAGGCTCGCTTCCGCGCGCGCCAGGCGTTCCCTGCGGCCGACGCCGCAATAGACCAGCGGCAGCGCGACGTTCTCGATCGCATCGTGACGCGCGAGCAGATTGTAGGACTGGAACACGAAGCCGATGCTGCGGGCGCGCAAGGACGACCGGCGATCTTCCGAGAGATCGGCGACATCGGCCCCTTCGAGATAGACCGCGCCCTCGCTCGGCAGGTCGAGCAGCCCGATCATGTTCATCAGCGTCGACTTGCCGGAGCCGGACGGACCCATCACGGCGACGATCTCGCCTTGCGCGATGTCGAAGCTGACGTTGCGGACGGCGGTGACCGCCACGCCGTCGGTGCGATAGGTCCTGCCGACCGACTGGAGGCTGATGAGCGGCGGGGAGGCGGTCATGATCCGAACCTGATTCCGAGAAATTCCATGCCCGCGGGTCGGATGGCCTGGCCGACGGCAACCTGGCTGCCCTCGTCGAGATCTCCGCTCTTGAGGGCGACTTGTTCGGTGCCGGCCGCGCCGACCGTCACCGCGATGCGCTGGAGCGAGCCGCTCGCGGTGCGCACCCACACCCCGCTGCGTGCAGCAGGATCCTGCCGCGTGCCGGAGGGCTGGAAGCGCAGTGCGGCGAGCGGCACTTTCAGAACGTCGTCCTGCCGCTCGATCACGATCTTCACCAGGGCCGTCATTCCCGGGAGCAGCGCGCCGTCGAGATTGGAGGTTGCCAGGACCACGGTGTAGGTGACGACGTGCTGCTGGGTCTGCGGCGCCTTGCGCACCTGCCGCACCACCGCCTCGAAGCGGCGGTCGGGGTAGGCATCCACGGTGAAATGCGCGCGCTGGCCGGGCGCAATGCGGCCGATATCGGCTTCGTCGACCTGCGCGTGAATCTCCATGTCCTCGAGGCGGTGGGCGACCACGAAGGTGGTGCGCGATTCCAGTCCGACCGCGAGCGTCTGGCCCTCGTTGACGAACCTGCCGACGACGACGCCGTCGATCGGCGAGCGGATCACGGTGCGGTCGAGATCGGCCTGGGCCGCGGCGAGAACGGCCGCTTTCTCCGGCACTGCCATGCGGGCCTGTTGCAGCTCCGCCTCGATCCGGCGGACGTCGGCCTGTGCCCCCTCAACCGAATAGGAGTTGAGGGACATCAGGACCTCGGCCTCGCGCTCCTGGGCGAGGCGTGCGGTGAACTCGGTCTGCGCATCGTCGACCGCCGTCGTCGCCACCACGTTTTGCGATTGCAGCGCCAGTTTCCGTTGCAAGGTCTTCTGCGCCGAGGACTTCACCGCCTGCGCGCTTTCGAGCTTGGCGACGAGCACATCCCGGCTGCCCCTCGCGTTTTGCAGATCGATCCGAGCGCGATCGAGCTTGGCTCGGGCGATGTCGACCAGCGAATTGGAGACGGCAAGGGCGGCCCTGGCTTCGTCGACCTTGGCCGCAAAGCTGCGCGGATCGATCAAGGCGAGCGGCTGATCCTTGCTGACGGTGTCGTTGAAATCGACATAGACCCGGGCGAGCTGCCCGGACAGCTGGGAACCGACCTCAATCGTCTTCACCGGCTGCAGGGCACCAGTGACCGTGACGGTCTGCTCGATGCTGCCGCGCTGAATCGAGGCGTAGCGGAACACGGGCGACTCGGACCCGAATGTCGGCGCTTCGCGTCCTGTGGGGACGAGCAGGCGCCTGGTCGAGTCCAAAGCGTGCGCCGCCGTGTCTGCCGCGCTCCCGGCGCCGGCGATGGCGGCTGGCCCTGCGGCGTAGATCGCAGCGAGGCCGCATGCAGTTCCGAGCAAGGCAATTGCTGGCACAAATCGCATATCAAAACCCGCCTGGTTGAAATGGCTTCGTTGCGGGAAAAAATGGTAAGCTCGCTATGGTTGTAAATTATCTAAGGTAGTATCGATCGTCAGTATGTCGTTCTCGTCGGGGCGACGGTTGGGTGCGCAACATGATCCAGAAGTAAAGTCCGCGGGTGCGACGTTTCGTGATTTGCCGGAAATGCATACCCGTCGTATCGATAAGATGCGCGCGGTATCGAACTCGATAAGCTGACTGAACGTCCCGTATGATCCGGCCAAAGCGCCGGTGGCGGGCGTTCAAGCCGGCACATGGGTAGCAATGCCATGACGCAGTTGGCGACGCTGCGGCCACGATACCGGATCGTCATATTCGCGATAGCGCGCCTCGCCGTGATGCCGCCTGGGGCGCGGCGAGATCCCTGCAATCAAGAAGCCCGAAGTGTGAACGCCTTCACTCGCTTCCGGCGTGCATTGGCCCTAAGACGTCGAACCGGTGGACGGACGCTGGTTGTTCGATCCCCGCAGATTCATCCAAGCACCTTGTTAGCTTGCAAGAAGAATGGACGGCTCGTTGCTCGCCCATCGAGTCACAAGCCGGGGAGTTTGCTGCAATGAATTCAGGTCAAGCCACCGTTTATGTCGTTGACGACGAGATTCAGATTCGAACCGCGATCGGAAATCTCTGCGAGGAGACCGGACACCAGGTAAAATTGTTCGCCTCGACGGAAGAGTTTCTCGCGGAGAGTATTTCGCCCGGGCCGTCGTGCCTCGTGCTCGACGTCCGCTTTCCCGGGACGTCACCGACCGGCCTCGAGCTTCAGCGCCGACTCGCCGAGACGGGCGTGCCCATTCCGATCGTCTTCATCAGCGGCCATTCCGACGTCCGCGTCTCGGTCGAGGCCATGAAGCGCGGCGCGGTCGAGTTTCTGCCAAAACCGTTTCGCGAGCAGGAGATCCTCGATGCGATCAGGCACGGCATCGAGCGCGACCGCAGGCGGCTGGAACGCGAGGATGTGGTGCGTGAAGCCCGCCAGCGCGTCGGGACGCTGACGGCGAGAGAGCGCGAGATCATGCTGCTGATGGCCGAAGGGCTGATTGCCAAGCAGATCGCGGCCAGGCTCGGCGTGAGCGAAGTGACGGCGAAGGTCCATCGCGCCAGGATGATGCGAAAGCTGGAGCTGCGCACGCCGATCGAAGTGGTGCGGCTGATCGACAGCATGGGGCGCGAAGCCGAGACGATTCGCGCCGGCACGGGATAGCAGCTATTTCGGCGCTTCGACGTGCCGACATCTCGCGCAATGTCTAGTCCGTACCGATTAGCATGAACTGCAGTCTGTCGCGCTGGCCACGATCGGTTCACAGTATCCCTACGATGTCGGCCTCCTCCAAGACGGCATCCAAATTCACTCAGACAACTTGGCCAGAAAGGGATACTCCATGCGTAAATTGTTTTTTGCTTCCGTTGCATTGTTCGCCCTGTCCTCCGCGGCGCAGGCCGCCAACACCTCGACCACGGTGCAAGTCGGCGTCGTGAACGGCTCGTCCGTCACGCAGAACGGCCTCACCAACGACAGCTCGACGACCAGCCAGCTCGGCATCGTGAACACTGCGTCCACGATGCAGGGCACCGGCGCTGCCTCGCTCAACAACGGCAGCACGGTGAACCAGGTCGGCGTGCAGAACTCGGCGACCACCGGCCAGGTGGCGTTCGGCAACAACACCAGCGCGATCACCCAGAACTCGTTCGGGCCCCCCGCGCTGCAGAACAACTCCGCCGGCGTCGGCCAGCTCAGCGTGTTCGGCGTCAACGGCAGCACCGTCTCGCAGACGGCGCACTGACACACAGCCCCGTTTGGCCGGACGCAGCCAGTTGCGGTTGCGTCCGCGCCATTCTCGAATGCACCGCAATCCGGCCGGCCGATCAATTGCGATGGCCCGCCCATTGTCGCGGAGGAAATGACATGCGGATCACCTATTTCATTGCAACTTTCGTGGCGCTCGGTGCGCTGACGGCCGCCGACGCAAACGCCGGCAACACCGCCAGCGTGCTGCAATTCGGCACGACCAACACTTCGTTCATTTCGCAGAGCGGCGGCACCAGCAACAACGCGACCACGATGCAGTTCGGCGCCACCAATACGGCGACCACCCTGCAGACGGGCTCGCTCCTGACCGTCAACAATTCGGTGATCGGGCAGGGCGGCACGACCGCGACGGCATCCAACACCGCGCTGGCCGGCCAGGTCGGCGGCTCCAATTCGAGCCTGATCGGCCAGATCGGTGCGAACAACACGGCCGGAGTTGGTCAGCTCGGAATCCTGAACGGCTCGACCATTATCCAGCAGGCTCCGTGAGCCGACCCGAACTGACGAGGCATGTCATGAAACATCATTTGGGATGCGCGGGCGCCGTCTTGCTCGCCCTGTGCTCGGCGGGCACCGGATCAGCCGGTGCCCAGACCGCCGACATCAAGACCATCGTCTCTGTCGGCGGGCCGCCGGTGGTGCTGAACCAGAACAGTCAGCTCAACATGGCCGGCGTGTTCATGATCGGCGGCAGCACCAGCGCGACAGTGACGCAGACCGGCACCAACAATGCCACGGGCGTCCTGCAATTCGGCGGGACGAATTCCGCATCGATCGGGCAGGCCGGAACGAACAATCTCGCCTTCGTCGGTCAGACCGGGCAGTCGGCGACCAGCCTGATATCGCAGCTCGGCACGATGAATGCGGGCACGGTGGCGCAATTCGGCACGGTCAACGCCTCGACGATCGTGCAGACCGGCCCGTAAGGCGCGAGCGAACGCGCCGGTACCAGGAACGAACGGGGAAGCGCGATGCGATGCGGACAGATCTTGAGGCACGTGTTGGCGCTGGCGGCGATGCTCGCCGCCATCGGCACGGCGACGCAGGCGAGCGCCGGGTCGGTCCAGCGCAGCGTGACCAACCGGAACGTGAGCATCGAAACGGTCGTGCAGTTCGGCAACGATGTTCAGCCCGTGACGATCGAAGAGAACAGCCGCATCAATATCGCGCGGGTGATCCAGATCGGCGGCACCGGGACGGTGGATGCGACCATCATCCAGAACGGCACGCGCAACTATGCCAATGTGATCCAGGTGGGCGGCACCACCAATGCGATCATCGGTCAATCCGGTGCGAGCAACACCGCCGAGATCACCCAGATCGGCAATTCCACCAACGCGCTCCTGCTCCAGATCGGAGACATGAATACGGGAGCGGTGAGGCAGTTCGGGCGTTTCAACTGGCTGGCTATCTTTCAGTTCAGCCGATGATGGAGGTGTGACATGAGATTGCTCCTGCTCGCATCCGGAATAGGACTCATGAGCGTGATCGCGATGGCGCCGGCCGGCGCTGCCGACGGTCACACCACAGTGGTCCAGGACGAGAACGGCACCTCGGTGATCACGCAGAGCGGCGATCCCGCGCAGGCCGAGGTCAAGATCGAGAAGGAGCCGGGGCGCACGACGGTGTACCGGCGCAGCGGTGGCAACACCGCGATCGTGACACAGGGCACCGGCAACGCGCAGGAAAACATACGGGACATGCTCGATTGGCTGCGCAAGCAGCAGGGCCGCTGACGCACGAAGGCCCACCGTCCGCGAAAGGACGGCGGGCCTCGCCGTGAGTGTGGACCTTACCAGCGATAGCCGCCGGTCAGCGTGCCGTTGTTGTTGCCGTCAGGGCCGACGTCGCCCTGCGTCGAGCTCGGGGTCGGATGGTTGGTGCCGTTGAGCGCACCATAGGGCCCCCCGACATCAGGATAATACGCGCGCGGCTGGACCGGTTCGTAGGCGGGGCGGTGCGGTCCCAGCCCATGCGCGATCCGTTCCAATCGTAGCCCTGCGCCGAGGCAGCCGCAGTGCCGGCGACGAGTGATGCCGTGATCAGGCAGAGGAGTTTTGACTTGTTCTGCATTGGAGATGCTCCTTGCTGTGTCGGGGGCCAACGGTTGCACTGCGGGAGCGTTCCGGGACGCGTTCGGCGGAGCGATCAACTCCGATCAACTGGTTATGAAGCGCGGGCCGCGGAACGAAGTGCCTGAAATGAACCGGGAATCCCGGGCGTCTTGCCGCACCTGTTCCCCGGTTAATCCCGTGTCTTAACCAATAATTAATTATACGTTTGCGGGCGGGCGACGGGCGGGCCTAGCGTAGCTGCGGGGAGCTATCGCTTAAGCCAAACGAGTTGGTGCGTATCATGATGTCCAGATCCCATGGCAGATCAGTTGGGGCGCTATTCGCCTCGCTCAGCGCAGCCGCGCTGCTCCTTAGCCCCAACGACAGTTTCGCCAGACCCGGCGGCGCCGCGCCGCATGGGGTGACCGCTGCGCCTTCCGGCGCGATGGCGCGTGCCCCGATGGGGCCGGGAGCCCGGTTCCACCGGCGCAATAACCCGTTCGTCTACTGGCCGGGCGGCGGCGGGTTCTTCTACGACGGCGCCGGCTACAGCCAGCCCTTCGGCGATGCCGGGCAGCCGGTCTCCACCGACGTGCGCTACACCTACACCTATGATGTCCCCTGGGACTGGTCGCATCGCTTCCCGCCGAACGTCGTGCCGTCCGACCGGCCCTATGTGCCGAGCTGCCCGACCGAGCAGGTGACGGTGCCCGGCCGCGGCGGCAGCGAGCACACCGTCAACATCACGCGCTGCTACTGAGTTTTAGCCCAGCTCGAAGCTGGTCACGCCGAAGACGCGGTCGATGCGCAGCGGCGGGATCGCTCCCGTGTACATCCGCGCCGTCTCGAACACCGGCTTGAGCCCGAGTGCTTCCGCAAGCGCGATCGCCTCGCGATTGACGGCGGGGACGTCGAGGAAGATTTCGCCGACATCGGCGCTCGCAAGCAAAGCCTGCACGATCGCCTCCGCCGCCGCGCGGTCGTCGGCGACGAGCGGACCGATCTTGCAGCCGGTCCGGCAGGGCCGGATCACGCCCCATGCGGCGAGCTTGCCGTCGCGCACGAGGGCGCGGCCGGCATGGCCTGATGTATCGATCCAGGCGCGAAGGAATGCGCTGCGCCGGGCCGGGAAGACGGTGGCATCGTCGGCTTCCACGAGCGCAAACGGAATCGTGTCGAGCGCAACGACCTCAGTGGGCGCCCTCGAGCGCGCGGCGACGATGCCGCCATAGCGGATGTTGGCGTAGGCCAGCTGGAAACCGGACTTCCTGTAATTGTCCTGCTGCGCCACGACGCCGTCGAGCCCGATCACGCGCGCGCCCGCATGCGCGATCGCCGCATTCCAGATGCGCAGGCCATGGCCCGCGCCACGAAAGCTATCGCGCACGATGTAGAAGCCGAGGAAGGCGAAGCGGTCATCGTAATTGACGCAGGAGACGGTCGCCACCGGCTCGCCATCGATCTCGCCGACGAAGAAACCTTGCGCGTCGGGAACCGCAAAGCAGGCGGCATCCCGATGGCCCGGATTCCAGCCCTCGGCCGCGGCCCAGTCGATGGCGAGGGAGATCTCCTCGGGGCGCAGATTGCGGATCAGCAAATCACTTCTCAGGTTGCTCATGACGGATGCCTTCGACCATGGACCTGCCGACAGGTCTGGCTGTAGAAGGCCTCATGATAGGCCGAGCCTGCGGCTCGCCTCAACTGAAGGGATGATCGGTCATGGCAGCAGAGAAGGTTGCGCTCGTTACCGCCGGCGGCAGCGGCATGGGGGCAGGGGCTGCGCGGCGGCTGGCGGCGGACGGGTTTCGCGTCGCGATCCTGTCGTCCTCCGGCAAGGGCGAGGCGCTGGCGGCCGAGCTCGGCGGGCTCGGCGTCACCGGCTCCAACAAGGAGAATGACGATCTGAAGCGCCTCGTCGAGGGCGCCATGGCGAAGTGGGGACGCATCGACGTGCTCGTCAACAGCGCCGGGCACGGGCCGCGTGCGCCGATCACGGAGATCACCGACGAGCAGTGGCACACCGGCCTCGACACGTATCTCTTGAACGTGATCCGCCCGACGCGGCTGGTGACGCCGATCATGCAGGCGCAGAAGGGTGGCGCCATCATCAACATCTCGACCGCCTGGGCGTTCGAGCCCAGCGCCATGTTCCCGACCTCGGCGGTGTTCCGCGCGGGCCTTGCCGCCTTCACCAAGATCTTCACCGATACCCATGCGGCCGACAACATCCGCATGAACAACGTCCTGCCCGGTTGGATCGACAGCCTGCCGCAGCTCGACGCGCGCCGCGACAGTGTGCCGATGAAGCGCTACGGCAAGGTCGAGGAGATCGCCGCGACGGTCTCGTTCCTGGCCTCCGACGGCGCGGCCTACATCACCGGTCAGAACATCCGCGTCGATGGCGGGCTGACGCGCTCGGTCTGAAGCGCACGATCTCGAATCGCGCCTTTGGCTGCCTTGTCGTGACGCGACACGGGCGGTGCGTCGCGCGCCGCTGATGATGGACGAGGCGTGGCTCCTCGGTCACACCCGCCATCCGTTCGCACGATCTGAAGCGCACACTACGTCACAGTCCTTGCGAACTGCGCCGCAGCCCAAGACGAGCAGCGGCGCCCGCCCTATGCCCTAACTGCGCCGGTTGCCTTCTACCTGCGCGCATTCGAAACGCGAGGTCAATCGCGTGGGGCAAGGAGACTGGAATGAACAAGTTTTTGCTGGCGATCGCTTCTGTTGTCTTGGGTACCGCATCCGTTCAGGCAGCCGACCTCGCGGCGCATTACACCAAGGCGCCGGTGATGGCGCCAGTCTATAACTGGACCGGCTTCTACGTCGGCGGCAATGTCGGCGGGCAGTGGGGCAGCGCGAACCTCGCCACCACCACGCTGTTTCCGGTGGCCGCCTATTTCGCGGATTCGAGCGTGACCGCCATCGGGACGGTCGGCGCCCAGCACATCAACAGCTCCGGTGTGACCGGCGGCTTCACCGCCGGCTACAACTGGCAGGTCAATAACGCCGTGCTCGGCCTCGAGGGTGACATCAACTATTTCGGCTTCAAGGGCAGCGCGAGCAGCACGGCCGTGTATCCCTGCTGCGCGCCGACCACCTTCACCGTCAATTCGTCGGTCTCGGCCGATTGGCTCGCCACCATTCGCGGCCGCATCGGCTTCCTCGCGACGCCGAGCTGGCTGATTTACGCCACCGGCGGCGCCGCCATCGCCGAGGTAAAGGGCAATTTCAGCTTCACCGACACCTTTGCTGGCGCGACCGAGTCCGGAGCGATCCGCGACACCCGCGTCGGCTGGACAGCAGGCGTCGGCGGTGAGTACGCCGTGGGCAACGGCTGGTCGCTGAAGGCCGAATATCTTTACGTCGATCTTGGCCGCAGCAGCATGACCAGCAACAATTTCAACGTCGGTGTGCCGTTGCCGGCCCAGACCTTCACCCATTCGGTCGATCTCAAGTCGAACATCGTGCGCGTCGGCGTGAACTACAAGTTCGGCGGACCGGTCGTCGCCAGATACTGAGCATCCCGTTCCGATCCTGGCGTGGAAAGCCCCGGCCTGGCCGGGGCTTTCTGCTCTTGAAGCTCAGCCTGCGTGCGATGGCAGCAGATGCGCCAGCGCGGGCAGGATCTTGTAGCGCGCGATCTCGTGCGGATATTCGCCGCGGTTGGCGAGCAGGACGATGGCGATCCGCCGTGACGGAACGAGGCCGATATAGCCGGACGCATTGTTGAGGCCGCCGGGCTTGTCGATGACGGTGACATCAGGCAGACGCACGCTCTCCCAGGCCATGCCCTGTCCGAACTTGTCGTTGATGCGAAAGACCTCACGCTGCGTCATCCGCAGCGCCTCGCGCAATTGTGGATCGATCGTCCGGCCGTCGACGCAGGCTGCCGCGAAGGTGGCAAGATCCCGGGCGGAAGAGAACATCTGGCCGGTGCCGGGAAAATCAAAATAGCTCTGCTGGTCGCCGATTGGGCCTATCGCCGTGCCTTGGTCGGAATAGCCCTGGACCACGCGCCGCATCCAGGCCCCGTCCATGACGGCGCGATTGTCCGCGCCGCGCTCGGGGATGAAGCTGGCGTCCATGGCGAGGGGGCGGAGAATGCGGTGCTGGATCAACGCGCCGATCGGCGTGCCGTAGCAGCGCTCGAGCACGAGCTGAAGCAGCACGTAGCCGGCATGGGTGTAGATGCGCTGCCGGCCGGGTGCGATGCCGGGCGCCGGCGCGAAGGCGTTCAGCATGGCGATGAACTGCTCGCGGTTGAATTGATCGTTCGGCCAGGGCGGATGGTCGGTCGGCAGCAACAGCCCCGAGGTGTGCGTGACCAGCTCGCCGACGCTGACGCGGCGGATGTAATCGCCGTCGAGCTCGGGAAGATATTTAGGGACGCGGTCATCGAGCCGCAGCTCGCCGCGGAGCGTGCCGAGTGCGACCAGCGTCGCCTCGAACGGCTTTCTTAAAGACGCGAGGTTGAACAGCGTGTCCGGCGTCACCTTCCGCTTGGTGGCGTCATCGGCAAGACCGTAGTTGAAGAATTCGACATGCCGTCCGGCATAGAGGGCGGCGGCGAGGCCGCCGGCATGGCCCGGAGTTACGGTCGGCGCCAGCTCGTTTGCGACGATGTCGCGCATCTGCGCGATCATGTCGGAATCCGCGGAGGCGCGGCGCGGGCGAAGCGCGATCGCGAGGGGAACAAGCGCGGCCCGGGCGAGCGCCCGCCTGGTGAACGATGATGATGTGACAAAAGGCGGCACGTGCCCTGACGAACGATGCAATGGTCCCCCGGTCTCATTTAGCGGGAAGCGCCGGGCGGCCCAATTCACAATTGCGCGTTCAGGTTCCGTTTCGCGGCCTGCGATCAAATTACTTAGCTTGTTGGCTAACAATTGTTGACGCCGATGCACGGGTCGCCTATAGTTAGCTTCATGGCTAACCAATCGCCCCGCCTCGATCAGGTTTTCGCAGCGCTCGCCGATCCCACCAGACGGGCGATCGTGATGCGGCTGTGCGCCGGCGAGGCCTCCGTCGGGGAGCTCGCCGATCCTTTCGCCATGGCGCTGCCGAGCTTCATGAAACACATCCATGTGCTGGAGACGAGCGGGCTCGTGCTGTCGGAGAAATCCGGCCGCGTGCGCACTTGCCGTCTCAGCCCGGATGCGCTGCTCGGTGCGGAGGACTGGTTCCAGCAGCAGCGCGCAATCTGGGAGGCTCGGCTCGACCGGTTCGAAGCCTACGTGATGAAGCTCAAGAAAGAGAAGGAGCGGGCGGCTGCCAAGCGGCCGTCCCGAACAACCAAACGGAAAGGTTCTGAGTGATGACGAATTCTGCCAATCCCGCTCTGTCGCAATGGTCGCTCGACCGTGAGATCGTGATGTCGCGCGTGATCGACGCGCCGCGCGATCTGGTGTTCGAGGCGTGGTCCGACCCGAAGCATCTGCCGCAATGGTTCGGGCCGAAGGGATTCAAGGTTGAGACCTTCGAGATCGACGTACGCGTCGGCGGCGTCTGGCGCTTCAACATGATCGGCCCCGACGGCACGGTCTATCCGAACCGCATGCGCTTCCGCCGCATCGAGCGGCCGCAGCTGATGGAGATGGATCACGGCCTCGACCAGGACGAGGATCCCGGCATGTTCCGCTTCACCGTCACCTTTGCCGAGCAGAGCAATGGCAAGACCGTGCTGATGATGCGCCAGCTGGCCTCGAGCACCGCGCAGCGCGATGGCATGATCGGCTTCGGCGCCGTCGAATACGGCTACCAGACTCTCGACAAGCTCGCGGCCTATGTGGCGGGCATGAAGCGGTGAAGACAAAGCGGTCCCGGCGAAGGATTCGCGGGGACCGCTTTCGTACATCTCGAAGGATCGGTTTCCGAAGAGGGCGATCAACGAGGCGACAGAAGCGCGATGAGATCAGGATGAATCGTCATCGCGCTCTATTTATCGTTTGAGCATGGTCTCTTCGAAAAAGCCGCCGCACACTTTTCCGGATCATGCGCTAGCGCCGCGGTGCGGTGCCGCTCGTCGGTGGGGTGGTCTCGTTGCGCATGCCTGGAGCGCTGGACGCGCCCTGTCCGCCGCGTTGCGTATGGGTGGTGTCACCACTGCCGCCGCCGGAACCGTCTCCAGCGCTTCCGCTTCCTCCGGCAGCGCCGCTACCGCCTGCACCAGCACCTGCGCCCGCACCACCGGCCCCCGCGCCACCGGCTCCCGCACCGGCACCAGCTCCGCCGCCTGCGCCGCCACCAGCACCTTGAGCGAATGCTGCGCCGACGGAAGCGCCGGCGAGCATTGCAGCTGTGAAGATCGTCAGCATTGTCTTACGCATGTTGTGTCTCCCTGAGGTTCATGCCGGACCAATCACGCGCGCGGCCAACCGTTCCTACGCGAGGCGTTGCGGGTGCATCGAACTGGAGGCCTGCGACCCAGCGTCGGAACGTGTCTGCCAGCGGAAGTGCATTTCGTTCCGGGGACCGGAACACCATCGGGGACTCAATGCAGCCCATGATTGGGGGACGTCGGAAGGGACCACAGGAACGATCGCTGCCCTGCGGCTTTGCCGGTGATGACGCACATTATCTTCAGCGACTACCGCAACCCCGCCGCCGAGCAGGCCTATGAGATCGCCTGGAACTTTCTCACGCGGACGGGCGCCATCGGCGATGAGTTCGCGGCCTGCGTGTTTCTGGCGCAGCGCATCACCATGATGGTCGAGGAGGGGCACACGAACCGGATCCGGATGGCCAATCGCGCGATCTCCGAATATCAGCGCCATGTCGATCAACGCGACGATGTCATCCGCAGCGGCGGCCGCCTCGCGGGAGGACAATGAGCGCCGGCACCGCGTCTCTCACAGCCTCACTCTTTCGCTTCGTCCGTCACGATGTCGCCGAGCTTCTGCCAGCGCTGGCCGTCGAACTGCACCATCTGGAACTGCTTGTTGACGCGATAGTCGGTCGGCGAGGTCGTGACCGAGATCCCCGGCAGCGTCAGGTCGAGCTCGACGTTCTTGAGGCTGGCGGCCTGCCGCATCACGTTGTCGCGAGTGAGGTCGTCGCCGCATTGCTTCAGCACCTGAACCAGCAGCTGCGCGGTGATGTGCCCATAGACGTTCAGGTTCGAATCCTTGTCGCCGTCGGGATAGTATTTTGCCATGAAGGCGAGGTAGCGCTTCATGCCGGGATCGTCCTTCCATTCGGGATCGGCGGCATCCTTGACGTAACCGACGCTGACGACGCCCTTGGAATTGTCCAGCCCCGCCGGCTTCAGCACGGCGCTGAGCGAGGAGGCGTTGATGTCGATGATGTGCAGCGGCTTCCAGCCGATCTCGGCGACTTTCTTGATGGCCTGCGCCGCCTGTTTCGGCGTGGTGGCGCTGAACAGCACGTCGGCGCCGGCATCCTTCAGCCGCAGGATCTGCGAGTCGATCGTCGGCTCGGTGATCTCGTAGGATGTCTCGGCCACGATCATCTTCGCCTTGTCGCCGAGGCCGGCCTTGAGGCCGGCGAGATAATCCTTGCCGAGGTCGTCGTTCTGGTAGAGCACGCCGATCTTCGCGTTCGGGTGGTTCTTCAGCAAATATTGCGCGTAGATGCGGCCTTCGACCAGGTAGGAGGGATTGAATCCCATGGTCCAGGGAAAGTTCTTGGGATCGGTGAAGCGCGCGGCGCCGGTCGCGGCAAACAGCTGAGGGATTTTCTTGGCGTTGAGATATTTTTGCACGGCGACGTTCGGCGCGGTGCCGATGATCTGGAATGTCAGCAGCACCTCGTCGCTTTCGACCAGCCTGCGGGTCTGCTCCACGGTCTTCGGCGGCGAATAGGCATCGTCATACTGGATCAGCTCGACCTTGCGGCCGTTCACGCCGCCCTGGTCGTTGATCATCTTCATATAGGCGGCCTGGGTCTTGCCGATCACGGCATAGGCCGAAGCCGGGCCGCTGAGCGGCACGGTCTGACCGACCTTGATCGCCGTGTCGGACGCACCGGCATCGTATTTCTTCTGCGCCTGCGCCGCCGCGCTCGACAGCGCGAGAAGCAGTGCGGACGCCGCGATGTGTTTGAGAAGAGTGCTTGTCATGTCCGGTCCTTCCCGATGGTCATTCGCCCTTGAGACCGGCGTCGCGGATCAGCTTGGTCCATTTCTGGGCCTCGGCGTCGATGAACTGGCCGAACTCGGCCGCGGTGCCGGCGCGCACTTCGAGGCCCTGGGCGGTTAGCTTGTCCTTGATCGCCGGCTCGGCGAGCGCGCGCAGAACTTCGGCCTGAAACTTGTCGACGATCGCGCGCGGCGTCGTGGCGGGCGCCATGAAGCCGTACCAGCCGGCGGCAGCCACGTTGGGAAAACCCTGCTCGCGCAGGGTGAGCGCCTGCGGGTAGAGCGCGCTGCGCTCGGCCGATGCGACGCCGAGCACGGTGAACTTGCCGCTCTGGATGTAGGGCAGGGCGGTCGGCAGCGCCGTCAGCGTGGCATCGACGCGGCCGGCGAGCAGCTCGGTGTAGGAGGCGGCATCGCCCCGGAACGGAATATTCAGGCCCTTGACGCCGGCGTCGCGAAACAGCAGCTCTCCGGCGAGGTGCGGCTGCGAGCCGGCGCCCGGAGACGCGAAGGTCAGCCCATCCGGTTTCGATTTGCCGTAGGCGATCAGCTCGGGGAGCGTCTTGAACTGCGCATCGGCGCTGATGATGAGAAACAGCGGCGCGACCACGACCATCGCGACCGGCTGCAGGTCCTTGCGGTCGTAGGTCAGCTTGCCGAACAGCGCCTCGGCGGTCGCGTAGGGGGCCGCGACGTAGAGAAGGGTGTAGCCGTCGCCCGGGGCATGGGCGACCATGTCGTTGGCGATGCGGGTGCCGGCACCCGGCTTGTTCTCGACGATGAACTGCTGACGGAGACTGCGGCCGAACTCTTCGGCGAGCAATCGCAACGAGATGTCGTTGGAGCCGCCGGGCCCGTAGGGCGAGATCAGCCGCACCATGCGCGAGGGCCATGCATCCTCGGCCTGTGCCATCAGGCCTGAGCCGGCGGCGAGCCCGCCTGCAAGCGTGCCCAGCAGGGTTCGGCGTGTGACCGTGAATGATGTCACTGTTTTCTTCCTCCCTTTTTGTTGTTGGTCTTCTTGTTAATTTCAGATCACCTTTCGCGCGGTGAGCCTTTCGATCTCCTGGTCCGAAAGGCCGAGCCAATTGCGAAACACCTCATCATTGTCCTCGCCGACGTCGCCGGCGGTGTGACGCAATCGCGCGGGATCATTGGTGAAGCGCGGCACGGCATTGGTCATGGCAACCGTGCCGAAATCCTTGTCGGCGACACGGGTGATCACCTCACGCGCCTTCACTTGCGGGTCGTCGGCGATCTGGTCGATCGAATAGATCGGGGCGAGCGTTCCCTGCGCGGCATTGAATCGGGCGAGGACCTCCTGAAGGGGATGGGTGGCACACCAGCCGGCGAAGATGTCGTTGAGCTCGGCGGCGTGCCTGACGCGCCGGTCGTTGCTGGCAAAGCGCGGATCGGTGATCAGGTCGGGCCGCTCGATCGCCCGGCAGTTCGCCGCAAACAGCGCGTTGGTCGAGCCTGCGAGCGTCACCCAATGATCGTCGCTGGTGCGAAACACGGCGGCCGGCGCCGAATAGCCGTTGGAATTGCCGATCCGGCTGCGAACGGTGCCGAGCTGATCGTGCTCGATGGCGAGGACGTCGAGCAGGCGGAAGGTCGCCTCAGTCAGCGAAAGATCGATCTCCTCGCCGGGCGCATCGGGATCGCGCGCCCGTTTCCACAGCGCCGCCAGCACGCCAACGGCGCCGAACAGGCCGCCGATCGAATCCCCGATCGGGTATCCCGGATGGGTCGGCTCGCCATCGCTCTCGCCCGTGATGTAGGTGAGCCCGCCCATGGCCTCGAAGATACGGGCGAAGCCAGGTCGCTCGCGATAAGGTCCATCCTGCCCGAAGGCGGTGGCGCGCAGGATCACGAGGCGCGGCTGGATCGACCACAGCACCTCCTTAGGCAAGCCCCATCGATCGAGCGTTCCCGGACGGAAATTCTCGATCAGCACGTCGAAGCGCGGAAGCAGCTGCTTGAACAGCGCAAGTCCTTCTCCAGTGCGCAGATCGAGCGTGGCAAACTTCTTGTTGCGGTTGGCGGCCTTCCACCATAGCGGCTTGCCATCCTTGAACGGCGGAAACGACCTTACGCCGTCGCCGTTTCCGGGCATCTCGACCTTGAGCACCTCGGCGCCGTAGTCGGCCAGCAGCGTGGCGGCGAACGGCGCTGCAATGATCGTCGCGATGTCGAGAACCTTAAGTCCCTCGAGCGGTCCAGCCATGTCATTTTCCGGCGCTTGTGATTTTCTTGGTCTTGCGCGGCGGCGCGAGCTCGGCCTGTCCGACGATGGCGCGGATGCTGTCGGCGAGTGCCGCGATGCGCGGGCCGATCTCGCCTTCCAGCTGGCCCGGCTGGAGCCGGAAGGCGGGGATGCCGCAATTGATCGAGAACGACTGCCTCGATTCGCTCGTGTGAAACAGCGGCGCGGCGACGGCATGGATGGAGGCCATGTACTCGCCCCAGCAGGTGCAGAAGCCGCGGCTTTTGCATTGCGCGATCCCGGCCCGGTATTTGTCGCGGAAGGCCGACCACAGCTCGGGGTCTTCAGCACCGATGTTCCGTTCGAGCCGGTCTGCATCGGCTGGTGGCAGGGTCGCCGCCGCGGCGCGGCCCATGGCCGTCATCACCACGGGAATCGGCATGCCGATGTCGGGCGCGTGCGGCCCGACGTCGCCGGAGCGCGCGGTCTCGACATAGATCATCGACGTGGCGTCGAGCAGGCCGATCGAGACCGTGCCGCGGACGCTGAGCGCCAGCTCCTGCATCATGGGCCGCGCCATCTGGCGGAATTGCATTCCGGCAAGCAGAGGATGCGCGATCCGCAGTGCCCGCGCAGCGACGCGGTACTTGGCCCGCTCGGCGTCGTAGCGGAGGTAGCCGAGCTCGGCGAGCGTGTGCGTCAGCCGCGCCACTGTCGGCCGCGGAATGCCGGTCAGCGCCGACAGCTCCATGTTGCCCAGCAGCGTGCTCCCGGCCTTGAACGCCTCGAGCACGACGAGCCCCTTTGCCAGCGTCGTGGCGAAGGCGGCGTCGTCGACACTCTCCGCCAGCACTGCGGCGGCGGAGGAGAGCGGATGTCGCGGTTTGGATGAATCTCTCGGGGTCATCCCCGAATATCAGACGGCGAAATCGCTTCTGTCCAATAGATTCGGTAAAAGCGGCAAAATTGTCCGATATGTGGACACCGATATTGCGTCGGGGTTTTCGTTGAAGGACGCGCCGGACCGCGCCGCACACACAGATTTTTGTCGTGATTGCATGTCGTGTTGTGACAGGATTATTACGATGACATGTCAGATCGATAATTTTGCGGAGCGGTTCATGTTGCAGTGGCAGGCGCGGTCAAATCCCCTCGCGTGGTGGTGGGGATCCCTCACGCTCGTGAGCGGCGCCAATATCCTGGTGTGGTTCATGCTGTACCGCGAATTCTACCCGACGCCTGCAGGCAGCCTCAGTGGCGGCTCGGATATCGGGCTGATGCTGCTGCTGTGCGCCGGCTATGTGTTCGGCTGCGCGTTCCGCTCATTCCTGCCGCGCGCCGACGTGCAGCGCATCTGCCTGTTCGACACCTGGCTCTCGAGCGTCGTCGTCGGCCGCACGGTTGCGACCGTGGCCGAGCTCTGCTTCGTCGCGCAATGGGCCATCATCCTGCATCAGTTCGGAAAGATGACGGGCGCCGAGACCGCGGTGAACATCGCGCTCGTGATCGTGCCGATCATCATCATCGCGGAGTGTTTCTCCTGGTACGCGGTGGTGACGACCAACTTCCTCTACAACGCGATCGAGAACTCGCTGTGGGCGGTGACCTTCTTCCTCGCCGGCATCGCGCTGTGCCGCCTGATGCCGGAATTCCAGGGCCCGGTGCGCTGGGCGCTGATGTCAGGCATCGTCGGCATCGCCTGCTTCCTCGCCTTCCTCGTCACCGTCGACGTGCCGATGTATCTCAGCCGCTGGCGGGCCGGGCACGCCGAGGGCGGCAGGTTCCTGGGCTTCCTCGAAGGCCTGCATGACGTCTCGACGCGCTGGGTGGTGACCCACGACATCGCCCATTGGAAGGGCGAGCTGACCTGGATGTTCCTGTATTTCAGCGCCGCTGTGTGGTCGAGCCTCGCCCTCTGCGCGCTCTATGCGATGGAAGGCTATCTGGCGCGGTATTTGGCCTGAGCGGTTATTTACCGACCAGGCTGCACTTGCTGCGGTCGAGCGGACGGAAGGCCTGATCGGGCGGGATCGTCGCGACCAGCTTGACGAAATCCCAGGGTCCTTTGGATTCCTCGGGCGTCTTGACCTGCACCAGATAAAGATCATGCACCATGCGCTGGTCCTCGCGGATGCGGCCGTTGGGCGTATACGCATCCGACACCGGGGTTGCCTTCATTTTCGCCATCACGGCTGCGCTGTCGTCGGTATCCGTGTCCTTGATCGCCTGCAGATAGTGACGCACGGCGGAATAGACGCCGGCCTGGATCTGCGAGGGCATGGCCTTGCGGCGCGCATAGAAGGCGTCGGAGAATTTCCGGGCGGCGGGCGAGACGTCCTCGAAGAACGAGGTGACGATGAGGTCGCCACGGGTCGCTTTCAGCCCGACAGCCGCGATATCGACGTTCTGGAACGACATCGGCACGATCTTGATGCCTTGGTCGGCGAGGCCGAATTCCTCGGCCTGCTTGATTGCGGTGGCGTTGTCGCCGGCGACGTTGATGGCGAGGATCTTGGCGCCCGAGGACTGCGCCTGCAGCAGGAACGACGAGTAGTCGGGCGTGCCGAGCTGCGCCTTGACGCTGCCGGCGACCTTGCCGCCGAGCTCACCGATACGGGCGCGTGCGGTCGCTTCGATCGAATGGCCGAAGGCATAGTCGCCGGTGATGAAGAACCATGGCTCCTTGCTGGTCTGCATGATGCCGGAGACCACGGCGGTCGCGGTGGAATAGGCATCCTGGGTCCATTGCACGCTGGTCGGCGCGCACGCCTCGTCGGTCAGTTGATTGGCGCCGGCGCCGGACACGAGGAAGATCCTGCCGTTGCCGCGCACGAGCTCCTGCACCGCGAGTGCCGCGCCGGAGCTGCCACCATCCGCGATCGCCTGGACACCGTCGCTGAACCATTTGCGGGCGAGTGATGCCGCAAGATCCGGCTTGTTCTGGTGGTCGGCCTGCAGGATCTCGATCGGCTTGCCGTTGATCTTGCCGCCGAACTCCTCCGCGGCCATTCGCGCCGCCTCGACCGAGCCCGGACCCATCGCAGTGGCGAATACGCCGTTCATGTCGGTAAGCACGCCGATGCGGATCGCATCGCCCTTGATCTCGGCGCGCGCAGGCGGGCCCGCGAGCGCCAGCGTGACTAGCAGGATGGCGGCGGATGTCGTGCGGAGGTTGGCCATGGCGTTTCCTGACTTTGTCGTTCTTGATTGTTTGAAGACGTGGTCAGGCCGGTTCGGCGATGACCGTGTTGCGCAAGGTTCCGATGCCTGAGATCTCGACCTCGACGGTGTCGCCGGGGCGCATCCACAGCGGCGGCGTCCGCTTGGCGCCGACCCCGCCCGGCGTGCCCGTGACGATGACGTCGCCGGGGACGAGCGGACAGATCGTGGATGTGTAGGCGATCAGCTCGGGGATGCCTGTGATCAGGAGGTCGGTGGTGGTGTCCTGCACGACGGTGCCGTTGAGGCGCGTCTGCAAGGCGAGCTTCGACGGATCCTGAATTTCGTCCGCCGTCACCAGCCACGGGCCGAAACTGCCGCTCTCGGCAAAGGTCTTGCCGGAGAGGAACTGGCTGGTGTGGCGCTGCCAGTCGCGGATGCTGCCTTCATTGTAGCAGGAATAGCCGGCGACATGATGGAGCGCGCGGCTCGCCGGGATGTGCCGGCCTTCCTTGCCGATGACCAGCGCGAGCTCGCCTTCATAGTCGAAATCGTCGCTCACTTTCGGCTTCACGATCGGCTGGAGATGGCCGACCTGGCTGCAGGGAAAGCGGACGAACAGCGCCGGCTTCTCGGTGACGGTGCGACCGGTTTCGGCGACGTGATCGCGGTAGTTCAGGCCGACGCAGATGATCTTGCCGGGATCGGGGATCACGGGGGCGAAGCTGATCTTGTCGAGCGGATGATCGGGCGCCGTGGACGCGACCAGCTTTGCCGCCTCGGCGAGGCGATCCGCTTCGAGCAACTGCCGCAGCGTGGTGCAGGGCGCCATACGCGCGCCGAGATCGACGATTCCGTTGTCCTTGACGGCGCCGAAAGAGGCGCGGCCGTCGGCGATGAAAGAAAGCAGCTTCATGAGATATCCTTGAGAAATGTTGGGTCAGGCCGCGGACGGCACATGGGTTGGAGGCGTGAGGGCGGCGACGAGCCGGTCGAGTTCTGCGTCGTTACGGGCAGTGCCGCGCACGTAACGGTCCGGGCGGATCAGCGCGGCGATGATGCCGTGCTCGCGAAGCCAGTCGCCGATGCCCGCGGCATCGTCGCTGGTCAGGATTTGGATTTCGGCTTGCGAAAGACGCGATGAGTGCGTGGTCGCACTCTCGACGAGGAGCACGTGGCCGTAACCGATCCGGTCGTCGCCGCGGCGGCCGTCCCGTAGCTCGAACTGCGGCGCGAGATGTCCGGCGAAGGGCAGCTCGCCGAGCGCGAGCCCGGGGCCGAGCAGGGGCTTTTTCACCTCGAGCTTCACCGGCGCATTCGCTCGGGCCTGGCCGGCGGCAAGGCCCGCTTCGATCGCCTTGGTGTTGATCACGCCGCCGAGACGGATGGCGAGCTCGATGAATTCGCGCACATGCGGCTGGCGTTCGCTCTGATAGGTGTCGAGCAGATCGGGTGCGGCGCCGTCACGGATGATCGCGGCGAGCTTCCAAGCGAGGTTTGCGGCATCGCGGATTCCGGCGCACATGCCTTGGCCGAGGAAGGGCGGGGTCTGGTGTGCGGAATCGCCCGCGAGCAGCAATCGGCCGCTGCGCCATTGCTGTGCGATGACCGAATGAAACGTGTAGACCGCGGCGCGTTCGAGTTCGGCATCATCAGGCGTGATCCAGCGCGACAGCAGCTCCCAGGTCTTTGCCGGTTGCGCGATCTCCTGGGAATCCTCGTCCGGGAGAACCGTGATCTCCCAGCGCCGCCGCGTGCCGGTGCCGCGCACATAGGTCGCCGGCCGCTTGGGATCGCAATGCTGGAGGCTGTAATCGCCGAGATCGTCGCGCGCGCGCTTGAGCAGCACGTCGATCACCAGCCAGCGCTCGTGGAAGCCGAGATCGTCCATGCCGGAGCCGATGAAGCGGCGGACCAGCGAGCGGGCGCCGTCGCAGCCGATCACATAGCCTGCGCGGACTTCGGTAAGTGTTCCGTTCGAGAGGTCTTCGTAGCGGACGCGCACGCCATACTCGTCCTGATCGAGCGCGAACACATCGCAGCGGTTGCGCAAGGTGACGTTGGGAAAGCGGGCAAGACCGCCGATCAGCACGTCCTCCAGATCGGGTTGGTGGAAGCGATAGCTGAGATGCCACCCCATCGGGGTCAATGTCTGCGGGCGCGACCAGTCCAGCAGCATCTTTCCGTTGGCGTCCAGAAACAGCATGCCGGGGCTGAGGATTGTCTGCGGCAGGATCGCGTCGGCTAAACCGATGGTCTGGAACACGCGCATGCATTCGTCGTCGAAATGCACGGCGCGCGGCAAATGATAGGTCCGCGCCTCGCGCTCCAGCACCAGCGTGCGAACGCCGCACAGGCCGAGCAAATTGGCGAGCGTGGCGCCGACCGGACCACGGCCCACGATCACGACATCGAACTCTTCGGGGACGGATTTATTTTGCATGGGGCTATCTCTTCCCCAAGCCATGCCGCCCATTCAACGCCGCCGCGCCAAGTGTCCGCCCAGCGGACGGATCCGCCTAGTCCTCGACCGGGATGGCCGCGGCCGTCTCCTGAAGCCGCGCTGCAAACTGCGCAATCGCCTCCTCGATGCCCAGCGCCGAGCGAATCCAGATGATGGAGATGCAGCCGAACACGACGCCGCCCCGCACGATGGGAACGGCGACCGAAGCCGTCTTGGGGTTATACTCGCCCTCGCTGCGAATCGCGTAACCCCGCGCGGACGTCTCGGCAATCATGCGATCGAGGCGGGCTTCGTCGAGAAAGGGGCGGTCGTCGGCCTCGTCGATGCGGCGCAGATGATTGACGATGAGGTCGCGCTCGCGGGCCGGGCAGGCGGCGAGATAGGCGCGGCCCGCGGACGTCCGCAGCATCGGCAGGCGCCTGCCGATCATGCCGCGGTCGATCGAGAGCGGGCTGCGGGAATGGGTGGTCTCCTGCACCACCATCGCCGCGTTCTCGTAAGTGGAGAGATCGACCGGCCAGACCAGATCCTTGCTGAGCTCGGCGAGATAAGGCGCCGCCGCCTGGCAGATCACCACGCCGGGATCATAGCCGTCGCCGAGGCTCAGCGCGCGGCGGGTGACGCGAAAACGATCGTCGCTGGCACTGCGGGCGATATAGCCGAGTTCCTCCAGGGTTTCGAGTAGGCGGTAGACGGTGGGGCGGGGCAGTTCGAGCGCGCGGGCAACGTCGCCGGCACGGATGCCGCCGGAGCGATTGACCTCTCGCAGCACGTCGAGCCCGCGCTTGAAGGCGCGGACGCCTTCCGACTGCCGGGGGGCTGCCGTCCCCGTCCGCTCCTTGGACACTTCGCATTTCCTCCCTTGTGGCGCGCGGTCTCGCGATTATCGTTGCGAACGCGAAGCGATTGCGGAGCGCCACGTTAAGATCGTGGGCGGCCGGCATCAAGTTCGCCGCATTGCGGCACACGCGATGCCTTCGGGAGGAATTCGATGGAAATCACCGCGCTCGGCTATATCGCAATCAATTCCTCGCAGCTCGACCAGTGGGGCCGGATGGCGACAGGGCTGCTCGGCATGCAGCAGGTCGATCGCGGCGGCAAGATGTGCGCGTTCCGCATGGACGATCGCAAGCAGCGGCTGATCGTGGACGGCAGCAGCGATGCCGGCCTTGCGGTGATGGGATGGGAAGTTCCGTCCACGGCAGAGCTGGATCAATTGGCGGGACGGCTCGAAAGCCACGGCGTCAAGGTGACGCGCGGCTCGCGCGCGCTCGCTGACGAGCGGCATGTCGCCGAGCTGATTTCGTTCGCCGATCCCGCCGGCAACCGGCTGGAAGCTTTTTGCAAGCCGGAGCTTGCGTCCGAGCCCTTCAGGCCAGGCCGGCCGATCTCGGGCTTCCGTACCGGCGCGCTCGGCATGGGGCACGTCGTGCTCAATGTGGAGGATGTCGAGCCCCTGCTGCCGTTCTACCGCGACGTGCTCGGCTTCCACGTCTCGGATTTCGGACTGAAGCCGTACGGGCTGTACTTCTTCCACGTCAACGGTCGCCACCACAGCTTCGCGATGGTCGGCTCGGGGCGCAAGGCGATGCATCATTTCATGGTCGAGCTCGGCAGCCTCGACGATGTCGGACAAGGCTACGATCTCGCGCAGCTGGACGAAGGCCGCGTCGCCTACACGCTGGGCCGGCACACCAACGACCACATGACCTCGTTCTACGTGAACACCCCTTCCGGCTTCTTCATCGAATATGGCTGGGGCGCGCGCGTCATCGATCCCGAGACCTGGCAGCCGCATGAGACGTTCGACGGCCCGTCGCTGTGGGGCCACGAGCGCCTCCATATGCCGGAAGAACAGCGCAAGCGCCTGCGCGACATGCGGCTCGATGCGGCGGCGCGCGGCGTGCGCGTCGCCGATCCCCGCGTGCCGCCGCTTAACTGCGCGTGGCTGGACCACGTGGTCGCGCGCGAATGATCCGTGGCCGCGCGGCGTAGCCTGAACGCTCAGGCTTCGCCGAGATCGGGCTCGGTCAGCAGTCCCTGGCGCAGCGCGAGGCGGACCAGCTCGATGTCGGAGCCGACGCCGAGCTTGTCCTTGATCAGGGAATGCAGGTTTGCCACCGTCTTCGGGCTGACATGCAGCGTTTCGGCGATCTCCTCCGTCGTCCGCTCCGCGAGCAGCAACCGCATCACCTCGAACTCGCGGGCGGTGAGGACGTCGGCGGCCGAGCTTTCGCCGCCGAGCCGGCTCAGCGCCAACTCGTGGTCGATGTCGGGGCTGATGGCGATCTTGCCGGCGAGCACGTCCATCACGGCCCGCACCAGCGTTTCCGGCGGGCTGGTCTTGGTGACGTAACCCCTGGCGCCGGCGCGGATCGCCTGCACGGCGAAGCCCGCATTCTGATGCATGGTGAAGATGAGGATCCTTGCGCCTTTGTCCCATTGCCTGATCCTCCTCACGGCCTCGATGCCGCCGATGCCGGGCATGCTCAGATCCATGATGACGAGGTCAGGCGCCTCGGATTTGTACAGCCGGTAGGCCTCCGCGCCGTCAGCGGCCTCGGCGATGACGCGCAGGCCCGGCTGCTTCTGGAGCACGGAGCGATAGCCCTCGCGGACCACGGAATGGTCGTCGACCAGCAGGATCGAGGCATCGGCCGCGCTCATGCCGCATGCTCCAGCACCTGCCGATCGGCGGCGGTGAGCGGAATGACGACGCGCAGCGCCGAGCCGCCGTTGGCACCGACTTCGAAGCTCATCCGGCCGCGCAAGGCCGCAACGCGCTCGCGCATGCCAAGCAGGCCCATGCCGGATTTGACCGACGCGTCGTTCGGCCGGCCGTCGTCGTCGATGGCAAGCGCGATCTCGTCTGCCGCCATCGTCAAATGCAGGTCCACCTTGGTGGCGCCGGCGTGCTTGGCGGCGTTGGTGAGCGCCTCCTGCACGATGCGGTAGAGGTTGGCGCTGATCGCGGCGGGCAGAGTCTCGACCGCGCCGTCGAAATGGATCGAAAAGCGCGTCTCGCCGCGGCTGCGTCCGTTCCAGCCCGCGACGAGGCCTTCCAGGCTCGCAACCAGCCCGAGCTCCTCGACGTCGGGCGGACGCAGCCGGAACAGCGCGCCGCGCAGCGTCTCCATCATGCTGGTCGCGGTCCGCGAAATACCGTCGCATTCGCCGAGCAAAGCGGGGCAGTCCTGCGCGGCGGTCTGGCGGGCGGAGGAGGCGAGGGCGCGGATGGCGGCCAGCGACTGGCCGAACTCGTCGTGCAGCTCCCGCGCGAGATGGCGGCGCTCGTCGTCCTGCAGCGCGATCAGCTTGCGCGTCAGCTCGCTGCGCTCGGCGAGCGCATTGTCGAGGCTTTCGGCGAGATGGTTGAAGCCGTCGCGGATTGCGGAGAGTTCGGCCAGATCGAACGGCGGCAGCCGCGCCGAGAGGTCGTTGGCGGCGATCCGCTCGAGGCCGGTGCGGATCAGGCGGGTCGGGCGCAGCGCGCGCGCCAGCGCGGCGTAGACCAGCAGGCACAACAGCGGCAGCGCGATCGCAAACGCAATCATCAGGCGGCCGGCCTCGTGCCAGGCCTCCGCCGTCTGCACGGCCGGATCGACTGAGACCACGGTCTCGCCGAGCTTGGCGCCGCGCACGATCACGGGCCGTGCCGCTTCGCGGCCGGGGTCGAACAGGCTGCGATAGAAGGCCGCGAAGACCTGCGGCGACGGGCTCGCCGGGGCAGGCGCACCGCTACAGAATCGCTGCAGCATCTCGCCGCTCGGGCCACGGAAAGCCAGACACAGGCCGGGCGTCATCACATAGGCCGCGACGGGATCAAGGTTGGGAAAGTCGCGCGGGCCGGCCACCCACTGGATCTTGCCCTGTTGCAGCTCCAGCGACTTCGCCACGATCGCGGCGATGCCGTCGATGCGCGCGTGCACCGCGCGATCGGCCGCGATCAGGAAATAGGCGGAGATTGCGGCGAAGCAGGCGGCCGTTATGGCGGCCACGCGCAACGTCAGACGGACCTTGAGATCGAATCTCGGACGGTTCCACATCGGGCAGCACCTAGAGCGAACAGGCTTGTCGCCGCTGCATTAAACGGCAGAACGCCAGCCGCGCAAAGCGCCACGCGTTACCGCAGTGCAACGACGTGAAATTTTCCCGGCGCTCACCGGGACGGCCCCTGTTGCAGGGTGTCAGGCTGCCGCCGAGATTTGCCAACCGCTCCATCTGCGAGGCCACGCTCATGCACCTCTCCCGGTTGATCCTTCCTGCTTTTCTCCTTGCTGTCCTCGTGGGTGTCCGTCCTGCCGGCGCAGGCACCGAGGCGGCCGCCGCAGCACCGGCCGGCGTGTCGATCGAGGATTTCCAGTACCTGGATACGTCCGGCGAGCCGGTCGACCAGACCGCCGCCCACGAGAAGCAGCTGGGCGCGTTCATGGCCGCGCTGCGGCGGGATGTCGGGGCCGACAAGCGCTACCAGCTTACGCCCGCCGGGCAAGCCGATGCAAAATTCAAGGTCGTCGGCGGCGTCCAGAAGACGAGCACGCTGGTGCAATGGGCGCGGGTCGCCGTGATCGATACCGCGGCCAAGAAGGTCCTGTTCGAGAAGCTCTACACATTCCGCGGCGACAACGACGAGGCCTGGGACCGTGCCGAGGCGTTCCTCGCCCGCGAGGTCATTGCGGCGCTCGGCACGCCCGCGCCGGTCGCGCTTGCGGTGTTCGATTTCGAGCTGGAGGACATGACGGCCGCATCGGGGGGCACCTCGGCCGCTTCGGACGCATCGTACCTCGCCGAGACCACCGGCGGCGTGCGTGACGTGCTCGGCCAGTCCGGCCGCTACCGCATCGTCGACGTCGGCAGCGCGAGCGGCGAGGCGGCGAAGGCGCGCGCGTTACGCGACTGCGGCGGCTGCGAGGCCGCGATTGCAAAAGAGCTCGGTGCGGATCAATCGCTGATCGGCGTGGTGCGGCGGGTCAGCCGCACCGAATACACCTTCGGCTTCCAGGTGCGCGACGCCCGCACCGGCGCGGTGCTGGCGCGTGGCGACAGCGGCCTGCGCCTCGGCGCGGATTATTCGTGGAAACGGGGCGCGGTGCGGCTGGTCGGCGACCGGCTGATCGAGAGCCAGCAGGCCGCCGGCGCAGCTAAAGAGCGATGAGACTCATCGCTCTTTAGATCTTTGTTTGAGCATGATCTTTTCGGAAGACCGCTGCACACTTTTCCGGATCATGCTCAGAAAGTAAGCTGCACCTTCATCGACTGCGAGCGGTCGCTGGCGAGCTCGAACGCGGCGACCGCGTTCTCGAACGGCATGGTGGCCGTGATCAACGGCTTCACGTCGATCAGGCCTTCGCCCATCAGGCGCACAGCGAGCTCGAATTCGGGATCGAAGCGGAAGGTGCCGCGGAGTTGCAATTCCTTGGCGACGATGGAATTGATCGGCAGCGTCATCTCGCCGCCGAGGCCGAGCTGCACCAGCGTCGCACCGGGACGGAGCACGTCGAGCGCGGTGCGCAGCGCCGCCTGATTGCCGGAGGCTTCGAACAGCGTGTCGAACACGCCTTTGCCGGCGCGCCAGGGATCGAGCGCGCTGGCATTGGCTGCGACATTGATGGCGTGCGTCGCGCCGAGTTTCCTGGCGACCGCGAGCGGCGCCTCGGCCACGTCAGTCACCACGATCTCGGCCGCGCCGCCGAAGCGCGACACCAGGATCATCAACGCGCCGATCGGGCCGCAACCCGTGATCAGCACGCGCTTGCCGAGCAGGGGGCCGGCCTGCTTGCCGGCATGCAGGCACACCGCGAGCGGCTCTGCGACCGCGGCTTCCGCCAGCGAGAGCTTGTCCGCGATCGGCACCGCCTGCGTGGCATCGACCGTGATGAACTCGCGGAAGCCGCCTTGCACATGAGGGAAGCGCATCGCACTGCCGAGGAAGCGCATGTCGAGGCACTGGTTGCGCATGCCTTCCTGGCAATGCAGGCACTGGCCGCACGGCCTGCTCGGATTGACCGCAACGCGCGTGCCCGGTTTCACGTCGGTGACGCCGTCACCGACGGCCGCGACCACGCCGGCGATCTCATGGCCTAGCGCCATCGGCTGCTGGATGCGCACCACGCCGAAGCCGCCGTGATGGTAGTAATGCAAATCGGAGCCGCAGATGCCGCCATTGGCGATCTTGACGCGGACTTCGCCCGGGCCGGGGGCCGGATCGGGATAATTGTCGATCCGGAGATCCTTCGGGGCGTGGATGACGACGGCGCGCATGGCTTGCTCCTCGTTCGCTGGTCACATCGCGGCGATCATGCCGCCATCGACATAGATGATCTGGCCGTTGACATAGGTCGAGGCATCCGACGCCAGGAAGATCGCGGCACCGACCAGCTCGTCCGGCTTGCCCCAGCGCTTGGAGGGGATGCGGCCCATCAGCCAGTTGTTAAAATCGGTGTTGTTGACCAGCGCCTCGTTCATGTCGGTCAGCATGTAGCCGGGGCCGATCGCGTTGGCCTGGATGCCGTGCTGGGCCCATTCCACCGCCATCGAGCGGGTGAGATTCTTGATGCCGCCCTTGGCCGCGGTGTAGGGCGCGATGGTGGGCCGGGCGAGCTCGCTGCCGAGCGAGCCGATATTGATGATCTTGCCGTGCTTGCGCGGGATCATGCGCTTGGCGGCCTCGCGGCCGATCACGAAGGCGCTGGTGAGGTTGGTCTCGATCACCTTGCGCCATTCGTCGGTGGTGAACTCCACCAGCGGCTTGCGGTGCTGGATGCCGGCATTGTTGACGACGATGTCGACCGCGATGTTCTTCTTGTCGAAGTCGTTGAACGCCGCGACGATTGCGGGCTCGTCGGTGACGTTGAAGGCTGCGCCTTCAGCCTGATGCCCGGCGGCCCGAAACTCGGCGACAGCCTGCTCGACTCGCTTGGGATCGACGCCGTTGACGATGATCTTCGCGCCGGCCTTGGCCATGCCTTCCGCGATGGCGCGGCCGAGGCCGCGGGAGGAGCCGGTCACGAGCGCCGTGCGCCCGGAGAGATCGAAAAGAGAGGTGCTCATGTCAGAAAGTCCTTAGACGTTGGAGCGGCGCACGGTGAGATCTGAGCGGTCGAATACGGCGGGCAGAAGGTCGACGCCGAGGCCTGGTCCCTCCATCGGATAGACAAAACCGTCCTTGATCACGGGCATGGTGGTGACGAGCTCATTGTACCAGCCCTTGTAGAAGGCGCGCACCGATTCCTGGATCAGGGTGTTGGGCTGGCTGAACGACATGTGGATGGCGGCGATGAAGCCGATCGGGCCGATGCAATCGTGCGGCGCGAAGGGCCGGTGATAGGTCTCGGCCATCGCCGCGATCTTGCGGCCCTCGGTGAGGCCGCCGGTCCAGCACAGATCCGCCATCACCACGTGCATGGCGTCGCGGTCGAGCATGTCCTTGTAGGGAAAGCGCGAGCCCAGCGTCTCGCTGGCGCAGACCCAGACGTCGGTCGAGCGGGCATATTCGGCCAGCGCCTGAGGCGAGTTCATCCGGATCGGGTCTTCGTACCAGGTCGGCTTGTAAGGCTCGAGCGCACGGGCGATCTGCTTGGCGGTCGGCAGATTCCACAGCGAGTGGAGCTCGACCATGATCTCCATCTTGTCGCCGACCGCTTTGCGGATCTTCTCGAACGGCTCGATCGCCTGCTTCATCTGCGCGGCGGTGATGTAAAGGCCCTTGTTCTCCTGCGCCGCCGGATCGAACGGCCAGATCTTCATCGCGGAGATGCCGCTTTCCAGCAGGCTCTCGGCCAGTGCATCGGCGTGATTCATGAAGCCATCAAGGTCTTCATAGGGGCCCTTGGACGCCCCGAGATTCCAGTTCGCGACCGGGCTGATATTGGTCGAGCGGACATATTGCGTGCCAGCGCAGGTGTTGTAGATGCGCTGCTTGTCGCGGCAGAGGCCGCCGAGCATCTGGTGCACCGGCTGATTGCAAACCTTGCCGAACAGGTCCCACAGCGCGATGTCGATCGCGGACGCAGCGCGATACTCCACGCCGGTGGAGGACTGCGCCATCGGCAGGTTCAGCATGTCGCGGTGGATGGCTTCGATGTGCAGGGGATTGCGGCCGAGCAGGCGGCCGGCAAAAGTGTCGTGGATCTGCGCCTCGACCGCGCCCGCGCCGTAGAAGGTCTCGCCGAGCCCGATCACGCCGGTGTCGGTGTGGATTCGCACCCAGATGACGTTGGAGAATTCCTCGGTGCGCAGGGTCTCGATCGAAGTGATCTTCACTGCAACAGTCCTCCCATGATAAGGCGCCTCGCGCCCGTCTTGTTGTTCGTGTCTATGCCGGTCAAAACCGGCGATCCCGGCAGGCAGTCATACGCCCGCTTGTAATATATCACAACATGTTTTAAGGATATCACAAATATGCCGCCGCTCGGCAGCGCGAGCAGGGTGGCAGGGAGGACAACATGGCACGGCGCAAGCGCGCGCTCGAAGTGGTGAGAAGCGACGATGACGGCGAGGGCAGGCCCTCCCGGCGCAATCGTCTCAACTTCTTCGAGCTGGCCTATCAGAGGATCGAGGAGCTCCTCGTTCATTGCGAGCTCAAGCCCGGTCAGTTCATGACCATGCTGGAATTGCAGCAGATCACCGGCTTCGGGCGCACGCCGGTGCACCACGCCGTCAATCGTCTCTCCGCCGATACGCTCATCATCATCCGTCCGCGCCACGGCCTGCACATTGCCCCGATCGACCTTGCACGCGAACGCATGCTGCTGGCCTTGCGCCGCGACATGGAGCGGTTCGTGATCCGCCTTGCGGCCGATCGCGCCAGCCTCTCGCATCGCAATCAGGCGCTGCATATCGAACGTCTCCTGCGCGAGCGCCGCGCCAGCCTGACCCTCGACGAATTCAACAGCATCGACCGCCGCATCGACGCGCTGGTGCTGGAAGCCGCCGGCGAGCCGTTCCTGGTGCACACGCTGCGGCCGCTGCACACGCTGTACCGGCGCATCGGCTACATCCACCACCGCTTCATGCCGGGGCAGGCCGATCTGTCGGGCACGATCGATTGTCATCTCGCCATTCTCGCCGCGGTGGCCAGCCGCCGCGTCGATGATGCGGTGAAGGCGAGCGATGCGCTGATCGACTACATGGGCGAGATATTCACCGGCATGGAAGCGGGGATCGATCCGCGCCTGCTCGATTGCAGCATCGAGCCGCTGCTCGGCACGTAGCGAGTTTTGAAAAGAGGACCAAGCATGACAACGATGGCGATGCCACAACCGACCGCGAGCGAAGCCGCGGTCCGCTACCTCATCACGAACTACAGTCCCAAGGGCAACAAGGTCGGCTGGCTGATGATGGCCTCGATCCTGGTCGAAGCCTGGGACCTCTATTCGATCGCTTTCGTGCTGATCTTCATCAAGGAGCAGTACAATCCCACGGCGCTGATGCTGGGCCTTGCCGCGGCGGGCACGCAGGGCGGCGCCCTGATCGGTGCGCTGCTGGGCGGCTGGCTGTCCGACAAGATCGGCCGCCGCGTCATGTTCCTGGTGACGATGGTGATGTTCATCGTGCTGGCGCTGGCGCAGGCCTTCGTGCCTGACGTCACCTGGCTCATCGTGATCCGCTTCCTGCTCGGCATCCCGCTCGGCTCGGACATCTCGACCGGCTACACCTACATCATGGAATCCATGGCCAAGGGCGAGCGCGAGGTCATGGGCAATCGCTGGCAATTCATGTTCGCGGTCGGCGAGGTCCTGACCATCGGCGTCATCGTGATCTTCCTCTTGATCGACATGCAGCACGAGATGCTGTGGCGGGTCACGCTCGGCCTCGGCGCGGTGCCGGCGCTGATCATCCTTCTGATGCGCCACGATGTGCCGGAGACGGCGGTGTGGCTGGTGCAGAAGGGCCGTTACCGCGAGGCCAAGCAGGTCGCGCGCGAGATGTTCAACGACAATCTCGACATGCTGCCGAATCATGACGTGGTGGTTCCCAAAACCAGCACCCGTGCGTTCCTCGCCGACCTCAAGAAGGACCCAATTCGCTGGCGCGCCACGCTGTATGGCTGGATCGCCTGTTTCACCCAGGCGAGCGAGTTCTCCACCTTCGCGTTCTATTTGCCGGTGCTGTTCGTGATGGTCGGCGTGTCGAGCGTGCTCGGCATCAACCTGGTGACGATGGCGCTGTTCTCCTTCGCCGCTTTGTCGGGCTGGGTCGGGCCGCTGCTGACGCCGAAGATCGGCCACCGCGGCATCGCGATCGCCGGCTTCTCGATCGTGTTCGCCTCGCTATTGGTCGCGGCCTTCGCGCTCTACACCGATAACAAGATCCTGCTGCCGTTCGCAGCCGCCGCGATGCTGTGGGGCCATTACTGGGACGCGTCGAACTGCATGACGATCCCGACCATGGTCGCCAAGCCGAAATATCGCGGCACCGCCAGCGGCTTCGCCTACATGTTCGTGAAGCTGCCGTCGTTCCTGGCGATTTTCCTGTTCCCGACGGTGTTCGCCGCGATCGGGCAGGCGAATGCCACGCTGATGGTCGCGATCTTCCCGCTGATCGGATTGCTCGCCGCGATCTTCATCCTGCCGGAAGTCTACGGCTACGAGAACGACTGACGATGCGCTTCCCGGTCGCGGCGTCGTCGCCGCGATCGGGACTGATTTCGGAACGCTAGGACCGGCGACTACGGGCTCAGGAAGACCGGATCGATGCCCATTCCATGGCCGAGCAGGCCGAGCGCCTGAAGCTGGGCGGAGTGGAGGTCGACCTCCACGATGACGAACAGTGTGAACAACGCCACTGCGGAGAAGACCAGCAGGGGATGGGCCGTCTCGACACCGCTCTCGCTCGCTGCGGTGAGGCTCCGGATCGCGCGACGCAGAAAGGAGCTCTGCGGCAACGCTTTCGATTGGATCTGCATGATGAACCTTCCTTGCCGCGTCATATCCGTCTGATTGGCACGACAATGGAATTCTAGCCGCAGCGTCGCCGCCGGCATTGACGCACCGCAAATAGCTTCCACTGAATTTCGAGGGCCGAGGCCTGCGTTACCTGATTGCCGCTGCCAGCGCCGCGATCAGAGCGGGCGGCGTCACCACCAGGCCAAGCTTGAGGAACGGCCAGGCGCCGACCTCGATCTTCTCCCGCCTGAGCGCGACCAGCCAGAGGATGGTGGCGAGCGAGCCCGTCACCGACAGATTGGGGCCGAGGTCGACGCCGATCAGGATGGCGCTGACGACCGGGGCGGGCAGATGGTCGCTGGCGGCAACCGAGCCAGCGACGAGGCCCACGGGCAAATTGTTGGCGATGTTGGTCGCGATTGCGGTCGCGATGCCGACGCTCCAGGCGGCTTGCGGGACGGATTGCGCGACTGCTTCATGCAGCAGCGCGCTGAGCTGCGCGATCACGCCGGTCTTCACCAGCGCCTCCACCATGACGAAGAGCCCGCCGACCAGCGGCAGCACGCTCCAGGACACGCCGCGCAGCACGGGCAAGGGCGATTGTCGGCTGAGCAGCAGCACGATCGCGGCTGTCACGCCGCCGCAGATGAAGGTCGGCAGGCCCAGTTGCTTGTCCAGCGCAGACGCCGTGATCAGCACGGCGCCGATCGCGACGATGCCGATCGCCGTCAGCTTGCCGCCGCGGCCGAGCTTGGGATGCGGCACCCTGCGCGCAATCGTCTCTTCCTTCAGCGCGCGGTGCTGGGTCAGGCGCAGCACGACGTAGGTCAGCAGGATGGAGGCCACTGATGGCAGGGCGAACATACGCAGCCATTCCGTCAGGTGCGGCATACGCGCACCGAACACGACGAGATTGGCGGGGTTGGAGATCGGCAGCACGAAGCTCGCGGCATTCGCGATGAAGGCGCAGACGAAGAGATAGGGCAGTGGCTTGGCGCCGGCTGCGCGCGTCGCGGCATAGACGGCGGGCGTCAGCACGATCGCGGTGGCATCGTTGGAGAGCAGCACCGTGACGAGCGTGCCGACGAGATAGATCAGCAGGAACAGCCGTTGCGGCGAGCCGGCCGCGTATTCGACCGCGAGCGCGGCGAGATAGTCGAACAGGCCCTCGAGGCGCGCGAGCTCGGCGATCAGCATCATGCCGATCAGGAAGAGATAGACGTCGAGGCCTTTTTCGATGCCGGCAAGCGCGTCTTGCCACGGCAGCAAGCCTGATAGCACCAGGGCGCTCGCGCCGATCACCGCCCAGACCGCCTCGGGCAGGCGAAAGGGGCGGATGATGACGCCTGCTGTCGCGACGACGATGATGCTCCAGGCCCAGATGGCGTCAGACGGCACGGTCGGCAAGTTGATCTCCGGAAAACCGCTCCTGACTACCGTGCCCCGGATCGATCCGCCAGCCTCAAATCTCGGCTCGCGTCACCGCGCCACCGATAGCTTCTCCGTGATCGCCTTGCGCAGGATGCGTGACAGCGATTCCACCGAATACGGCTTCTGGATCAATTCGAAACCGCGATGGGCGTTTTCGGCGAGCACGTTGCTGTAGCCGGAGGTGAGCACCACGGGCAGGCCCGGATAGCGCTCGCGGATGATGCCGGCGAGCTCGACGCCGTTCATGCCGGGCATGATGACGTCGGAGAACACGAGGTCGACGGCAAATTCGTTCTCGCCGAGGATCGCCAGCGCGGCGTTGGCGTTGGCGACGCGGCGAACGACGTAGCCGAGATCTTCCAGCAGCTCGGTGGAGAAGCGGCCGACCTCGTCGTCGTCCTCGACCACGAGCACGCGATAGCCGCGCCCGGTGGCCGCGGCCTCATGGGTCAGCGCCGCGGCCTCCTTGTCGGTCGCGGGGCTTTGTGCCTGCGGCAGATAGATGGTGAAGGTCGCGCCTTTGCCCTGGGTGCTCGTCACCGCGACGTCGCCCTCGGACTGCTTGGCGAAACCAAAAGCCTGGCTGAGGCCGAGGCCGGTGCCCTTGCCGACCTCCTTGGTGGTGAAAAACGGCTCGAAGATCGAGTCGAGATGTTCCGGCGCGATGCCGCTGCCGGTGTCGGTGACGGAGATCGCGACGTAGTCGCCGCCGCGCGCCGATTGCGCCCGCAGGCTGGGAATCCCGGAGACCTTGCGCACGGCGATGATCAGGCGGCCTTCGCCGTTCATGGCATCTCGGGCGTTGATGGCGAGGTTGATCAGCGCGGCCTCGAACTGGGCGATGTCGGCGACGGTGAAGCAGTCGGCATCGTGAATCTCCACCGCGATGTCGATACGGCCGCCGACCAGCGGCCGGACCAGCTGCGCCACGCCCTCGACCTGGCTGCCGACGTTGAAGATCTGCGGCTTCAGCGGCTGCCGGCGCGCGAACGCCAGAAGCTGGGCGGTCAATTTGGAGGCGCGCTCGACGGTCTCGGAGATGGCATCGACATAGCGGCGGCGGCGCTCCTCCGGCAGCTCGCGGCGGCGCAGGAAATCGGTAGCCGAGCGGATGATGGTGAGGAGATTGTTGAAGTCGTGGGCGACACCGCCGGTGAGCTGGCCGATCGCCTCCATCTTCTGCGACTGCCGCAGCGCTTCCTCGCCGCGCCGGCGTTCGGTGATGTCGACGGCTTCAGGGACGGCGCCGGTGATGTTGCCGTGACGGTCCAGCACGGGGCGCATGCCGAAGTCGAAATCGCGCTCGCCGATGGGAAGGCGCAGCCGCATCTCCAGCCGCACGGCTTCGCCCTTGAGCACGGTGTGGAAGGCTTCGCGCACCAGCGCGCTCATGCCCTCCGTCGCGCTGAACCAGGGCGTCTCCCACAACGGCTTTCCGATCACATCCGACGAGCTCGCCCCGATGCCGTCGAGGGCGGTGTTGTTGGCGTAAAGCAGCTCGCCCCTGAGATTGACCAGGCCCTGATACTGATTGCTGGTCTCCAGGATCGCGCGCAGCCGCGCCTCGTTGGATTCGAGCTGGGCGGTGCGCTCGGCGATGCGCTCTTCCAGCGTCTCGTTGAGCCGCCTGAGCTCGATCTCGGCCTGCTTGGCGACGGTGATATCGTGGGCGACGCCGATGAAGCCGATATGCTTGCCGGTCGGGTCCCAGCGCGGCTGCGATTCCGAGCGCAACCAGCGCCATTCGCCGCCGGCATTCTTGTAGCGCGCTTCCAGCACGAAGGGCTTGAGTGACGCTTCACCCTGGACCGATTGCTGCAGCACGTGCGGCAGGTCGTCGGGGTGCAGCACCTTGCGCCAGTCGAAGTCGATGGCCTGATCGTAGGGCAGGCCGACGAAATCGACATAGGCCTGGTTGGCGAAGGAGCGCTTGCGATCGAGCTTGGTCACCCAGATCGGCACCGGCGCGCTGTCGGCGATCAGCCGAAAGCGCTCCTCGCTCTCGCGCAGCGTCTCGCGCGCGAGCGCCTGGTCGGTCATGTCGATATGGGCGCCGACGAGGCGGATGGCGCGGCCGTCCTTGTCGCGCTCGATCTTGGCGACGACCCGGATCCAGCGGGTTTCGCCGTCATTGGGGCGGACGATGCGGTACTCGGCGCTGTAGTCTTCGCTCGTACCGGCGAGAGCCTCGATGAAGTGCTTGACGGTGGCGTCGCGGTCGTCGGGATGGATGCGATTGACCCAATCCTCGTGCGATTCCTCCGCAGCCTCCGGCGGCAGGCCGTGGATCATGAGGTATTCGGGCGAGCGGCGGTTCTTGAAGCCTTCGCGAAAATCGACCTCGACGCCGCCGACCTTGCCGATGCGCTGGATGCGCGCCAGCTCGGCCTCGCGCTCCTGGAGCGCGCGATAGGCGTTGTCGCGCTCGCGCGCGACGTCTTCGAGGTGTTGGCGCAGCCTTTCGGCAGCGATGGTCTCGGGCAAGGGATCGTTCAAGGCATCGGCCGTTGTCATGCGGGAGCGCACGTGCCGGACCGATATTCACACAGACGGAGCGTGATGGCCATTGTTTAGAGGGATTGGGCTTGGAAAGGCGCCATGAAACGGACGGCGGTGAAACGCTGGGTCTGGCAATTTGTTCCGGAGACTGGAACGATCGGCCGGCGGAGGCGTCTTCGCGAGGCGTCACGAACGTCTTTGATAAGGCTCTCTTTCCGAAGAGGATAAATCTTGAAGCTCTTTGTCTGCCAGGCCTGCGGCAACATTCTCTATTTCGAGAACCGTGCCTGCGAACGCTGCGGCCATCGGGTCGCCTTCCTGCCGGAGAAGGAGACAATGTCGGCGATCGAGCCCGACGGAGAGGCCTGGCGAATCCTGGCCGACAAGGGCGAAAGCCGGATGCTGTGCCGGAATGCCGAGTACGATGCCTGCAACTGGCTGACGGATACGGGCGAGAGCAACGGCTATTGCCGCGCATGCCGCCACAACGGCATCGTGCCGGATTTGTCCGACCCCGCCCAGCTTGCCGGCTGGCGCGAGCTGGAGGTGGCAAAACACCGTCTGTTCTATTCCCTGATCCGCTGGAAGATGCCGCTCCAGACCCGGCAAGACGATCCCGAGCATGGTCTGATCTTCAATTTCCTTGCCGACGATCCGAACAGCGCAGAGAAGGTCATGACCGGCCACGACAACGGCCTGATCACGATCGCGCTCACCGAGACCGACGACATCGAGCGCGAGCGCCGCAGGCTCGAGATGGGAGAACCCTACCGGACGCTGCTCGGGCATTTCCGGCATGAGGTCGGGCACTATTTCTGGGATGTGCTGGTGCAGGGCGGCGGCAAGCTCGAGGAATGCCGCGCGGTATTCGGTGACGATGCCACCGATTACGGCCAGGCCCTGCAGCGTCATTATGCCGAAGGCGCGCCGCCGGATTGGCAGCAGAACTACGTCTCGGCCTATGCCACGATGCACCCCTGGGAAGATTTCGCCGAGACCTGGGCGCATTATCTTCACATCGTCGACACCCTGGAGATGGCCGCCGAGTTCGGCATGGAGGTGCGTCCCAAGGTCGACCGCGACGGGGAGTTGACGGCGCGCATCCGTTTCAACCCCTATGAGGCCAGGGACGTCGAGGCGCTGGTCAACGCATGGCTGCCCTTCACCTTCGCCATGAACAGCGTCAACCGCGCCATGGGCCTGCGCGACCTCTATCCCTTCATCCTGTCACCCGCCGTGGTCGGCAAGCTGGGCTTCGTTCATGGCCTGGTCCGGGACGTCGCCAAGTCTGGGAAGGCACAGGACGCCGCAGGGCGTCCCTAGGGCTCACCGAGCCCGTTTCGGTCTTGCGCTGGTACGCCAGATGGCCCGGATTTAGACCGTTGCCTCCGGCCCATTTTGATGTACCACGGGAGCCACACGGCCCGTCCCATAGGCCCCAACGGCCAGGGAAGGGTCCCGCCCAAGGTCGAGACTCAAGAAAAGCATGTTCAAACGCATTCTGATCGCCAATCGCGGCGAAATCGCCTGCCGGGTCATCAAGACTGCCCGCAAGATGGGAATCGAGACGGTCGCCGTCTATTCCGAAGCCGACCGCGACGCCCTTCATGTCGAGATGGCGGACGAGGCCGTGCTGATCGGCCCGCCGGCGGCAGCCGAGAGCTATCTGGTGATCGAGAAGATCGTGGAGGCCTGCCGCAAGACGGGCGCGCAAGCCGTGCATCCCGGTTACGGCTTCCTGTCCGAGCGTGAGGCGTTTCCGCGCGCGCTGGAAGCCGCCGGCATCGTCTTCATCGGCCCGAACCCGGGCGCGATCGCGGCGATGGGCGACAAGATCGAGTCGAAGAAGGCGGCCGCCAAGGCCAAGGTCTCGACCGTGCCGGGCCATCTCGGCGTCATCGAGGACGACAAGCACGCGGTCCGTATCGCCGACGAGATCGGCTACCCCGTGATGATCAAGGCCTCCGCCGGCGGCGGCGGCAAGGGCATGCGCATCGCCCATTCCAAGGCCGAGGTCGCCGAGGGCTTCAATCTCGCCAAGGCCGAGGCCAAGGCGTCGTTCGGCGACGACCGCGTCTTCGTCGAAAAGTTCATCGTCGATCCCCGCCACATCGAGATTCAGGTGCTGGGCGACAAGCACGGCAACGTCATCTATCTCGGCGAGCGCGAGTGCTCGATCCAGCGCCGCAACCAGAAGGTCATCGAGGAGGCGCCGTCGCCGCTGCTCGACGAGGCCACGCGCCGCAAGATGGGCGAGCAGGCCGTCGCGCTGGCCAAGGCCGTGAATTACGACTCCGCCGGCACCGTCGAGTTCGTCGCGGGGCAGGACAAGAGCTTCTACTTCCTGGAGATGAACACGCGCCTCCAGGTCGAGCATCCCGTCACCGAGCTCGTCACCGGCATCGACCTCGTCGAGCAGATGATCCGCGTTGCCGCCGGCGAGAAGCTCGCCATCGCGCAGAAGGACGTCACGCTGACGGGCTGGGCGGTGGAATCGCGCCTCTACGCCGAAGACCCGTTCCGCAACTTCCTGCCCTCGATCGGGCGGCTCGTGAAGTATCGTCCGCCGGCGGAAGTGAGCCACGACGGCATCACCATCCGCAACGACACCGGCGTGCAGGAGGGCGGCGAGATCTCGATCCATTACGATCCGATGATCGCAAAACTCGTCACGCATGCGCCCTCGCGCGCGGCCGCGATCGAGGCGCAGGCGACCGCGCTGGATTCGTTCTATGTCGACGGCATCAGGCACAACATCCCGTTCCTGTCGGCGCTGATGCATCATCCGCGCTGGCGCGAGGGACGGCTCTCGACCGGCTTCATCGCCGAGGAATTTCCCAAGGGCTTTGCCGTGCGCGTGCCGGAAGGCGAGGTCGCCCGGCGCATCGCCGCGGTCGGCACCGCCATTGATCACGTGCTCGGCGAACGCAAGCGGCAGATCTCCGGTCAGTTGGGCGGCCGCGTCGTGCAGCGCGAGCGCCGTCGCGCGGTCTGGCTCGACCGCCAGGAGATCCAGCTCGAGGTCGCGCGCGAAGGTGATGCGATCGCGATCCGCTTCGTCGATGCCGAGGGCAAGGCCGGCAATGCGCATCTGTTGCAGTCGCCGTGGAAGCCGGGCGATCCGGTCTGGCAGGGTACCATCGACGGCCACTTCGTCGCGGTGCAGGCGCGGCCGATTCCGAACGGCATTCGCCTCGCGCATCAGGGCGTCGAGGTCCCCGTCTATGTCTGGACTGAAGCGGAAGCGACCTCGGCGCGGCTGATGCCGGTGACGACGGCCTCCGACACCGGCAAGAAGCTGCTGTGCCCGATGCCCGGGCTCGTGGTCTCGATCGCGGTGACCGAAGGGCAGGAGGTCAAGGCCGGCGAGACGCTCGCGGTGGTCGAAGCCATGAAGATGCAGAATGTGCTGCGCGCCGAGCAGGACGGCACCGTGAAGAAGGTTCACGCCAGCGCGGGCGCGACGCTCGCGGTGGACGCGCTGATTCTGGAGTTTGCGTAAGGCGCTCCGGAGCACGACAGTCGACCCTCACCCTGAGGAGCCGCGCTTGCGCGGCGTCTCGAAGGGCGAGGCCACAGCCGGGCCTGCATCCTTCGAGACGCGCGCAAGAGCGCGCTCCTCAGGATGAGGATTTTGGAGTGAGGCACCATGGCCTTTCGTTCCCGCCGCGAGAAACTGCGCCTCATCCTGTCGGGCTCGGCCTGCATCCATCCGGGCTCGGTCTATGACGCGATCTCGATCCGCATCGCCGAGGACCTCGGCTTTCCGCTCGGCATGTTCGGCGGCTCGGTCGCCTCGCTCGCGGTGCTCGGCGATCCTGACGTCACGCTGATCACGCTCACGGAGCTTGCCGAGCAGATGCGGCGGATGTCCCGCGCCGCCGCGCTGCCTGTGCTGGTCGATGCCGATCATGGCTACGGCAATTCGCTCAATGTTCGTCGCACGGTGCAGGAGCTGGAGGCGGCCGGCGCCGCCGGCCTTACCATCGAGGACACGCTGCTGCCGGCCGCCTTCGGTGAGGCGAGGACGCAGCTGATCTCGCTCGAGGAAGGCGTCGGCAAGATGAAGGCCGCGCTCGACGGCCGCAGTGATGCCTCGCTGGTCATCATGGGCCGCACGGGAGCAGCCTCGATCACCTCGATCGAGGACGCGATCCGCCGCGCGCAGGCGTATGAGGCGATCGGGGTCGATGCGCTGTTCTTTACCGGCATCAAGTCGCGCGCGGAGCTCGAGGCCGTCGCGGCCGCCACGCGCCTGCCGATCGTGCTCGGTGGTGCGCCGGAGGAGCTGAGCGCGCTCGACTATCTCGCCGGCCAGCGCGTGCGTATCGCGCTTCAGGGCCACGCGCCGATCGCCGCTGCGACGCAAGCCGTGTATGAAACGCAGAAAGCGCTGCGCGAGGGCACGGCGCCGAAGGCGCTGAGAGGTCTGGCATCATCCGACCTGACCAGCCGCGTCATGCGCGAGGCCGACGTCAAGGCGCGCAGCGCCGACTTTCTCGGGCTGAAAAAATGAGCCGGGCGATCCTTCAGGTGATGATCCGCGGCCGCGTCCAGGGCGTCGGCTATCGCGCCTGGGTCGAGTACCAGGCGACTGCGAGCGGCCTTGAAGGCTGGGTCCGCAACCGCCGCGACGGCTGCGTCGAAGCGCTGTTCGCGGGCGCGCCAAAGCACGTCGCCGACATGGTCGCGCTATGCCGCCATGGCCCCCCGTCCTCGCGCGTCGACAGCGTGACGAGTGAGACGGCCAGCGCGGATGAGCTGAACCTGCGCAGGGCAGGGGAAGCGTTCTCGGTGTTGCCGACAGTGTAGGGGGCGGTCTCGCCGCGCAGATGATGCGCTCCCTCGCCCCGTTCTTACGGGGAGAGGTGAAGACGAAGCCTCACCTTGGCAGCTTGGCGATTGCTTCGCTCAGCTCGTGGATTTCGTAGGGCTTGCGCAGGATCGGGAAATCGCCGCGCACGCCGGCGGCGACGTCGCTGTAGCCGGTGGCGAGCAGGATCGGCAGGCCAGGGCGGATCTGACGGAGGCGATGGGCGAGGCTGAGCCCGTCCATCTTGCCGGGCATGACGATGTCCGAGAACACGAAGTCGACGCCGTTTTTCTCGATCTCGCGCAAGGCGGCTTCGGCGTCGGCGACCCGGCGGACATGGTAGCCCAGCTGCTCCAGAAGACCGATGCTGACCAGCGCAACGTCGGGATTGTCCTCGACCAGCAGCACCGTGCCGCTGCCTTGGAAGGATGGTCCCCCAGCCGTCTCTCGCGACGGCGTGTCTTCTCCGCGCGGCAACAGGATGGTGAACGTCGTGCCCTTGCCGAGTTCGCTTGCGACCTTCACCGTGCCGCCGGCCTGATGGGCGAAGCCGTGCACCTGGGACAGGCCGAGGCCGGTGCCCTTTCCGATCGGCTTGGTGGTGAAGAACGGCTCGAAGATCTTGTCGAGAACGTCGGAGGGAATGCCGAGCCCGGTATCGGTGACGTCGATTGCGACGAAGTCGCCGGCGAGGGGCACCTCGTCCAGCACGACATTGTGCGCGCCGATCGTCACCGTGCCGCCGTCGGGCATCGCGTCGCGGGCATTGATGACAAGGTTGAGCATCGCGGTCTCGAGCTCGGAGGCGTCGGTCTTGACCGGCCAGACATCGTGGCCGATGTCGAAGGCCAGGCGTACGGAACTGCCGACGCCGGCATCGAGCACCTCGCGGATCTCCGCGATGCGTTCGGCGAAATCGATCGCCTGCGGATTGACGCTCTGCCGCCGCGCGAAGGTGAGGAGCTGGTTGGTCAGCGCCGCGCCGCGCTTGGTGGCGGTCTCGATCGCCGAGATCGCGCGCTGAACCTTGGCCGCGTCGTCGGGACCCCGCTTCAGCATGTGCAGGCTGCCGCTGATGATCATCAGGAGGTTGTTGAAGTCGTGCGCGACCCCGCCGGTGAGCTGTCCCAGCGCATCGAACTTCTGGGACTCGGCGAGCTGCTTCTGCATCGCCTCGAGCTTGAGCTGCGTATTGCGGCGTTCTGTGATGTCGCGTGTGATCTTGGCGAAGCCGACCAGCTCGCCGTCCTCGTAGATCGGGTCGATCACGACGCTTGCCCAGAAGAAGGTGCCGTCCTTGCGGACGCGCCAGCCTTCCTCCTCATAGCGGCCCTTTTCCCGCGCGATGCCGAGCGCGCGGGCCGGCTTGCCGTTGGCACGGTCGGTCTCGGTGTAGAAGCGGGAGAAATGCTGGCCGAGGATCTCCCCGGGCGAATAGCCCTTGATGCGCTCGCCGCCGATATTCCAACTGGTGATGATCCCCCTGGGATCGAGCATGTAGAGCGCGTAGTCCGCAACTCCCTCAACCAACAGCCGGAAACTGCGCTCGCTCTCGAACAAGTCTCGCTGTTGACTGAACTTTCCGATCATTCCGGGACCCTGCCTCGACGGGAGCAAACGCCACAGAAAGCGGATGGTTCCCTGAAGTTGGGACATTTTTAGGCAGATATCCCGCACCCGTATACGGGACGAAGCCCGCTTGACAAGGGGACGTTATCGTCAGATATTTCTGTAATGACAGAAATAACCGGAAAGAAGAAACTCCCAACCGCCGTCGAGCGCTTCATCCTGCATTGGGGCGACATGGGGGACGAGTGGGGCGTCAATCGCTCGGTCAGCCAGATTCACGGGCTGCTCTATCTCGCCGAGGCGCCGATGACGGCGGAGGACATCGCCGACACGCTCGGCATGGCACGCTCGAACGTCTCCAACTCGCTCAAGGAGCTGCTCGCCTGGAACCTGATCCGGCGCGTGCCGATCCTCGGTGACCGCCGCGACCATTACGAAGCCGAGACCGACATCTGGGAGGTCGCCGCCAGAATTGCGGCGCGGCGCAAGGAGCGGGAGCTCGATCCGGCGATCGCAGCGCTCAGGGCCTGCGTGTCCGATGCCGCCGGCGATCCCACCATCAATCCGGTCGCAGCCAAGCGGCTGAAGGAGATGCTCGCCTTCACCGAGCTCGCCGATCACTGGTTCATGCAGATGCTGAAGGTGCCGCGGCCGCGGCTGGTCGCCTTGATGCGGCTTGGCGAGAAGATCGTCAGCCTGCTGCCGCTGGGCAAGGCCAAATAGCTGAGGAGGGTGCGATGACGTCGGCTCGATTATCAGGCTCCAACGCATCGACCTCCGCTCACACCAAACTGCTCGACGACCGCCGCTTCCGCGCGCTGCTGTCGGACGAGGATTGGGGCCGCCTGCCGCTCGCGACCTGGCGGCGTTTCTCCAAACGCGTCGCGGACGGCGAGAGCGTCGTCTATGTCGGCGTGGTCGACAAGGTCTCCTTCAGCGAGATCGGCTGGTGGTTCGCCCAAGCTGCGCGCCTGATCGGCGGGCCGCTGCCGACCGGCCGTGATACCGGCGTGCCGATGATCGTCACCGTGACCGAGGACGGTACGACCGGCGGTCAGACCTGGACCCGCATCTGCGCGCGCAAGCGCGGTTTTCCGCACGTGATCCATTCCGCCAAGCGTTTTGCCGGTCCGACCGGGCTCGAGGAATATGTCGGCTTCGGCGTCTCGATGGCGCTCCGCACCGCGGTCGAGGACCAGACGCTGACCTTCCGCAGCGCCGGTTATGGGCTCCAGCTCGGACGCCTGTGGATCCCCTTGCCGCGCTGGCTCACGCCGGGCGATCTCACGGTGACGCACCGCGATCTCGGCGAGGGCGCATTCCGCTTCACCCTCGATGTCATTCATCCACGTTACGGCGCGCTGATCCACCAGTCCGCCACCTTCAGGGAGGCCGTATCATGACGCCGCTGTTGTGGACGCTCATCGCCATCCAGATCGTGATGGGCGTGTTCGACACCTTCTATCACCACGAATTTACCGAGCGCCTGGCCTGGCGGGTGTCGCAGCGCTTCGAACTCAAGCTGCATGGCATCCGCAACATGCTCTATGCGCTCTTATTCCTGCTGCTCGGCTGGCTCGAGGTCTATGGCGTGCTCGCAATGCTGGTCGTCGCGATCCTGGTCGCCGAGATCGTCATCACGCTGATGGATTTCGTCGAGGAGGATCTGAGCCGGAAACTGCCGCCGAGCGAGCGCATCAACCACACGCTGCTCGCGATCAATTACGGCGCCATTCTGGTGCTGCTGCTGCCCGTGCTGATCGACTGGGCAATGCAGCCCTTTGGCGTGATCGTCGTCTATCAGGGTCTGCTCAGCATCGCCGCGACCGCCTGCGCGGTTGGTGCCGCGCTCTGCGGCCTCAGGGATTTTGCCGCAATGCGCCGGCTCGGCCGCATGCGCAGCGTTCCCGCCGAGGGACTCGTCGAGAAGCTGCCGGGCCGCAAAACCGTGCTGATCACGGGCGCCACCGGCTTCATCGGCAGTCGCCTCGCGGCGAGCCTCAGCGCCGCAGGGCATCACGTCATCGCGCTGATCCGGAACCCCGCCAAGGCGGAGATGTTGCCGCCGCCGGTCACGCTGATCACCAGCCTCGATCAGCTCGCTTCGGACACACCGATCGACGCCATCGTCAATCTCGCCGGCGAGCCGATCGGCAACGGCTTGTGGACCGAGGCGAAGCGGGCGAAGATTCTTGGCTCACGCATCGACATGACCGGTGAGGTCGTCAAACTGATCGCACGGCTCGATCGCAAGCCCGAGGTGCTGGTCAGCGGCTCCGCGATCGGCTGGTACGGATTGTGGGCCGACCAGGTGCTGACGGAGTCCGCCAAGTCGCACGCCTGTTTCAGCCACGAGCTCTGCGCGGCGTGGGAGAAGGCGGCGCGGCCGGCGGAGGAGCTTGGTGTCCGCGTCGTCTGCTTGCGCATCGGCCTCGTGCTCGGCACCGAAGGCGGCTTCGTCACGCGCATGCTGACGCCGTTCGAGTTCGGCCTCGGTGGTCCCATCGGCACCGGGCGGCAGTGGATGTCCTGGATCGAGCGCGACGATCTGATCCGGCTGATCGCCTATGTGATGGCAACGCCCGATCTGTCGGGCCCGGTCAACGCCACCGCGCCGATCCCCGTCACCAACGCAAAGTTCACCGAGGAGCTCGGCCGCCGCCTGCATCGGCCCGCGATCTTCCGCATTCCCGGCGGCTTGTTGCGCCGGATCGGCGGCGGCTTCGCCGACGAGCTGCTGCTTGGCGGTCAGCGCGTGCTGCCGAACAAGGCGCTGAGCCGGGGCTTTGTATTCCGCCACGAGACGCTGCGTAGCGCGTTCGAGGCGATCCTGTGAGGCATCAGGTCGCGGCCGCACTCCGGAACGTCGCCGCCACCGCGCGCAGCGCCGCGAGCTTGGCGGGATCGCTGACCTTCGAATGCAGCATCACCTTCGAGCTGCCGAGTTTTGGCAGCTTGTGCGCGGGCCCGATGTCGACCAGCCCGGGAGGTGCGATCCGCCGCGCCAGCGGCGCGATCGCAAGCCCGGCAAGCGCCGCCGCGACCACCGCGGTGACGCCGCCGCCGACGAAGCGCTCGCGCCAGGCGAGACCGGCCTTGTCGAGCGCGCGCACGGCGACGGCGCGGACGCCGCAGGGCGGGGCGAGGGTCGCAAGCGGCAGCGCTTCGCCCTTCGGCAGGGTGAAGCGTCGGGACGCGAACCAGCCGAACTCGTCCTCGGTCAGCTTCTCGCCGCCGCGGCGGCTGCCTTCCTGGCGCACGATTACAGCGTCCAGCTCGCCCGCGTCATAGGCGTCCTGCATCTCGCGCGAGAAGCCGATGGTGACGGCGAGGGTGAGATTTGACGACATCGCGTGCAGGCGTTCCAGCAGCGGCACCAGTTCGGGGCCGGCGGCGTGATCGGAGATGCCGAGCGAGAGCGACTGTGCGGTCGGGGCCTCGCCGGACAGCGCGCGGTCATGCGCCGCCATCAGCGCGCGGGCGCGATCGAGGAAGCTGGCGCCTTCGGCCGTGAGCCGGACCGCGCGCGGCGAGCGCTCGACGAGGCGTTTTGCCAGCAATGTTTCCAGCCGCTGCAGTTTGAGACTGACCGCCGCCTGGGTCGTGCCTAGCGCCTCCGCGGCGCGGGTGAAGCTCTGGAGGTCGGCGACCAGCAGGAAGGCCTTGATCGTGGCGATGTCGAGGGTGGCTGTCATTATGGATCGTTATCACTGGTATCAATAGAGATAAGATATCAAAATGACTAGGGAAGGTCTAGCTTCTCACCAACGCCGCGCAAATCCCGCGCTGCATCTTGAGGAGAGCCACCATGCCGCTGATCACCGTGTCCTACACCTCGTCCCGCCAGTCGCCCTCGCTGAAGGCCGAGATCGCCAACGCAGTGTCCGAGCTCACCGCAAAGATCCTGCACAAGGATCCCAAGGTGACTGCGATCATCGTGAAGTCGGTGGAGGCCGGCGACTGGTTCGCCGGCGGCAAGTCGCTCGCCGAGCAGAAGCTTGCCAGCTACTGGATCGACATCCACGTCACCGAAGGCACCAACACCAAGGACGAGAAGGCCGCTTATCTTGCCGCCATGTTCAAGCGCATGGCCGAGATTCTGGGGCCGCTGCATCCCGAGACCTATCTGCATGTCGACGAGGTCAAGGGCGATGCCTACGGTTTCGGCGGCCTCACCCAGGAGCGCCGCTACATCGCCGGCAAGCTCGACGTGTCGCTGCAGGCGGCGTGAGGCTGAAGCCGCGGGTGAGCCATCTCACCCGCGGCCTGATCGTCAGCTTGCTGCCCGGAACTGAACTTCGGAATTGTTCAGGAAGCAATGCTAGGCGGCCGCTTCCGGCACCAACGCTTTGGTCGGCCCGAACAGCTCCTCGAACGCCTGCCGAAGCGCGATGTCGACCTCAGCCATGGTCACGAGCTGGCCGAGATCGACCAGAGAGGTGACGCCGTAGCGGGGATCGACCACGCCGCACGGTACGATGCCGGCGAAATGCGACAGGTCCGGCTCGATATTGATGGCGATGCCGTGGAACGAGACCCAGCGCTTCAGCCGCACGCCGATCGCCGCGATCTTGTCCTCGTAACCTTCGCCCTTGTCGGGCCGCCTGACCCAGACGCCGACCCGGTCCTCGCGCCGCTCGCCGCGGACATTGAAGGCGGCGAGCGTGCGCAGAATCAGCTCCTCCAGGCTCGCGACATAGGCCCGGACGTCCGGCCGACGGCGCTTGAGGTCGAGCATGACATAGGCAACCCGCTGGCCCGGCCCGTGATAGGTGAGCTGCCCGCCGCGCCCGGTGGCGAAGATCGGGAATCGGGGATCGCGCAGGTCGCTATCGTTGCCCGAGGTGCCGGAGGTGTAGAGCGGGGGGTGTTCGAGCAGCCAGACCAGCTCCGGGGCCTCGCCCGCGGCAATGGCGGCGACCCGGGCTTCCATGGCGGCTACCGCCTCCGGATAGGGCACCGGCGCGTCCGAGATTCGCCACTCCACGGGCTGGCCCCGGGACGCCGAAAACGACGTCAAATCCAGCTCTTGGCGCGGGTTTTGGGGCAAATTAACCATTGGCTAACCATAACGTGGTGATCATTGCAGGCGCAAATGCCAAGGCCTTGTTCTAAGTCCTTGGTCCTTGGTCCTTAGTCCCTGGTTGCGGCGGTCCTGACAGTGCCCACTCTCGATAAAGTCACCGTGGATCTCATGGTCGTCCTCGGGACGACCACGATGCCGATCCATCAAGTATTACGTCTTTCCCGCGGCGCCATCATCGAGCTGGACGCAACTGAGGCCGATGAGGTCAAGGTTTTGGCCAATAATCTGCCGGTCGCCTCCGGTGTCGTGCTGGTCGACCGCAACCGGATCGCGGTCGAGGTCAAGCAGATGCTGCCGCGCACGCCGGGGACCCGATAGGGCCCGGTGCACGCGGTCGCGGCCCGGGCATGCGGTAGGGCACTGGACCTGCGGTAAGGCCGGATTCGGGGGAAGGCCGGGAACTTTCCTGCAAAGCTGTGGAATTCAGGGCCTTTGCAGGCTTGTACCCCTCTGATGGATTTGTTAGATCGGCGCCGTTGATCCGGCCGGCCTTCAAGCCTCAAGCCGGCATCCCCAAAGCGCTCGTGGCGGAACTGGTAGACGCGCTGCCTTGAGGTGGCAGTGAGTAAAATCGTGGGGGTTCGAGTCCCTCCGAGCGCACCACCTTCATCCCTTATTATTATTTGGGCTGGATTTCGGCGGCGGCTTCGTGCGCCGCCCATAGATCTGACGGATCATGCGCGCAACCGCCGGCGGGGACGTCCGGCGGGAAGATGCTGTCGTAGATCGCACGGGCCTCGCGGATGAGGCGCTGCCGCTCGAGTTCGGATTTAGAGACGAAGCGGACGATTTTGGTCATTCGCGTTCCACGACTTCGTTCGCGCGCCGCCAGACCGGAAACGGGTCTGCGAGCTTCGCCCATTCCGTGACGTTCATGGCCGGCTTGCCCGGCACAAGGCAGGCGTCCAGGCGTGCGCGGAGCGCGCGCTCGTCCATGCCTGCGCCGATGAACACGATTTCCTGGCGACGATCGCCATAGACGTCGTTCCAATTCGCGCGCAATCGCTTGCGCCAGAACGGGTCGTCCGGCCAGCGTTCCGCAGGCACGCTCGCCCACCAGAATCCAAGGGCCTCGGTGCGCGTGATCGCGCCGGCCTGGCTGATCTCGCCCAGCCATTGCGGCCGCGTTGCCAGCCAGAAATGTCCCTTGGCGCGAATGACGCCGGGCCAGGGCTCTCGCACGAACTTGTCGAATCTTTCGGGATCGAACGGCCGGCGCGCGCGATAGACGAAGCTGCTCACGCCGTATTCCTCCGTCTCCGGCACGTGATCGGCAAAACCGTAGAGTTCCTTGAACCAGAGCGGATGCGCTTGCGCCTTTTCGAAGTCGAACCGGCCGGTGTCGAGAATGCGATCGAAGGCGACCCGGCTGTGGTTGGCTTCAATCAGCTCCGCTTCCGGATTGAGCGCGCGGATGATCTTTCGCGCTGCTTCGCGTTGTGCCGGCGAGGCGTCATCGACCTTGTTGAGCACGATCACGTCGGCAAATTCGATCTGCTCGACGAGGAGATCGACCAGCGTGCGCTTCTCGTTCGCCAGCGCTTCGCCGCGAAGCTCCAGGAAATCCGTCGATGAATAATCCCTCAGCAGATTCACCGCGTCGACCACGGTGACCATGGTGTCGAGGCGTGCCACGTCGGAGAGGCTTTCGCCGTCCTCGGCACAGAAGTCGAAGGTCGCTGCAACCGGCAGCGGCTCGGAGATGCCGGTGGATTCGATCAGCAGATAATCGAACCGGTCGTTTTCGGCGAGGGCGCGCACCTCCTTCAGGAGGTCGTCGCGCAGCGTGCAGCAGATGCACCCATTGGTCATCTCGACGAGCTTCTCGTCAGTCCTGGACAGGTTCGCACCGCCACCACGGACCAAATCCGCATCGATGTTCACCTCGCTCATGTCGTTGACGATCACCGCCACTTTCAGGCCGTGCCGGTTGTTCAGGACGTGGTTCAGCAAAGTGGTCTTTCCAGCCCCGAGGAAGCCGGACAAGACGGTGACGGGGAGTTTTCGCATGGAGATCGAACAGTCTTTTCAAGGGGATAGGGTGACGGTTGGGCATCGGGACCGGATATGTAATATTATAACATTACATTCGTTGTCGACGTCCACGTCAAGCCGTTTTGCGGTTCAGCTGGAGTTACGAACGTTCAACTGATTGTTCTTTGCCCGCACGGAGCGGTTGGGGCAGGCAAAATGCCGGACGTCTCGAAGGATGAGCGGCGGCCCGTTCAGAGGTTGCTCACGACTGCGGCAAGAACACCAGCAGCCAGGCGCCCGCGGCCACACATGCAATCCCCGCAGCGCGCGCGATCCATCGTCCGACCGGCGTAACTTTCTCCAGGAGGACAAGCAGCGCCAAAACCGCGATCCAGAGCACGTTCATCACGCCGCCTACGAACAACAGCGCCATCAAGACCCAGCAGCAACCGACACAATAGCCTCCGTGCCGAAGTCCCAGCAGCAGGCAGCCGCGCAGGTCGCTGCGAAAGCCGCCATGGCGCATCAGGAACAGAAACGGCGACTGGCATTGAGCGAGACAGACGTTCTTCAACGGCGTCCATTGATAGACACCCGCCGCGACCAGCACGATGGCGCCGAGCAGGTTGCTTGCGAGCGCCATCCGGGAATCCAGCAAGGTGGCCCGCTCGACCGCCCATTGGAGAAAGGTGGCTGCCAGCGAAAAGCCGCACCAGGCGAGGAGATAACCGGCGGCAAACCAGCCGGTCGCGGCGAACGGCTTGCCCTGTGCTTTGCCCTGTCGGCCTACGCGGGCGTACATCAGGATCATGGGCGCAGCGGAGGGGGCCATCATTCCGATCATCATCACCGCCCACATCAGGAGCACGTCGACGAACTCGAACGCTCGCCACGGCTCGCTCGTCGGCAGCATGATTCCGATCCCGGCCGGGATCATGCGGAATCCGGTCATGTCCATGCCGCCCATGTCCATGTCGTGGGCGAGCCAGAGCACATAGCTCCATGCCAGCGCGACAATGAGGCCGATCGCGCCGCCGACGATCCAGCGATCGCGACGCAGCACGGTTTCAAGTGGGCTGTCCTTCATTTGCGATCGAAATTGGCGGCCCTGACGCAGGCCGGTATCGGAAGTTTACATCACGCCTGGTTCGACCAGCGGATCGGCGCATAGAGGCCGTTCCTGCCGGAATTATCCCAGCGCATGCCATGATCGCTGAAAGTATTGCCCGCGGCGCCGACGGCCATCACCATGGCATCGGGGCTGACCGGATGGCCGATGTTCGCCCACATCTCCCCGCTCGGATGCATGGTCGGCAGGGGATCGACGGACATGTGCAGGATGCCGGGGATTTCCGCCGACCGCGTCTTGCCGTCGATCCGGAACGTGATCGGGACCTTGCGCACCCCCAGGTTCTTGCTGATCAGCGGCGCGAAGGCGGCCATCGGACCGCCGGCACCGCCGGTGAAGATCGCAGCCATGGCCTCGGTCTGCTCATCATTGGCGCGCTCATCGATATAGGCGGCGATCGACCAATCTCCGTCCGCCATGACCCCAGGTGCGTGGAGGATGACGAGCACATTCAGCCCATCGAGCGCGATATCGCCATAGCGGCCGCTTTCGATGTGGAAGATCAGCGGTACGTTGCAGAAGCCCTCGGTCGGTCGCGCGGTCAATGGAGGCGCCGCCGACACCAGGCAGGGACACACGATGCTGCAACTGCAATTCTCGAAATAGTCACCGGAAAGGTGCCATGGGACATCCGCCATTGCTCGCTCCCGCTAGGCCGAACCCGATAGTTGCTTTCGAACGAGCTACGTAGAGTTGAAAATTACGCCTCGCGACGAAGTCCCGCAATGGGGCTCGGCCGACCTACGGAAAAGTGCACCGATCAGCTGGAACTGCACCTGAACTCTCAACGCGGCCGCCACTCGAGTGCCCAAAAGTCAATTTTCCCTTTGAAATCTCGGATATTTCTGCACTTGATCAGAACATGGCGCGAACCTACTGCGGTTCGATTCCGGCCGCTTTGATGATCCGTCCCCATTTGCCGATCTCGGCTTTCAGGAACGTTTCGAGGGCTTCCGGCGTCGCGCGCTCAGGCTCGACCGGCGCCATGCTGAGCTCGGCAAAGCGGCTGATCAGCGCGGGATCCTTCAGCGCCGTCTGCAGTGCGCCCACGAGATGATCGACGACGGGCTTGGGCGTGCCGCGCGGTGCGTAGAGGCCGTACCAGGTCGTGACATTGAACTCGGGAACGCCGGCTTCAGTCGAGGTCGGCACATCAGGCAGCGTCGCGACACGCGTCTTGCTGGTGATGGCATAGCCTTTGATCGTCTTCGACTGGATGTACGGCGTCGGCCCGGTCGCGGGATCGCAATAGACGTCGATATGGCCGGCGATGACGTCGTTCAGCGCCGGTCCGCCGCCCTTGTAGTAGATCGGGGTGAGCTTGGTGTCCGTGGCGCTCATGAACATCAGGCCGCAGAGCTGCGAGGCCGAGCCGAGGCCGACATTGCCGAAAGTGACCTTGTCACCGGCATTGCGGATGTGCGTGACCAGCTCGCTGAGATCCTTGGCCGGAAAGTTCGGCCGCGCCACCAGGATCATCGGGACGTCGGTGACCAGCCCGATCGGGGCGAAGTCGCCGACCGGGTCGAACGGCAGCTTGGCATAGAGGGCAGGGGCGGTGGCCTGGCCGACATGCATCAGCAGCAGCGTGTAGCCATCCGCGGCCGCCTTGGCGACGCGGTTGGTGCCGAGCGTGCCGCCGGCGCCGACGACATTCTCGATGACGATGGACTGTTTCAGTGTCGCGCTCATGGCGCTGCCGAGGATACGCGCGATGACGTCGCCGGGACCGCCGGCGGAGAACGGCACGATGACCGTGACCGGGCGGGCGGGGTAGTCGTCCGCGATCGCCGCATCGCGAGGGCAGAGCAGGAGGAGCAGGATCAGCGATCGTACGAGAAACTTCATCGAACACTCCCTGGCGGCGTTGTTCTAGTCGTCGGAAGGCGCCGCCTCCTTGGCCGCCGACGATTTTTCGATCATGTCGAGCGCGGCCACCGCAGCCGCATTGATGTGGTCGACGCAGCAACGCTCGGCGAGATCCGGATCGCCGTTCTGGATCGCGCGCCAGATCGCGGTGACCTCGCGAAGGCTCTTGTTGATCCGCTTCGGCTGCGACATCGAGGTGATCCGCAGCAGCTGGATGCGATCGTGCAGCGGCTTGAGCATGCGTTCGATGAAGGCATTGCGGCAGCCGCCGATCAGCGCCGCGTAGAAATCGGTCTTGGCTTCGAGGCTGCCGACGAGGTCCTGCTTGGCGGCGGCGGCCTTCAGCCGTGTCAGGGCGTCGCCGATCCGGCGCGCGACCTCGGGGTCGTGAAGCCTGGCGCATTCGCGGCCGGCGAAGCCCTCGAGCACCGCGCGTGCCGCGTAGAGCTGCCGGGCCTCTTCGAGGCTGATCGTGGACACCACGGGGCCGCGGTGCGGAACCGTATTGACCAGCCCGTCGGCTTCGAGCGCACGCAGCGCTTCGCGGATCGAGGGGCGGCTGACGCCCATCATCTCGCAAAGCTCGCGCTCGACCAGGCGCTGGCCCGGCTTCAACGTTCCCGACATGATCGCCTCACGCAGCTTCTGCGCCACCATCGCCCGGACGGTCGGGACGTCCTCGATGCGGAGTGTCGACTGCAATTCGCGGCGTCTTTCCATGTCCGGGTCCTGTTCGGGAAAACTCAGTACCGGTTTACAGGCAGAATCATCATTTCGGCAATTTGAACGTGGGCGGGCTGGTCGAGCGCGAAGACAATGGAGCGGGCGATATCGGCCGGATCGAGCGCCATCCTGAACTGGTCGAAATAGTCCTTTTCCTTCTGCGTATCGCCGCGGTAGCGGGTCAGGATGATATTGGTCCGGGTCAGGCCGGGCTGCAGCTCGGTGACCCGGATCGCGGTTTCCGCCAGCTCGCCCCGGAGGGTCTCGGTGAACATGTGCACGCCCGCCTTGCTGGTGCTGTACGCCGCCATGTCGGGCACGATCCGCACCGCGTTGATGGAGCTGATGTTGACGACATGACCGGCGTTGCGCTGGACCATGCCGGGAAGGATCGCGCGCGTGACGCGCATCAGGCCGATCAGATTGGTCTGGATGATGTTGGACCAGTCGTCCGCAGAACCGATGTCGAAGCGCGTCCGGCCGCCGATGTCGTGGCCGGCATTGTTGATGAGAATTTCGACCGGCTTGAAGTGGGCGGGAATGGCGTTCGGCAGGGCATCCACAGCCTTGGCATCGCTGATGTCGAGTTGGATCGGAAATACCGCGTCGCCGCACGTTGCCGCGAATTCCTGCAGCGCCTTGGCGTCGCGATCGACCAGCACGACGCGGCGGCCGCTGTCGAGCAGCGCCTTGGTGATGGCCCGTCCCATACCGCCGGCGGCACCGGTCAGCACGACGGTTTGTCCCGATTGTTCAGTCATCGCAGCACTCCCATTCCAGTTCTCATGCAACCGACCAGCCGCCGTCGATCGGCAGGCTGGCGCCGGTGATGTCGTTTGCGGCCGGGCCACAGAGAAAGACGACCATGGCGGCGACCGCATCCATTTCGACGAAGCGCTGCGTCGGCTGGCGCTCGCCGAGATAGTCGCGCGTCACGTCCTCGACCGGACGATCGCTGTTCGATGCCATCGTCGCGATCTTGTTCAGGATGGCGGGTGTCGGCAGCGTGCCGGGGCAGAGCGTGTTGCAGGTGATGCCGCTGCGCGCCGTCTCGATGGCCACCGCGCGGGTCATGCCTGCGATCGCTGTCTTGGTGGTGACGTAGTCGATGCGGTCCTCGACCGCGCGGCTTGAATAGATCGAGCCCATATTGATGATCCGGCCCCAGCCGCGCTGCTTCATCGCCGGCAGCGCCAGGCGGATGAGGTGGAACGGCGCCGACAAATTGACGGCGAGGGCCTGATCCCAGCGCTCGGGCGGAAACTGGTCGATGGCAGAGAAATGCCGCACGACGGCGTTGTTGACGAGGATGTCGATGGCGCCGCAGCGATCGAGCAGGTCCGCCATCATGGGCTCGATCGCCTCGCGCCGGGACAGATCGGCGCCGGCTGCGATGACCTCGACGCCGAAGCGGGCGCGCAGATCATCTGCGACCTGTTTCGGCTGAGCGAGATCGTGCAGGACGATATTGGCGCCCGCGCCGGCAAGGCCCTCCGCGACGGCGAAGCCGAGGCCCGCGGTCGCACCGGTCACGAGTGCCCATTTGTCCTTCATCGCAGCCACGCTCCGCTATGTCTTGTCGAGCTCGGCGAAGACTTCCTTCGCATTCCGGAACGCATCGACGCCCGCCGGCACGCCGCAATAGATCGCGACCTGCATGAAGACCTCACGGATCTCCTCCTTGGTCGCGCCATTGGCGAGCGCGCCACGGACATGGGTCTTCAGCTCGTGCGGGCGATTGAGCGCGCAGAGCATTGCGAGGTTGAGGAAACTGCGTGTCTTGCGGGTGAGGCCCTCGCGGCCCCAGACGTAACCCCAACAATATTCCGTGGTCAGATCCTGCATCGGCCGGTTGAAGTCGTCCGCGGATGCGATCGCCTTGTCGACGAATTCGTTGCCGAGCACGCTCTTGCGGATTTCGAGGCCGCGGTCGTAGGTCGCCTTGTCCATTGTGGTCTCCGTTTCTTGGTTTGGCGTTGTCAGCTCTTAGGTCAGCTCTTGGGCCAGAACGGTTTTGCCAGGGCGAGTTCGGGCGGGAACACCGTGACTGGAATGCCGGCTTGCCACTGCACGATGGTCATGCCCGCGCCAACGCGGCGGCCTTTCTCGTCGAACTTGATCTCGCCCAGCGGGTAATATTTCGAGGGGCCGCCATCCATGGTGCGCAGCGCTTCGCCGACGGCGACGCGATCGGCCTTGCCGGCCTTCTCCAGCGCGTCCTTGATCACCCACATGTCGCCATAGGTGGAGATCGCGTTCTGTGTCATCCACGGCTCCTTGTAGCGGGTCTTCAACTCGGCGATCAGCGCCTCATGGCCCTTGGCGCCCCAGCTGGCAACGCAGGTCAACACGCCCTGGAGCAGCTCGGGGCTGACGGTCTGCAGCATGTCGGGCTCGGCGATCGCGATGCCGAACGAGATCGTCGGCACCTTGCCCTGGCCGAGGCCGAACTCGTTCATCTTCTCGAGCAGCAGCTTTGCGTCCGAGATCACGGTCGGCAGGAAGAACAGTAAATCGGGCTTGGCCGAACGGATCTTCTGCACCAGCGATGTCGCATCCGCCAGCGGCGGCGTGAACGTCTCGTCGACAATCAGCTGCAGCTGGTTCTCCGCCAGCAGGCCGTCGCGCATCGCCTTGGCCGAGGCGATCGAGGCCCCCGTGTTATCGGTGAGGATGGCGACCGTCTTCGGCCGCTTGCCGGAAGCCGTCTCCGCCAGCTTGATGATCTGGGGCAGCGCCTGTCGTGCCTGCGATCCCGCCGTGGCTGCGGTCTGGAACACGTATTTGAATCCGCGCTCGGTGATCAGGTCGGAGTAGGAGAGGGTGAGCATCGGCAGGTTGGCGCGCTCGGTCACTTCAGTCACGGCGAGGGTGAACGAGGACAGATAGGCGCCGCTGGCCGCGACCAGATCGGTCTCCTGCGCCACCATGCGCTGTGCCGCGTTCTTGGCCTTCTCGGTGGTGTCGCCGGAATCCAGCACCACGAGCTTCAGCTTGGCGCCGCCGAGCGCCTTGACGCCCCCTTGCGCGTTGATGTGGTCGATCGCCATCTCGGCGCCTTCGCGCATCACCGTTCCCGGACGGGCATAGAGCCCCGAGATCGGCACCAGCAGGCCGACCTTCACTTCAGACGGTTGCTGCGCCCAGCCGGCGCGGGACGCGATCAGCGTGCCGGAGGCGCCGGCCAGCAGCGTTCGCCGCGATATCGTGATCTTGCTCTTGGCAGTCATGACAATTCTCCTCCCTGAAAAATTGCGCGACGTTGTCAGGATTTCTTCGGCCAGAACGGCTGCGCCTGCGCGAGCTCGGGCGGATAAACGGTGACAGGCACGCCCGATTGCCATTGCACGATGACGACGCCGGCGCCGACCCTGCGGCCCTTCTCGTCGAATTTGAGCTGACCGCCCGGATAATATTTCGACGGACCGGCATCCATGGTGCGGAAGGCCTGCGCGACCGCGTTGCGGTCGGCCTTGCCGGCCTTCTCCAGGGCTTCCTTCATCAGCCACATGTCGCCATAGGTCGAGATGACGTTCTGCGTCATCCAGGGCTCCTTGTATTTGGTCTTGAGCTCGGCGATCAGCGCCTCGTGGCCCTTCGAGCCCCAATTGGCGACGATGGTCATGATGCCTTGCACCGTCTCCGGGCTCACGCTCTGCAGCATGTCGGGCTCGGCGATGGTGATGCTGAAGGACACGGTCGGGATCTTGCCCTGGCCGAGGCCGAACTCGCTGATCTTCTCGAGGCCCAGCTTGGCGTCCGACACCGCATTGGGCATGAACAGCAGCAGGTCGGGCTTTGCCGAACGAACCTTCTGGATCAGCGGCGTCGCATCCGACAGCGGCGGGGTCCAGACTTCCTCGACGACCAGCTGGAGGCCCTCCTGCGCGAACAGCTTTTCCTTCAGCGCCTTGGCGGTGGCCACCGACGTCGCGGTGTTGTCCATCAACATCGCCACGGTCTTCGGCTTCTTGCCCGAGGCATTCTCGGCGAGCTTCATCAGCGTCGGCAGGCCGAGCTCGGACTGGCGGCTCGCGGTCGCGGCGGTCTGGAAGATGTATTTGAAGCCGCGGTCAGTCAGCAGGTCCGAATAGGACAGCGTCAGCACCGGCAGTTCGGCGCGCTCGGTCACCTCGGTGACGGCCAACGTGAAGGAGGAAAGATAGGAGCCGGTGGCGGCGACCAGATCGGGCTCCTGCGCCACCATGCGCTGCGCCGCGTTCTTGGCCTTCTCGGTGGTGTCGCCGCAGTCGATCACGACCAGCTTCAGCTTGGCGCCGCCGAGCGCCTTGATGCCGCCCTGCGCGTTGATGTGCTCGATGCCCATCTCGGCGCCCATCTTCATCACCTGGCCGGGGCGGGTGTAGATGCCCGACAGCGGCACGATCAATCCGACCTTGATCTCGCCAGGTGCCTGCGCGCGCGCTACACCGGCGAGGCCGACGGCCGCGGCGCCGGAGAGCACGGTGCGGCGCGTGAGGCCCGTCGATATTTTACTCTTCGATGTCTTGTCCATTTTGTTTGCTCCCTGGTCCCTGTTTTTTATCGTCGTCACATGCCGAGATAGGCCTTCCGCACGCGGTCGTCGGCGCGCAGCGTGGCGTTGTTGCCTTCGAGCACGACGTGTCCGGCTTCGAGGACATAGCCGTGGTCGGCGGATTCCAGCGCTTCCGCGACGCGCTGCTCGACCAGCAGCATGGTCAGCCCGGACTGGCGCCGGATCTCGATCAGCCGCTCGAAGATGAAGTCCGCGGTCGAAGGCGCGAGCCCCATCGAGGGCTCGTCCAGCATCAGAAGCTTCGGGGAGGAGGCGAGGCCGCGGCCGATCGCGAGCATCTGCTGCTGGCCGCCGGACATCGTGCCCGCGAATTGATCGCGGCGCTCCTTCAGCACCGGCAGCCATTCGAAGATGCGCTCGATGTTGGCCTGCCAGTTCCGCCGGCCGCTTTCGGTCATCGCGCCCATCTCCAGATTCTCCATCACGGTCAGTGACGGGAAGACCTGGCGTCCCTCCGGGACATGGGCGATGCCGAGATGGGCGCGCTGCGGCGGCGGCACCGCGAACAGATCGACGCCGTCGAACGTGATCGCGCCGCCACTCGGCTTGACGATGCCGGAGATCGTCTTGAACAGCGTGGTCTTGCCGGCGCCGTTGGGTCCGACGATCGCGACGAACTGGCCCGCGCCGACATTGATCGAGACGTCGTTCAGGACGGGCTTGGCCGAATAGCCCGCGCTCAATCGCTCAATTCGCAGCATGGCCCACCCACTTTTTGCCGAGATAGGCCTCGATCACGCGATTGTCGCGCGTCACCACTTCCGGCAGGCCTTCGGTGATGACGGCGCCGTGGTCGAGCACGAGGAAACGATCGACGAGGCGCACCATCGCCTGCATGGTGTGCTCGATGATCGCGATGGTCATGCCGTCGCGCGCGAGCTGCTGGATCACGGCGACGACCTCGTCGGCCTCGCCGTGGCCGAGGCCCGCGAGTGTCTCGTCGAGCAGCAGGATGCGCGGCTGGCCGGCGATCGCGCGGGCCAGCTCCATCAGCCGCAGCTCTTTGGTCGAGAGCTCGCCGGCGACACGGTCGGCGACGGCAGAGAGCCCGACGCGGGCGACCGCGTCGGCGGCAAGCTTGCGGGCTTCATCGTCGGAGCGGGCGCGCACATAGGCCCCAACCACGACATTGTCGAGGATCGACATGCGCAGGAACGGCCGCATCACCTGGAAGGTGCGGCCGATACCGGCCTCGCAGATCACGTGCGGCCGCTGGCCCGACATGTTGCGGCCGTCGATCAGCACCTCGCCCTGGCTCGGCTTGAGGAAGCCGTTGAGGAGGTTGAACAGCGTGGTCTTGCCGGCGCCGTTGGGGCCGATGATGCCGAGGATCTCGTTCTCGTGCAGCTTGAAGCTGACGTCCTGCACGGCCTTGAGGCCGCCGAAGGACCGCGAGAGGTTCTTCACTTCGAGCACGACCTCGCCGGTGGCGGCACGCTGTCGCGCAGCCGGCTTCAGGGCCGTCACGTTGGCAGCTGCTGCTTCCGGTGTATCACTGACCGCCGCCTTGGATGCGGTGCGCTTGCGCAGGAGGTCGCGCAGCTTCCAGAACAGGCCTTCGGGCGCGAGCAGGATGACGCAGACGATGGCGATGCCGAAGATGACGCCCTGAATGCCGGGGATGCGCGCGCCGGCTTCGGCGTGCAGGATCTCGGCGAGCGGGATCAGGATCACCGAGCCGATCACCGGGCCCCAGACCGTGCCGACGCCGCCGAACATCGCGACCGTCAGCGCCTGCGCGGACACCAGCATGCCGAACACCGATGCCGGGGTCACGACCAGCAGCACCTGCGCGTAGAACCCGCCGATGGCGGCGGCAATCGCCCCGCTGAGCGTGATCGCGCGCAACTTCCAGGCCAGCGTGTTGATGCCGGCCGCTTCGGCCGCGGCCTCGTTCTGCTTGATCGCGAGCAGCGCCATGCCGAAGCGCGATCGCTCGATCACCTGCGTCAGAACGATGGTGGCGAGCATGAGCGCCAGCCCGAGCAGCGTGTAGAGGTGCGGATCGGCGAACTGCATGTAGGCGATCGGCGCCTCGCGCTTGATCGGAAGCGTCACCTCCTGGAAGCCGAGCCATTCGAACACGTAGAGAATGGCGAGCGGGTAGGCGAGCATCGCCAGCGCGAAGTAGTGGCCCTGCAGGCGGAAGGTCGGAAAGCCGATCAGGAGCCCGGCGATGCCGCCGAGCATGGCGGCGACCGGGATCAGCAGCCAGGGCGAGATGTCGAAATAGATCTGGCCGAGCGCGGTCGCGTAAGCGCCGATCCCGAAGAAGGCGGCATGGCCGAACGAGATCAGGCCGGTGTAGCCGCTGAGCAGGTTCCACGACAGCCCGAACACCGCCCACACCGGGACCAGCGTCAGGATGAGCTGATAGTAGGAGTTAGTGACGCCGAGCGACACGACCGCATAGGCGAGCGTGAAGAGCAGGGGAGGCAGAAAGGATCGCATCCGGAGCATGGTCACGTCCTCTCGACCATGCGGCCGAAGAAGCCCTGCGGACGGAAGAAGATGATGAGGAGGAAGACGGCGAAGATCGCGGCGTTCTGCAATTGCGTCGGCAGGATCAGCGTCGACATCTGCTGCACGAGGCCGATCGTCATGCCGCCCCAGAACGCGCCGATGATGCTGCCCATGCCGCCGAGCACGACGCCGGCATACATGACGATGACGTATTCGAGGCCGACGAAGGGGTGGAACGGGTAGTTGGTGGCAAGCAGGCCGCCGGCGATCGCGGTGATGCCGCAGCCCAATGCGAAGGCGGTGCGATGCGCGCGGTCGACGTCGATGCCCATATAGGTCGCAGCCGTCGGATTGTCCGCGGCGGCGCGGAGCGACTTGCCGACCCGCGTGCGCGTGATCAGCAGCGACAGCAGGACCATGATCGCCAGCGAGACGATCATATCGATGCTGCGGGCCTTGTTGAGGAAGATGCTCATGTCGAAGAAGGGCCCGAGCTCCCAGGCCGAGCTCGACAGCGGCGTGCGGATCGAGGCCAGCACGGAGCCGAACACGATGAGGCCGCCATTCTGCAGGATCAGCGCGATGCCGAGCGTGAGGATGAGCTGGGCGTAATGGCCTTCGCCTTCGAGCGAGGCGGTGCGCGTCCCCGACACGTGCGAGATCAGCGCCCGATGCACGAAATAGCCGAACAGTGCGAGCACCGGCCCGGCCAGCAGGATGGCGACGAACGGCCCGACGGCATTGCTGAACAATGTCTGGATGCCGGCGGCGGTGAAGAGATAGAAGGCGGTGTACATGCCGAGCATCATGAAATCGCCATGCGCGAAGTTGATGACGCGCATGACGCCGAAGATCAGGCCGAGCCCGACGCACATCAGGCCGTAGACGGCGCCGATCAAAAGCCCCGCGGCGAGCGCTTGCAGGAATCCTTCCATCAGCCCTGCCTCCGCGCCGCTGACAATTCCAAGCTGGTCTCGAGATCGACCATGTTTCCCCCGTACTCTCCGGCACTTCTCATGATGCCGATCGTAAAGCCCGTTCCGTTGCGTTCAGGCGGCACTGCGCGGCGATGTCGCCTGCATTGCCGAGCTGCTCGCAATCGTCGATGAGTTGCTCGAGCCGATGCGCGCGGTCCTCACCGAGGACTCCCGCTGCCGAGCTGCGAAAGCGTGCGCGAATATCCGCAGGTGTTGCGGCAATGACGTCGGGCAGAGCGTGCCGGATGGTCCGGCCGTCGCGCAGCTGCACGGACACTTCCGCACCCTGCTTGCCGGGGAAGGCGGCGGTGAAGCCGGCGTCAGCCTTGAGCTCGGTCACCGAGATCAGGCGGATGACGTCGGCATCGTCGAGCTCGGCGTAATTGTCTTCCTCGATCTCGCCCCGCGCCAGCGTCGCCGCGACGCTGAAGGGAATGCTCATCTTGGCCTGGAGCGCATTGCGGTAGGGACCTATGGAGTCGCAGCCGGGGTAGCGAACCGCCGCATCCGGCGCGTGGATGACGACCCGGTCGATCTCCTCCGCGCTGGCGAGTTCGTGCGAAACGCGTAGCGCCGCTTGCGCGGCGGTCTGCGCGAAATTGCAGGCCGGCACCGGCTTGTTGTAGACGGCCATGATCTCGCACTCGCCATTGGGGAAGAGCGCGATGCTGTCCGGCGCGGCCTGGCGGCGATAAGCGGCGAACAGGCCGGCTTCACCCTCCAGTATGGTTTCCGAGCCGAAGGCGCCGGCTGCGGCCAGGCCAATTGCCTTGATCGCATTGCTGGCTGCAAAGCCCGGATGGAAATACATGTCGGAGCCACCGGCATGCGGCCACTCGTTGAGCCCGCTGGAGGTATTGGCCGCGATCGCGATCGCGCTGGTGGCCTGGTCCTCGGAAAGGCCGCGTGCAAAACTTCCCGCGAGCGCGGCGCCCAAGGGGGCCACGAGGCCGGTCGGGCGATAGAGGCGTGCGAGGTCCGAGGTCAACAGCGCGCGGCCGATCCTTGCGCCGGTCTCATAGCCGATGATGGCGGCCGTCAGCAGTCTGGCGCCGTGCAGCGGCGTTTGTTCGGACAGCGCGAGAAGGGCCGGCCAGATCACCACGCCGTGGTGCGCGATGCTGGCCGCATGCATGTCTTCGCGCACGAGACCGTGCCCCATCACCGCATTGGCGAAAGCTGCGTCGGCTGGCGAGGAGAGTTGCGACGTCCCGATGATCGTTGCGCTGTCGCCGGCTTGCGCGATCGCAATCGCCTGGCGGCTCCAGGTATGATGGCCTGCCTCGAAGGCGCAGGACAGGAAGTCGAGCAGGCAGAGTTTTGCCTTGGCGATGATTTCCGGCCCGAAACCTCCGAGATCCCGCGCGAGCACGCTCCGCGCCATCTGGCGCGCGAGCGGCATCTTGCCTGATCTTGACGGGCCGGTCGTCATCGCCGGTCGTTCTCCCCTGGCTTGTGCGATCAGCCGCGCATCTCGACCCCGGCCCACTCTTCGAGCACCTTGGCGATCGAGGTGAAGTCGGATGAGGCGCCGTATTTGGCATTGGTGATCGCCAGCATCTGCCGCACCACCGCGCCGCAGACCATCGGCACGCCCATCGCCTCGGCCTCGTCCACGCAAAGACGGACGTCCTTGTAGGAAAGGCCGGTGGCGAAGCCGAAATCGAAGGTGCCGGGCAGCACCGCGCGGGGGAATTTGTCTTCGGAGGCGCTGTTGCGGCCGCTGCTGGCGTTGATGATGTCGATCAGCACTTTTGCGTTGACGCCGCCCTTGACGCCCATCGCGACGGCTTCCGAGGTGATGACGAGCGCGGCTGCTGCCATCAGATTGTTGGCGAGCTTGGCGGTCTGCGCCACGCCCGGCTTGTCGCCGGTGTAGAACAGCTTGCCGAAGTTCTTCAGGATCGGCTGCACGGTGTCGTAAGTCGCCTGCGGGCATGAGACCATCACTGCGAGCGTGCCGTTGACGGCGCCCTTGATGCCGCCGCTCACGGGCGCATCGACGAGCGTCATCCCCTTGGCCTTCAGGCCTTCGGCAACGAACTTCGCTGCGCCGGGCCCAGACGTCGAGAGATCGATGACGATCTTCGCACGGTTGCCGCTGCTGATGCCGTCCTGGCCGAGCGCAACGGCCTTGACGATGTCGGGCGTCGGCAGGCTGGCGAGCACGATGTCGGATCGTGAGGCGACGTCGGCCGGCGAACTGGCGAGCAGTGCGCCGCGCTTGACCAGCGGCTGAGTCGCCTCGACCTGCGTGTCATAGACGACGAGCGAATAGCCCGCGTCCATCAATCGTCCCGCCATCGGGCCGCCCATGCGGCCCGTGCCGATTACGCCGAGAATCTCTCCCGCCATCGTCTACTCCCTGTCGCGCGATCCCGTGACGGGCGCGCCTTCTTCATCTCGTTGGTCGAACGCGTTCGCCGGCCGGCCGTCTCGGCCGCCGTCGTCGTGGCAGCGGGGATCCCGCGCCAACGGGCCAGATTGTTATGATTGTCAGACAAGCTGTCAAGCATAACATTTAGGGTCGACAGTTTGCCGCGGATCGGCATAAGGTTCGGGAAAACGAGGAAGACGCTCCGCGTGCCGCAAGTCCCAATTCCGAGTGTGAGCAAGACGCTCGCCGATTTCGTCGCTGCTTCGTCCTGGGCGGAGGTGGAGGCGCAGAGCCTTGAGGCGCGTCGATCGATTCTCAATTTCTTCGCGACGGCGCTCGGCTCCGCGCGCGATCCCGTGGTCATCTCGGCGATGCGCACGCTGTCGCCGTTCAGCGGGGCCGCGACATCGACGGTCATAGGTCACTCGCAGCCGATGGATGCGTTGTGTGCGTCATTTCTCAATGCCATCTCGGCCAATTTGCTCGACTTCGACGACACCCATCCCGAGACGATCATTCATCCCGCCGCGCCAGTTGCTGCGCCGATATTGGCGCTTTCGGAGATGCGCAAACTGTCGGGCCGGGAGGTGTTGACCGCATTCATTCTCGGCGTGGATGTGGAATGCCGCATCGGCAATTCAGTCTCGCCGCGCCACTACGCGCGCGGCTGGCACATCACCTCGACCTGCGGGATTTTTGGCGCGGCGGCGGCGTGCGCGAAACTACTGGGCTTGCCCGCGGAGGGGATTGCGAATGCAATCGGGCTCGCGGCGAGCCAGTCGGCGGGGAATGTCGAGAACCTGCCCAGTGCAGCCAAGAATGTCAGCGTCGGCAACGCGGCGCGGAACGGATTGTTTGCAGCACTGCTTGCGCAGCAGGGCTATGAAGCGGCGCCCCGCGCCATCGAAGGCCCGCTCGGCTGGGCGCGCACCATGGGAGACGAGCCCGATATTGCTTGCCTGCTCGATGGTCTCGGCAAGACCTGGGAGATCGCGAAGAACACCTACAAGCCTTATCCCGCCGGCATCGTCTTTCACGCGGTGATCGACGCCTGCCTCTCATTGCGCGAGCGCATCGGCGGGCGGGTCGACCAGATCGAGCTGGTGACGGTGCAAGGCTCGGCGCTGCTGCTTGCCCGCGGCGATCGCCCGGTCAACAACCAGCGCGATGCGCGCGTCAGCATCCATCATTGCGTGGCATGCGGATTATTGCTCGGCACGGCCGGGGTCGCCGAGTTCGCGCATGAGGCTGTGGTCCGGCCCGATATCGTGCAGCTGCGGCAGAAGGTGAGGGCGGAGCTGGACGGCGAGATGCCCGATGGCGCCGCGCGCGTGACGTTGCGACTGTCGTCCGGTGAGGTCCTCACCGAGACCGTCATTTCGCCGCGTGGCAGTCTTGCTGCGCCGCTCTCAGATCGCGACCTCGAGGCCAAGCTGCGCGAGGCCGTGCGGACCGGCCGAAGCGACTGGGATGCGGACCGTGTCATCGACGCAGTCTGGCGGCTTGATTCGGTCGACGACGTCGGCAATCTCCTGCAATCGCTGCGACCGGCATCGCGCTAATCAACTTCCAACCAAACTCTCAAGACCTGAAAGGGACGATCATGAGCAAGACCGAACTGTTCGAAAAGGGCCTCAAGGTTCGCAAGGAGGTGCTCGGCGAGGACTACGTCAACAAGTCGATTGCCGGCGCCGACGAGTTTACGCGCACTATGGCGGAATGGTCGACCGAATTCTGCTGGGGTGCGCTGTGGACGCGGCCCGGCGTCGACCGTCGCACGCGCTCGATCGTTAATCTGGCCATGCTCGGCGCGCTGAACCGTCCGCACGAGCTGAAGCTGCACGTCAAGGGCGCCCTGAAGAACGGGCTGACCAAGGAGGAGATCAAGGAGATCCTGCTCCAGGTCGCGGTGTATTGCGGCGTTCCGGCCGGCATCGACGCCTTCCGCAATGCGCGCGAGGCCTTCAACGAGGTCGACGCGGCCGGTTCCTGAGCTACTCCCATGGCTGACCCGGACTACGAGCTCTTCGCCATCCGCTACGCAACGCGGGATGCGCAGCGGAGCGAGCACTTCATCGGCGGCGACCCGCATGACGGGCCGATGCCGATGGACTATTTCATGTGGCTGGCGCGGGGAGGCGGGCGCAGCTTCGTCATCGACACCGGCTTCAACGCGGAAGTGGCCAGGCAGCGCAGGCGAAATTTCCTGCGCTGCCCGGTCGAGACGCTTGCCGCGTTCGATATCGACCCTGCCGACGTCGGGGATGTGATCCTCACGCATCTGCACTACGACCATGTCGGTAATTTCGACCGGTTTCCGAACGCGCGATTTCATCTGCAGGAACGCGAGCTCGCCTATGCCACCGGGCGCTATATGCAATATCCGCGGCTGTCGCATTCGTTCGAGGTCGAGGACGTCTGCGGGATCGTGCGGCTGAATTACGCACGCCGGGTGCTGTTCTACGACGGCGATGCCGAGATTGCGCCCGGGCTGACGGTGCATGCGGCGGGCGGGCATTCCGCCGGTCTTCAATTCGTCCGCGTCAACACACGCCGCGGCCCTGTCGTGCTCGCTTCCGACGTCAGTCATTTCTACGAGAACATGACCAGCGAGCGTCCGTTCACGACGGCGTTTCATGTCGGCGACATGCTTGTCGGCTTCGACAAGCTGCGCGTCGCGGCGCCTGGCGCGGACCACATCGTCCCCGGCCATGATCCGCGCGTCATGACGCTCTACCCGGCGCCAAGCCCGGAGCTGAATGGGATTGCGGTTCGCCTCGACGTGGCGCCGACCGCAACGCCGGCGTAACCGCGCGTCGCGGGTTCCAGGTCTGCCTCTGCACCGCGGCGGTTCGGAACCAAAGCCACCGCCTTCGCATTCGCAATGGATCGCCGAATGCTTGACGGTGGAGGACGATGAGGGACAGCACGTCGGAAGTGGCCGAGGTCAGGGAGGCCGTTCACCTCTGCATCGACATGCAGAACATTTTCGCCCCCGGCGGTCTGTGGGCGACGCCATGGATGGAGCGGGTCCTGCCGGCGATCGTCTCGATCGTCGCGCGCCACCAGGCCAGAACCATCTTCACGCGCTTCATCACGCCGCAGGATCCGGAAGACCGTCCCGGCCAGTGGCAGCGCTATTTTCATCGCTGGAGCCAGGCAACGCGCAAGCATCTGCCGCCATCCGCGCTCGAGCTGGTGCCCGCGCTGAGCAAGTTCGTTCCGCCGGCTGCCATGATCGACAAGCCGGCCTATTCGGCGTTCAGCAATCCCGCCCTCGCGGGCCTGCTGATCGACAAGAACGTCGGCACGGTCGTGATCTCGGGCGCTGAGACGGATGTCTGCGTGCTCTCGACGGTCCTGAGCGCGGTCGATCTCGGCTTCAGGGTCGTCATCGTCGAGGACGCCTTGTGCAGTTCGTCCGACGTCGGGCATGACGCGCTCATGACGATGTATCGCACCCGCTTTCACGGCCAGGTTGACCTGGTGACGACGGAAGAACTGGCGGAGTTCTGGCGGGAGTAGGAGGCGATCCGCTCAATTGACGTTGTCGGCGAGCATGTTGTGGACGGCCGCGGCGACCGCCGAAACGCCGCTCGCATCGTGCATCAGCGCGATCTCGCCCTGCTGGGCGTGGCGAATGGCATGCGCCATGATGCGGAGGCGCGGGTCTCCGCTACTCCGCCACATCCGGTCGGCCATCCTGACCGCGCCCATGTGATGCCTGCTCATGGTCTCGACGAACACCGCGTCGAACCGGTCCGCCGGCGCGGCCTTGACCTGTCGCATCTCGGCCTGAGTCAGGAAGCCCGGCATGGCGGCACGCTCTTCGGTGCTGCAGTCGGGCATCTCCGTGTCGAACCAGCTCAGCCACCAGTTCTCGAAGATCCGGCTCTCGCCGGCCTGGCTCGCGACCATCAGCATCGCGAGCTTGCGCAGATGCGGGTCCTGGGCGCGCTCCACGGCGATCCGGGCCAGCTCGATGCCCTGGGCATGATGCGCCGTCATGTGACGGATATAGGTCTGGTCCGCATCCCTGTCGCGGCCCATCCAGGGCGGCTCGTAGCCGTGGCTGCCGAATAGCGCGATCACGCCGAGCAGGGCCATCACAGCCAGCGCACCGGTGATCCAGGCATTGGTGAAACGGATATCGCGCCCGGCTGCAGCGCCGCGTCTCCAGCGCAACCGGGCGAACAGGGGATACATCAGGGCCGAGGTGCCATGAACGAGCAGGCCGATCCAATAGGGCTGCTGCAGCGTGAACAGCGGCTGCCAGAACGGAAACAGCGGCACCAGCACGAACCATTCCGTGGCCGACGAGAACGCGGCCCAGGGCAGCGCGAGCAGCAGGATAGTCGCCGGCCGCAACTCGGCGGTCCAGCGTCCGAGCACACCGAAGAACACCAGCGCCCAGGAAAAATCCGCCCATTGATGAAAGGCGATCCCGGTCAGGACCGCACTCCATGACGGCTCCGCGCTGATCGCCCAGTCGCGCGCGGGAATGGCGGCGACCGTCATCCAGTCGACCGCGGCATCGCGGCCGATCCGCGCGGCGAACAGCTGGCTGACGATGGTCGAGAAGGTGCTGCTGATCAGGCCGAGCTCGGCGGCGGCAATCCAGCGCGAACGTCGTCGTCTCCCCGTGACCCGCGACGAGCCTTTGTCAGTGCGCCGCGCTGCATTGGCAAGTGCTGGTCGCGGCTCTGCGTTCACGTCAGCTGCTTGAGCTTCTTCAGCGGGTTGAGCTCACTCGGCTTGTCCCGTTCGTCGCGGCCGCGCTCGGCCTCGGCCTTGCCGTCATCGTGCAGATCCTGGTCGCCGATGATCTCGCCGACGGCTTGCCTGGTCTTGCCGACGATGCGTTGCTGAAGTCCCTTTGTCTTGCCCATGGCTTGTCTCCAAATGGCTGTCTCCCAAGGTGACCTGCCTCCCAGACCCACGCCGCTAACCCCGGCGCCTGAAGGGGCGGTGAGCGCCGGGGTTGCGGTTTCGTGCTGTCTGCCTCCGGCAGGGGGGACGTCGGAGGCGTTGATCAGACTCTCTGACGCGCGGATGGTTCCTCGCGGCCTTCAGCGCGGATCGAGCGCGATGATCACGCCTTCATTGCCCCGGAGCAGGATGGAAGCATCCGGCAGCGGCTCCGGCGGCCGGTCGAGATGCGTCGACATCAGCAGGCGGCCGCGGCCCAGCCAGTGCCATTTGCGCGGCTCGGCGGCGATGTTGAGCGCGACCAGAAATTCGTTGCGCCCGTCGGTCCGCTTGTAGGCGAGAACGTCGTTCTGCGCGCGCAGCGGCTCATGTCCGCCGTGATGCAGGCCCGCATGCTCGCGCCGCAGCGTGATCAGCGCGCGAAACAGCGCCAGCATCGAATGCTCGTCGCGCCGCTGCCCGGCAACATTGGCCGCGCCATCGGAAGGCTCCAGCGGCAGCCACGGACGGCCCGTGGTGAAGCCGCCGTCGGGGCTGTCGTCCCATCGCATCGGTGCGCGCTCGGGATCGCGGCAGAGGCCATATCCCGGCACCAGCCTCTCGAAAGGATCATGGACGCGGTCGGGTGGAATGGGCACGCGCTTGCGGCCGATCTCGTCGCCCATGAAGAGGAACGGCGTTCCCCGCAGCGTCATCAGCAGCATCGCCAGCACGCGCATCTGCGCCTCGCCGATCTTGCTGGCGACCCGCTGCTTGTCGTGGCCGCCGATCACCCAGACCGGCCAGGCATGCGCGGGCAGGGCGTTGAAATAGGCGTCGATCGCCGCTTGCAGCGACAGCGCGCTCCACGGCGTATCCAGCAGCGCGAAATTGAGCGGAAGATGCAGGCGCGGCTTGTCGTTGCCGTAGAAGTGGCCGACGCGATCGGTCTTGCCCTGGACTTCGCCGCAGAGCATGCGCCCCCGATAGCCGTCGATCACCTCGCGGATGAATTCGATGCAATCCATCGTCTCCGGCCGGTCGTCGGTGAAGACGGGCGTCTGGCGCTGCGGCGGCGGCTTGCTCCCGGCCGCCGGATTGGGCGGGTTGTCGCGCAGCAATTCGTCCTTGATCAGGACCGCGCTGGCATCGACGCGAAAGCCGTCGACGCCGCGGTCGAGCCAGAAACGCATCACGCCCGCGATCGCGCCGCGCACCTGCGGATTGCGCCAGTTGAGGTCGGGCTGCTCCACCAGGAAGGAATGATAATAGTATTGCCGCCGCGCCTCGCACCATTCCCAGCCGCTGCCGCCGAAGCGGCTACGCCAGTTGTTGGGCGGCCCGCCGTTCTCGGCCGCATCGGCCCAGATGTACCAGTCGGCCTTGGCGCTGGCGGGCGAGCTGGAGCTCTCGACGAACCATTCGTGATCATCGGCGGTGTGATTGGGAACGAGGTCGAGGATGAGTCGGATGCCTTCGGCGTGCAGGGCTTCGAGCAGCCGGTCGAAATCCTCGAGGCTGCCGAAGGCAGGATCGATCGCGCAATAGTCGGAGATGTCGTAGCCGAGGTCGCGGAACGGGCTCTTGTAGATCGGCGTCAGCCAGACTGCGTCGACGCCGAGCCATTTCAGGTAGTCGATGCGCGACAGCAAGCCGGCGAGATCGCCCTTGCCGTCGCCGTTGGAGTCCTGGAAGGAGATCGGTGCGATCTCGTAGATGACGGCGGATTCCCACCACGCAGCCTTATCACGGGACTCGACGCTCATCGCCTTGCTTCACCTCATTATCGGCGGGCGCTGCGATCTGCCTGGCCGCCGTTCTGACGCTCTCGATGCCCTTGGGGAAGCCGCTGCGGTTCGGATACAGCTTGCGCCGTGCCTCGCGCGGCGGCCGCCTCGGCCTGGTGTCCTGCGCGGCGCGGTAGTCGAGCATGGCGATGCCGCCGACCATCAAGAGCGCCAGCGCGATGTTGCCCTTCTTGGGATTGTCGGCTGTCAGCCCCGACAGCAGCGCGGCGGCATCGAGACCGTCGCCACCGACGCGGGCCCACAGGCCGGCGTTCTTGTCGACCGACAGCGACATGATCCCGGCCAGGATCTCGCGCACACCGAAGGCGCGGACCATGGTCTCATGGCCTTCCATGCCCAGCGTTTCCGTGACGCGTCTCGGCGCGAAGAATTCGACGACGCCAAGGCCGATGCTGAACCAGCCGAGCGCGCGGGCGAGCTGATCTTCAGGCCGCTTCAGGCTCGGCCCGCCCTCGACGATTTTCGGATCGCCCTTGGTGCGGACGATGTTGGAGAAATGAAACATGGCTTGCTCCTTCAGGGCCTCAGCACGACCTTGACGCAGGAATCGCGCTTGTCACGAAACACCTGGTACATCTCCGGTCCTTGTTCGAGCGGGACGGTGTGGGTGATGACGAAGGAGGGATCGATCTCGCCCTCCTCGATGCGGCGGAGCAGGTCGTCGGTCCAGCGGTTGACGTGGGTCTGGCCGGTCCGCATCGTCAGGCCCTTGTTCATGAACGCGCCCATCGGCAGCATGTCGGACAGGCCGCTGTACACGCCGGGCACCGAGATGATGCCGCCGGGCCGGCAGACATAGATCATCTCGCGCAGCACGTGGGGCCGGTCGCTTTCCGCCATCACCATCTGCTTGGCGCGGTCGAGCAGCGTGTCGGGCAGGGAGGCCATCACATGCGATTCCATGCCGACGCAGTCGATGCACTTTTCCGGTCCCCTGCCGTCGGTGAGCTCGTTCAGCCGTTCCACCACGCTCTCGGTCTCGAAGTTGATGATGGTGGCGCCGCCGGCTTCCGCCATGCTGAGCCGCTCGGGCAGGCAGTCGATCGCGATCACCTGGTTGGCGCCGAGCAGGATGGCGCTGCGGATCGCCATCTGCCCCACGGGACCGCAGCCCCAGATCGCGACGGTGTCGGTCGGCTCGATGTCGCATTGCACGGCGGCCTGCCAGCCGGTCGGGAAGATGTCGCTGAGGAACAGCAGCTGCTCGTCGGGAATGCCTGGCGGCACCTTGATGTGGGTGGCATCGGCATAGGGCACGCGGAGATATTCGGCCTGGCCGCCTGGATAGCCGCCGGTCAGATGGGTGTAGCCGAACAGGCCGGCCGTCGTGTGTCCGAACACCTTGTCGGCCAGATGGCGTTTGCGGTTGGTGGTCTCGCATACGGAAAAATTGCCGCGCTTGCACTGGTCGCATTCGCCGCAGATGATCGTGAAGGGCACGACGATGCGATCGCCCTTCTTCAGCTTGCCGTCGACGCCGGAGCCGACCTCGACCACTTCGCCCATGGTCTCGTGGCCCATGATGTCACCGGGCAGCATGCCCGGGATGAAATTGTGGAAGAGGTGCAGGTCGGAGCCGCAGATCGCGCAGCTCGTGACCTTGATGATGGCATCGCGCGGGTCCTGGATCTCCGGATCGGTGACGGTGTCGCAGCGGATGTCCTCCTTGCCGTGCCAAACCAGCGCCTTCATCCTTCCGTCCTCCCGACTGAACCAGTTGGCCATCTAAGTCGAGGGGTGAACGATGGTTGCTATCGCCGCGCGCAAATTCTTCGCACTGCACCGGCTGGCGCAAATCGCGACGCGGATAGGAACGAGCGCGCGGCGCATTGATTGGGCGTGATCAACCGCAAGCGAGGACACGCTCATGCCCGCCAATCAACTCGCAATCGTCACCGGCGCTTCCACCGGTATCGGCCTGGAACTCGCAAGGTGCTGCGCCCAGGCGGGTTTCAACCTCGTCATCGCCGCGGACGAGCCGATGATCGAGCGGGTGGCGGTCGATCTGCGCAGGCTCGGCGTCAGCGTGGAGGCCGTTGAAGCCGATCTCGCCACCACCGAGGGCGTCGACAAGCTCTGCGCCGCGGTCGGCGACCGGCCGATCGATGCGCTCTTGGCCAATGCCGGAATCGGCCTCGGCAAGGCTTTCCTCGATCAGGATTTTGCCAGGATCAAGCATCTCGTCGACACCAACATCACCGGCACGCTCTATCTGATCCATCGCGCCGGCAACGAGATGCTGCGGCGCAAGTCCGGGCGCATCCTGATCACGGGCTCGATCGCCGGCTTTACGCCCGGCAGTTTCCAGGCGGCCTATAACGCCAGCAAGGCGTTCCTGGACTCATTCTCGTTCGCGCTGCGCGAGGAATTGCGCGACAGCGGCGTCACCGTCACCTGCCTGATGCCGGGCGCCACCGAGACCGAGTTTTTCCGCCGTGCCGACATGATGGACACCAAGGTCGGCACTGAGCAGAAGGACGGCGCGTACGACGTCGCCAAGGCCGGCTTCGATGCGATGCTGCGCGGCGAGTCCGATGTCGTCACCGGGCTGAAGAACAAGATCCAGAGCACGGTCGCCAACGTCACGCCGAACGAGATGCTGGCCCGGCAGCATCGCAAGATGGCCGAGCCGGGCACGGCGAAGTCGTAGGGCGATGTCGCCGCAATTTCCGCGGCGCTGCGCGGCTGAACAAGCGGGCCGACAAAAGGAGGAAAGCCGATTCACATAGCCTAATGCGCGGCGGCCCCGAAGCAGTCAGATTATGTGGGCTGGAACGGGGCTGAGATAGCGATGGATCGCATCGAACAGGCTTTTGTCGCGACCGCAATCACGGGTTTTCTCGTAATGTTGGCGGCATTTGCCTGGATGATGATGAGCTGACGCGGAAAGGCTTGCCGTCTTGCGCGTCGCGCTACCTTACGCCGCCGTTGTCTTGTGCCTGGCGGTGACCGCTTGGCTCGCCTTCGCGCATCTGTTCTGATCGTCTGCGAACCTGCAAATCAGCGGTCGCGCCCGCCGGCGGGGTGCGGCGGGTGCGGCGTTCCTGCTCGAGCTCGTCGCGTAGGCGCAGTGCACTCACGAGATGGTCACTGCTGCGCAGCAGCGCCATGGCCTCGCGAACCAGCTCGTGCGAATGGCTGAGCAGTTGCTTGTCGATGTTGGTATCGGGTGCGTAGATCATCGAACGTCACTCTCGTTTGCGAGAGGCGGTGGTGATGCTGCATCGCATCATCCCGGTTGACCACCGACGAGGCTTGCAAGGTTGTCCGCCATGGCCGTGATGTCGATCGGCTTCTCCCAGAGCGGCACGTCCTGGAATTCCGCCCCGATGCTGATCCTGTCATAGCCCGTCGTGAACACGAAGGGCACATGGCGCGCCCTGAGCTCCCGGGCGATCGGAAAGATCGGCGCGGCGCGGATGTTCACGTCGAGCACCGCGGCATCGAGAACGCCGCCATCGTGCAGCATCTCGACCGCATCCTCGATGTGGCCGACCGGACCTGCGATTTCCGCGCCCAGCGTGCGCAGCGCGTTGCCGATGTCGTCGGCGAGAAAATATTCGTCCTCAACCACGAGGATACGGCGACCCATCAGCGGCGCGCGTTGACGTGACGGTGTGGGCGACACGGACATGATCCCTCCGACGTTCCCTCCTCGATATTTGGAACATAAGGCCGGAGGGCGCCTTGGTGCAAACGATACAACCGAAGGCGGGTTCCATGAGCAACCGCGATATCATCGTCATCGGGGGCTCGGCCGGAGCGACCGCGCCACTGAAGCAGATCCTGGGTCATCTTCCCGCGGGTTTGCCGGCTGCCGTCTTCGTCGTTCTGCACATTCCGGCGCAGGGGATCGGCATACTCTCGACGGTCGCCAGCAGTGCCGGGCCGCTTCCGGTGCGTCAGGCCGAGAACGGCATGAAAATCGAGCCCGGCCACGTCTATCTGGGGGCGCCGGACCATCATCTGCTGTTGGCGGAGGATCGCATCTTCCTCGGGCGCGGACCGCGCGAGAACATGGTCCGCCCCGCGATCGACGCCCTGTTCCGCTCGGCGGCTCTCCATCACGGGCCTCGCGTGATCGGCGTGCTCCTCAGCGGCCTGTTGTCCGACGGGGCGGCGGGCCTCAACGCCATCAAACGCTGCGGCGGAATGGCGGTGGTCCAGGACCCCGCGGACGCCATTTCCGACGAAATGCCCAGGCGCGCGATGGAGGCAACCACCATCGATCTCTGCGTGCCCGGCGCCGGTATGGGCGACGTCCTGTCCGATCTCGTCAGGGAGAAGGCCGGAGCGGTTTTGCCGATTCCGCCCGAGATCAGGCTCGAGGTCGAGATCGCAGCCGGCGACCGGATCGGCAGCGATAATCTCTCTGCGATGGCCGACCCCGTTGCCCTGACTTGCCCGGCCTGCGGCGGCGTCATGTCCGAGATCAAGGAAGCGCGTCCGCTGCGTTTCCGCTGCCAGGTCGGCCACGCCTATACGGCCGATGCGCTCGCGAGGGAGCAGGAGGGGCGGGTGGACGAGGCCCTGCGTGTCGCACTACGCATCATCGAGGAGCGCGCGGAACTGGTGCACCGTATGGCCTCCGATGGCCGCCGCAGCGGCCGGCTTGCGGTCGCCGAGATGTACGAGGCGCGCGCGGCCGAGTACCGCGAATATGCCGACATGATTCGCCGCGTCGTGCTACAGTCGCTCGAGCCTGCTGTAGGCAAACGGGAGACATGAAGTCTCACCATGACCATCTCCCTGACCGAACGCACTGCGCAGCTCGATGCCGAGCAGCGCCTTCTGGTGAAGGCCGATAAGGACATCGAGGAGGGCTGGCAGCGCATCCGCGATCAGGAAAATCGCGTGCGGGAGCTGATGGCCGATGGTCACGATACACGCCAGGCGGAGCGGCTCGTCGACCTGCTCAAGCAGACCCTGATCGAATGGGAGCGCCACCGCGTGCTGATCGTGCAACGCGTCAATTATCTCCGGCAGCAGGTCGAGACGGGGTAGCCGGAAGGCGGCTGGAAGCCGGCCTTCTGAACTCTGCGCCGAGCTCGAACAAACAATCGAGCTGCCGCTCAGCGCGGCGGCGATAGCGGCCGTTCTCGTCGAGGAGCCGGCGGGCCGTCGCAACAGCGTCCTCGGCGCGCCTGATTAGGGCCGCGAGTTCCGGCGAGAGTTCCTGAGAGATCGGCATCGCGCGGTCCTGCGCTACCGACGGAGTATGGGCCTTCCGGCCCGGGCTGGCAACGCCTGGGCCGGGAATCGAAAAAGCATCGGGACATTTTGGCCTTTGATCTGTTGGGGTAATATCGATTTCTGCTATTTGCATGGGCCGGGCGCCCTTTGGTCCCGGCAAGCGAAAGAGAGCTACCAGAGCCATGAATGAAGTCGGCGGCCAGCCGGTCGATGGAGAGCGCCAGATCAAAGCCCCGCTGATTATCGGCGTCGGCGCTTCCCCTGGTGCACTGGACAGCATTGAGCGCTTCTTCGCCAAGCTGACCGTCGGGGCGGATCAGGCCATCGTGCTGGCGCTTCAGCATCACGAGGCCTTCGACGGGCCGCGGCTGCACGAGGCCGTGCGAAATTCCAACGGCGGCAAGATCGCCGAGATTGTCGACGGCCATGCGGTCGAGGGCGGCACCATTTATCTCTGCCCGCCGGCGATGATCACCACCATTCAGGGCGACCGGTTCGCAATCCGCAAGGCCGAGCAGGCCCCGGGCGAGCGCGCCACGATCGACAGCTTCCTGGTGTCGCTCGCGGAGGAACGCGCCGAGCAATCCATAGGCGTTCTGCTCGCCGGCACCGGCGGCGACGGCACGCTCGGCACCGCGACGCTGAAGGATCATGGTGGCCTGGCCATCGCCGAAAGGGTCGCGAGCCAGAAAGAAGCCGAGCATCTGATCGACGGCAACACGCCCGCGTCCATCGCCGACTACGTGCTGCCGCCGGAGGAGATCCCCGAGCACATCCAGGTCTACGCCCGCCATCTCAGGCGCCTGGAGGAGAAGCAAGGCTTCGACGAGGTTCTGGCCGCGGCCGCGACCTCGCTGTCACGCATCGCCGACATCCTGCGCACCAAGACCGGTAACGATTTCCACGGCTACAAGCAGAATACATTCCTGCGCCGCGTGCAGCGGCGCATGCAGGTGGTCCAGATCGACGAGATTGCCGCCTATGTCGATTTCCTGCGCAACGACAAGGACGAGGCGCAGAACCTCTTCAACGACCTCCTGATCGGCGTCACCGAATTCTTCCGCGACAAGCGCGAATTCGAGGTGCTGGAAAACCAGATCGTCCCGAAGATATTCGACGGCAAGAGCGCGGGTCAGCAGGTGCGGATCTGGGTGCTCGGCTGCGCCACCGGCGAGGAGGCCTATTCGATCGGCATTCTCCTGCGCGAGCACATGGCGCGGATGGATTCCAGCCCGCAGGTCCAGATCTTCGCAACCGACATCGACGGACGTGCGCTGGCGGCCGCGCGCGTCGGCCGCTATCGCACCAATATCGAGGCCGACATGACCAGCGAGCGCCTGGCGCGCTGGTTCGTGCGCGAGGGCGATACTTACTGCGTGGTCAAGGAGCTGCGCGAAATGTGCATCTTCTCGCAGCACAACGTCATCAAGGACGCGCCGTTCTCCAAGCTCGACCTGGTCTCCTGCCGCAATCTGCTGATCTACCTTAATGCCGAACTGCAGAACCGGGTGATCCCGCTGTTCCACTTCGCGCTGCTGCCCGAGCGCTATCTCTTCCTCGGCAATTCCGAGAATGTGACGCGGCATCCCAAGTTGTTCGTTCCAATCGATCGCCGCGCCCGCATCTTCAGGAAGCTGGAGACCGGAACGCGGCTGCCGCCGGAATTTCCGATCACGACGTCGGCGGGGAGGGTGCCGGTCGAATTGCAGCCTGTGCGCTCGTTCGGCCCCGATGTCGGCCTGGAACGCCGCGCCCAGCGCATCGCGGAGCGCTATGCGCCGGCCTATGTCATCACCGACGACAATTTCCAGATCCTGCACTTCTCCGGCCGTACCGGCCGCTACATCGAGCCGACGGCAGGCGCGGCCACGCTCGACCTGCTTCAGCTCGTGCACCGCGATCTCCGGCTTGAATTGCGCACCGCGCTCAGCCGTGCGGCGGAAGCCAGCGAGCCGGCTCACGCCGAGCAGGTGCAACTCGGGGTCAACGGCCACCGAGTCCTCGTCGACATCACCGTCGAGCCGATCCAGGACGGCGCCGGCGGCCATCGCAACTTCGTGGTGCTGTTCAAGGACGGCCCGGTCCGCACTATCGAGGCCGACCAGGGCAATCCCGGCGCCTTGGTGCGCACCGAGCACGTCGAGCGTCTCGAAAGCGAGTTGCGCGCCACGCGCGAGCGCCTCCAGGCAACCATCGAGGAGCTCGAGAGTACCAACGAAGAGCTGAAATCCTCCAACGAGGAATATCAGTCCCTCAACGAAGAGCTGCAGTCGGCCAACGAGGAGCTCGAGACCTCGCGCGAGGAGTTGCAGTCGGTCAACGAGGAACTGACCACGGTCAACGGCGAGCTGGCCCATCGCGTCCAGGAATTGACGCGAGCCACCAGCGATCTCAAGAACTTCCTTGAAAGCACCCAGATCGCCACCGTCTTCCTCGACAACGATCTGCGCGTGATGAACTTCACCCCGGCGATTACCCAGATCCTGCATCTTGTCGAAACCGACACCGGCCGCCCCATTGCTCACATCAAGGCCCGCGTTCCCATCGAAGAGCTCTATGAGGACGTCCGCCGCGTGCTGCGCACACTCGCGAGCGTCGAGCGCGAGTTGAGCGCGCCCGACAGCGGCACACGCTATATCGTGCGCATCCTGCCTTACCGCAGCATCGACAATTTCATCGCCGGGGTCGTCATCACCTTCATCGACGTCACCGCTATCACCCGGGCCGAGGAGCGGCAGCGCCTGCTGCTGGCCGAGCTCCAGCATCGGGTCCGCAACACGCTCAGCGTGGTGCGGTCGATCGCCCGCCGCTCGGCGGAATCGAGCAAAACCGTCGAGGAATACGCCGCCCATCTCGACGGACGGCTGAACGCGTTTGCCCGCACCCAGGCGCTGGTGACACGCGATCCGGAAGGCGGTGTCGACCTCGAATATCTCGTGGTCGAGGAGCTCATGGCCTACAACGCCAGGGAAGGCGAGCAGATGCGGGTCTCCGGCCCCAGGGTGCGTTTCCAGCCCAAAGCCGCGGAAACATTTGCGCTCGCGATCCACGAGCTTGCGACCAACGCGCTGAAATACGGCGCCTTGAGCCAGCCGAGCGGGCGTATTGAAATCGGCTGGCGCATCGACGAAAGCACGGAGCCCGCGGAGCTGGTGTTCGAATGGCGCGAGCGCAGCGGGCCACAGGTCAAGCCGCCGCCGCGAAAGGGCTTTGGCACGGAGCTTCTGGAGCGCACGCTGGCGTTCGAGTTCAAGGGGCAGACCTCCCTGGCATTCGACCCCCCGGGGCTGCAATGCACGATCGCTATTCCGCTGAGCAGGCGCACGTTCCACACACCGGCGATGGCTGACTGATGTCCTTGTCGACCTCCGATCGCAGCCTGGTGGAGCTGGTCATTCGCCGGCTGAACGTGATGCGGCCGTTGTCGTCGGAGGCCCGTGCGTCGCTTGAATATGCGTTGCTCGAAGGTCTCGAGCGCGCCGGGGCGAGTGAAGACCTGATCTCGGAGGGCGATCCCGTCGACAGCGTCCGTGTGGTGCTATCAGGCTGGCTCTGCCGCTACAAGACGCTCGAGGACGGCCGGCGCCAGATCGTCAATTTCATCTTTCCGGGCGAGAGCTGTGACGCGCACGCGTTCTTGCTCCCCGTGATGGACCATTCCATCGCGACAATGACGCCGGTGGTCTACGCCGAGATCAAGCGCGCGCGTTTCGAAAGTCTGACGATGAGCGATCGCTCGCTCGCCGAGGCGTTCTGGTGCGAGACCCTCGTCAACAACGCCATCCAGCGCGAATGGGCCATTAACCTTGGTCGCCGCACCGCCCTGGAGCGCGTGGCGCATCTGTTCTGCGAGATATTCGAGCGGCTTCGTCCCGTCGGGATGGTCGACGGCAATTCCTGCGTCATGCCGGTCACGCAGATGGACCTCGCCGACGCCACCGGGTTGTCGGTGGTGCATCTTAACCGGACGGTGCAGGAGCTGCGTGCGACCGGTCTGATCGTGCTGCGCGACCGCACGCTGACCATCAACGATCTCGACGCGCTCAAGGACGCGGCGTTGTTCTCGCCGAACTACCTGCAGCTCTATCGGCGCGATTGATCAGGCCGGGACAGGGCTGGCTTAACCGAGACCTTCGGTGCGTCCGGGATTGGCCGGCTCGCCCCCCCGAAGCGCCGTGCATTCGGCTCGCTTGCGATACTCCTCCGCCATTTCCAGCAGCGCAGTCCGCGTTGCGGGGGAGGAGCTAAGAGCGGCCTGGCTCTCGCAGGTTTTCTGCAGTCGGCGATAGTCGTCCATTTGCACCAATCCAAGCCGGTCACTCGATGTTCCAAGATTAGCAAATTTAGTCACCGACTAATTTAACCTAGGTTATGCCGCGACCATGGATGCGCCTGGCCTGCAACCGCTGCGGTTCTGGAACGTTCTAGAACCATCGCTATGCGCGATGACCTCAATCGGTAAGAACGCAACGGAGCGCTCCGACCCAGTGATCAGGGAGAACGCCCATGTTGACGCGGCGTCGAGTGAAGCAAACGGATCTGTTGGAGATGCGTCTGACCGCCGAAGCGGAGCGGCTGCGCGAAGAAGCCAAGTCGCTTCCGCCCGGAGCGGCGCGCGACGAGATGTTGCGCAAGGCGCGCCAGGCGGAGACCGGGTCCCAGATGAGCGAGTGGCTGCGCTCGCCGGGCTTGCAGCCGCCGGTTTGACGCCGGCTTGGCCTGGCGTGTGAACGGAGCGAAGCGTGCAGCAATTCAGGCGGCACGCGCCGGGAACGGGTTAGATGTCGGCGCGTACCGATGCGCTGATGTCGTGGGCAGAAACCGGAAAAATGAGCGCCACGTCCATCGTCCCCGTTGTGTCCGGTTGTCACCCGGCGGTGCCTTCAGTCAACGCCGCTTCGCGGTTTTGGTTCGCCGGTTGTAGGGCGAGCGGTTGGCCGGCCTCAGCGAAATCCCTTCGCGCTGCGCCTTGCTGCGAATGGCCGCGACCGGGCGCTGCAGCTTGATGCTCATCACGCCCGCGGGCGTGTTTCCCTTCGCGAGCTGCTTCAGCTTGCTCACATCCGCAGGCGTCCACGGTTGGCGCGCACGGCGCTTGTACGCGGGATTGGCCTTGCGCGGTCCCTTGCGGCCGATCGGTGAGCCCGGCCGTTTCCATGCTGCTTTTGCCATGATGATCCTCCTTCAAGTCGTTCTTGAACATGCGAATCAGCATTTCGGTTCCGGCGCAGTCGATTATCGTGACGAACGGCACGCGAGCACGAGGGACGATTCCGCCGTCCTCGCGCAAAATCGCGCAGCTTTAACTTTTTGAAATGCCGGAACCCGCCGTTGCGACGGAAGCTGAATGACAAGAGAACCTCGACCCCGGCGTCCGATCGCCCGCCGGGGCCGATTTCCGTCCAACCGAAATCACCGTGAAGAACAATGACCGCCAAACGCAACCGCAGGAAACAGACCCGATCGCTCCAGGAGCGATTGGCCGCATTTGCCGAAAACGCCCGCGAACGCGCGCGCAGCCTGCCGCCTGGCAGGGAGCGCGAGATGCTGCTGCGGCGCGCCAAGCAGAACGAAGTGACCTCGAACCTGACGGACTGGCTGAGCGCACCGGTCTGCACGAGACGAGGAGAGTGACGATGCGCAGCTTCAAGCACTACCGCGCGTTCCAGATCGATCCGGACGGGCATGTGTTCGGATGCATCAATCTCGTCTGCGATAATGACGAGCAGGCCAAGCGCGAGGCCGCCTCGCTCGTGCTGGCCCATCGCATCGAGCTGTGGCGGCTGGACCAGCGCATCGCGAAATTCGATACGCCGCAGGACGTGGCGCGCCAGTAGCGGCAAGGAACCGGTTGCTGCCCCCCGGGTTGGTCGGATGATACCGACTTCGCCGGGAGCCAGCATGACGGATGCCGAAATTCGCAAGGGGATGCCGCCCGTCAAGCTGTCGCGCGAGGAGTTCGAACGGCGCTACAAGCGTCAGTTCATCGATCCCGCCTTTGCCCCGCTGCAGCGCGAGCTCGATGCCGTCGTCGGTGCCGCCTGGGACGCCTATAGCCATTCGCGCAAGGCGCCGTTGACGCGGAAGGCGGGCGCGGGTTTCTCCGACCCCGACTACGACATTGCTATCGACTGGCTCGACGCGCGCGCGAAGATCCTGGCGGCGCAGCGCCGGCATGACGATGCGCAGGAGACGCCGCGCATTCTCATCATTAATGGCTCGGCCCGGAGCGAGCACACCTGTCCCGGCGAGATGTCCAAGACCTGGCGTCTGGTCAAGTTGGCCGAACCTGTTTTCGTCGAGATGGGGTTTGCGGTGGACATCCTCGATCTGTCGCGCCTCGCCTCGGAGTTCGGCAAGAATATTCATCCCTGCAAATCCTGCGTCGGCACGGCCATGCCGCTCTGTCACTGGCCGTGCAGCTGCTATCCGAACTATTCGCTGGGGCAGACCGGCGACTGGATGAACGAGATCTATCCGCTATGGGTCGCGGCCCACGGCATCCTGATCGTGACGCCGGTGAATTGGTACCACGTGCCGTCCGGGCTGAAGGCGATGATGGACCGCATGGTCTGCGCCGACGGCGGTAATCCCGATCCGACCTCGACGCATGGCAAGAAGGCCGATGAGGCCAAGGCGATGGAGCTGAAGGGCTGGCCCTATCCGCGCCATCTCGCCGGCCGTCATTTCGGCGTGGTCGTTCATGGCGACGCCGTCGGTGCCGAGGGCGTGCGCCGCGCTTTGTCGGACTGGCTGACCGACATGCAGCTGATCTCGGCGGGGCGCTTTGCCGAGCTCGACGGCTATGTCGGCTACATGGAGCCATATGCCACCTCGCATCGCGAGCTCGACGACGACGGGGAATTCCAGCAGGAGGTCCGGAACGCGGCGCGCGCGCTCGGCAATGCCGTCCGCCTAGCGCGGAGTGGGCAGCTGCAGGAGCCTGGCGCCGGTCTTGCGGATCCGAATCCCAAATGACCGGCGCGCGGTTCGATTGCCTGGTCGTCGGCGGCGGCCCTGCCGGGCTGATGGCCGCGATCTATCTGGCACGCTTCCGCCGCAGCGTTTGCGTCGTCGACCTTGGCGCCAGCCGGGCCGCGCTGATCCCGCGCAGCCACAACGTTCCCGGCTTCGTCCACGGACTATCAGGCGCGGACCTGATCGCGCGCATGTCGGCGCAGCTGGGCGAGCTCGCCGTCGAGCGCGTGGAAGCCGAGGTTACCGCCTTGCAGCGGCGCGACGAAGGCTTTCAGGCGATCTCGAACGGCGGCGCGCTTGAGGCCAACACCGTCATCCTCGCCAGCGGCATCGTCGACAGCCATCCGCCATTCGAGCAATGGCGCGCCGCGGTCGCGGACGGGCTGCTGCGCTATTGTCCCGTCTGCGACGCTTTCGAGGCGACCGGCCGCCGCATCGGCGTCGTCGGTCCGCTTGGCCGGGCCGCCGGCAAGGCACTGTTCCTGCGCGGCTACTCGCGCGAGGTGACGCTGCTCGCGACCGGACAGGACGACGAGGAGAGCGTGACATCGGAGCTGGTCGAGGCCGGCGTCGACATCGTGTTCGCGCCCGACCTGCGCTTGCGGCGAAGGGTGGGGGGCCTCGAGGCCGTTTTCGCCGATGGCCGGACGATGCAATTCGACACGGTCTATCCGGCGATGGGGGCCGAGGTGCGTTCGCAGCTCGCGGTCTCGCTGGGCGCCGATCATACCGGGGAGGGTTATCTGAAGGTCGACGACCATCAGCGTACCTCGGTTGACGGCCTTTACGGCATCGGCGACGTCGTCACCGACCTGCACCAGATCTCGGTCGCATTCGGCCACGCCGCGGTTGCCGCATGCTCGATCCACCACAGCCTGCCGCGGCGCCTGGCATGAAGAGCGCGGCACCAGACATCGAAGACGTCGCGGCCGGATCTTCGACGAAGACCTCTGTTTACGCAGCGCTGCTCGGCAATGTCCTCGTCGCGGTCACCAAGATCGGCGCCGCTGCGTGGACGGGAAGCTCGGCGGATGACGAGCGAGGCCGTGCATTCGCTCGTCGACACCACCAACGAGATCCTGCTGCTCTACGGCTACCGGCGCGCGAGCCGTCCGCCCGACGAATGCCATCCGCTCGGCTATGGGCGCGAGCTGTATTTCTGGAGCTTCATCGTTGCATTGCTCATCTTCGCGCTGGGCGCCGGTGTCTCGCTGTATCAGGGCATTCTGCACGTCGCCGCACCCGAGCCGATCGAAGATCCCATGGTCAGCTTCGTGGTGCTCGGCCTGTCGTTTCTGTTCGAAGGCGGCTCCTGGCTGGTCGCCCTGCGGCACTTCAGCGCCGATGGCCGGCGCTTCGGATACTACCAGGCGTTCGTTCGCAGCAAGGATCCGCCGGCATTCATGGTGCTGCTCGAGGACAGTGCGGCGCTGGTCGGCATCGCCATCGCTGCTGCGGCCACAGCGGCTGCCGTATGGCTGGAGCAACCGGTCTGGGACGGCATCGGCTCGATCCTGATCGGCATATTGCTGGCGATCACGTCCGTCGGCCTCGCGCGCGAGAGCAAGAGCCTGCTGATCGGCGAGCCTGCCGATCCGGAGCTGGCGCGGTCCGTCCTGGATATCGCAAGGCGCTCGCCCGGCGTGCTCAGGGCCAACGGCCTTCTGACGGTACAGCTGTCGCCGGCTGAGATCGTCGCCGCCCTGAGCGTCGAGTTTGCGGATGACAAGCGCGCGGACGACATCGAGCAATGTGTCATTGCGATCGAGGCGGAAACCCGCAAGCGGCATCCGGGCGTGGCGGCGCTGTTCATCAAGCCGCAGACCAATGTCCGCTACCGCGCGCTGCGCGAGAGGCGCTTCGGCTAGCGCCGCATCGCGGTTCCGCGGACGTCACAATCGGCCGGAACCAGGAACGAAGGGCGTTGCCTTGCCTTGGTGGAGCGGGGGATACCGATGCGCAACGGAGAGAACCGGATGGCTCAATCAGAAGACATGACCCGCTGCATCTCGCTCTGCATGAGCTGCTACCAGACCTGCCTCGGCACGGCGATGAACCATTGCCTCGAGACCGGCGGCAAGCACGTCGAGCCAAAACACTTCCGCCTGATGATGGCCTGCGCCGAGATGTGCCGGACGGCTGCGCATTTCATGCTGATCAACACGCCGCATCACCGGCATACCTGCGGCGAATGCGCCGAGATCTGCACCGAATGCGCCGCCGATTGCGAGCGGGTCGGCGGCATGGACGAATGCGTCTCGGCGTGCCGCTCCTGCGCACAATCCTGCGGCGCGATGGCAGCCTGAAGGACGAAGCCCATGCTGGAAGAGAAACTCAAGGACGCCATCATCGGCGAGCTGCAGCGGCAGGCCGCCGACCGGCCGCAATCGCTCAAGGTCCAGGGCGAGGTGAAAAGCTCGGAGGAGCTGACCGTCAACGGCAAGATCGATCTTGGCGCCCTCGTCATGGTGATCGCAGGATCAGTCGCCGGCGGGCCTTGAGGTCGATCGGCCGCTTCTCATGCGCTTCGTGCCGCGCGTCGCAGCGACTGCGGCGGCTGACCGAATGCGCGGATGAAGGCCCTGCGCATCCGCTCGGGGTCGCGAAAGCCGGTGGATTGGGCAACGCGCTCGATGGCCTCTCCGGAGGACTGCACCCGCTCGCGCGCCACCTCGACCCGCAGGCGCTCGACCGCCTTGGTCGGCGTGGATCCGGTCTCGGCGGTGAAGGAGCGGACGAAATGCCGGGCGCTCAACCCGGCGCGTTCGGCCAGTGCCTCGACCGTGAGATGCGCATCCAGATTCTCGCGCACCCATGAAAGCAGGCTGCCGAAGCGGCCGTTCGGCGTCTTGAGCTCGAGCAGGCTCGAGAACTGCGATTGTCCGCCGCTGCGGCGATGATAGAGCACCAGCTGCCGCGCGGTCGCCTGCGAGACCGCCTCGCCATGGTCCTGCGCGATCATGGCGAGCGCGAGATCGATCCCGGCCGTGATGCCGGCCGACGTCCACACCCGATCGTCGCGGATGAAGATCTGGTCCGGTTCGAGCCGCACCTTCGGGTAGCGCCCGATGAAGTCGCGGGTGCAGGACCAGTGCGTGGTCGCGCAGCGCCCGTCCAGCAGTCCCGCCTGCGCCAGAAGATAGGCGCCGTTGCAAACGCTGGCGATGCGCACGCCGCGGCTCGCCAGTCGCTGGATGAAGGCGATGGTCGTCTTGCAGCGCGCCGCGGCCTCCACGCCCTCTCCACCGGCGACGAACAGCGTCGTGACCGAGCTTGCCGATCGCAGATTGCGCGCCAGCATCTCGATGCCCGACGAGCTGCGCACGGCGCCCGCCTTCGTTGCGACGGTGATCACGCGCGGCGCATTCGGCGTGTGACGCCTGGCGATCTCGAACACCGAGATCGGACCGGCCGCATCCAGCAACTGGAATTCGGAAAAGATCAGGAAGCCGATCATGGGCGTGTCCAGAATTGAGGGAATTAAGCCATTTCGACCACAAGGCCAACATGGCAGGCTGCAAGCGTCAAGCACGTTGTCGAGGTTGGACATGTCGGGCCCGTTGCAGATCGGTCTTCTGGTTTTTCCGCGCGTCACCCAGCTCGATCTCACCGGTCCCGCCCAGGTCTTCTCCAGCCTGCCTGACGTGACGGTGCATCTGGTCTGGAAACGCATCGAGCCGGTGCCGAGCGATTCCGTGATCGCGCTGACGCCGACCGTCACCTTCGCCGATTGCCCGCAGCTCGACGTGATCTGCGTTCCGGGCGGCTACGGCACCGACGAGCTGATGCTGGACGAGGACGTTCTCGCCTTTCTGCGACAGCAGGAGAGGGGCGCGCAATACGTGACGTCGGTCTGCACCGGCTCGCTCGTGCTCGGCGCCGCCGGTCTGTTGAAGGGATATCGCGCGGCCACCCACTGGACCGCGAGGGATGCGCTGCCGTTGTTCGGAGCCGAGCTGTCGCTGGAGAGGGTCTGCGTCGACCGCAATCGCATGACGGGCGGCGGCATCACCGCCGGCATCGACTTCGCGCTCACTCTGGTGTCGATGTTGCGGGGCCGTGCGGCGGCGGAGATGATCCAGCTGCGCATGGAGTACAATCCCGCACCGCCCTTTGCGGCCGGCTCGCCGGACACGGCGCCGGCGGCGATCGTCGCTGCCATGAAGGAACGGGTTGCGCCGGCGCAGGCGCGGCGGCTGGAGTTCGTCAGGAAGGCCGTCGAGCGGCAGGGATAGCGAGCAGATTCGACCGGCCGAGCGCCGTCGGGACCGGATATCGATCATCGCCGACATGCCGTCGCGATGCTGAAGCGGAGGGGGCAATGGCGCCTTGTCGTGTTGGAGAATTGCTATCGTCGCGCAGCCGGCTTTGCCGTTTGACCTTCGGCCTCATCCTGGCGCTCAGTCCGGCAGCGCTGGCCGAACGGAGCGCGGCCGCCGAATTCTCCGGTGGCGTGATCAGGATCGGCATCATCAATGACCAGGCCGGACCGTTGTCGGATCTGGCCGGGCCCGGCTCCGTCGTCGCCTCGCGGATGGCCGTGGACGATTTTCAACGCGCAACGCCGGGGCTGAAGGCCGAGATCGTCGTCGCCGACCATCAGAACAAGCCGGATATCGGCGCCCAGATCGTCCGCAAATGGTTCGACGTTGATGGCGTCGACATGGTGGCCGACGTCGGAAACTCCGCGGTGGCGCTCGCCATCCAGTCGATCGCGCGCGACAAGAACAGGATCGTGATCTATTCGGCGGTCGGCACCACCGAGATCGGCGGCAAGCAATGCTCGCGCACCGGCCTGATGTGGCTGCACGACAATTACAATCTGGTCGCCGGCTCGGTCCGAAAGCTGGTTTCGCAAGGCTATGACAGCTGGTTCTTCATCGCGTCCGACTACGCGTTCGGACGCAATATGGTCGAGGTGTCCCAGCGCGTGCTGGCGGCGGCAGGGGCCAAGTCGCTCGGCGCGGTCTTTCATCCGCTGGGAAATGCCGATTACGGCTCCTTCCTGCTGCAGGCCCAGGCGTCCAAGGCCAAGGTGGTTGCGTTCGCCAATGCCGGCGAGCAGCTCGTGACCTCGATGAAGCAATGGAACGAGTTCGGAATGAACGCGGGGCCGCAGAAGGCCGTCGCCGAGCTGATGTTCCTGACCGACGTGCACGCCATGGGGGCCGAAACCGCCAAGGGCCTGACGACCGTCACTGCTTGGTATTGGGCGCTCAACGAGGAAACGCGCGCGTTCGCCCAAAGGTTCTACAAGCTTCACAACGCCATGCCGACCGCGCCGCAGGCCGCCGTCTACTCCGCCGTGTCGCAGTATCTGAAGGCCGCGTCTGCGGCCGGAACGGACGAGACCAACGCTGTTCTGGAGCAGATGCGCGCGATGCCGGTCGACGATTTCTACGCGCGTGGCGCGCGGCTGCGCGCCGACAACAAGCTGGTGCATGATTTCTATCTCGTCGAGGTCAAGAAGCCCTCGGACGTGAAGACGCCCTGGGACTATTACAACGTCGTCGAGAAGATACCTGCCGAGGACGCCTTTCTGCCGCTGAGCGACAGCGAATGTCCGTTGCTCAAGACCTCACGAAACTAGCGCTTCTCGTCAAGACAGGCGGCCGGCCGCTTCAGCCATATTCCTCGCCGATGCCGTATTCCCGGTAGATCTCCAGCGGATCGAGGTCGGGGAACAGGCGGCATTTGGCCTGGGCGAGGTGCAGGCTCACCGCCGCCGGCTCCTTGCCGTTCGCCAGCATCTTGCGGAGGTCGTCCATATGCGCGTTCGGCTGGTGCTTCGGTTCGAGCTGCTCCAGCGCGACCAGGGCGGTCGCGAGAGCCTCGGTCAGAACCCAGTCGTCGTGGCCGGTGATTCCCTTCTTCGGCATCGGCAGATCCCAGATGTGACGGCAGCGCACAGTCTATCGCGACTTCCGCCAAATCGCCATTGAGCCGTAGCGGGCGCGCTGCGTCTGGGCAGGGCCACCGCCATCCGGCTTGCATTATGGCGGCGTGTGGCTAAAAGGCGGCGACTTGCAGTATCTTTGTTGAAACAAAGTTGGCGTAGACGGGCCGTCACAACCCAGCTCCCGGTCTGGGTCCCGATCCCGAATTCGCAGCACGATCCGGCTGCGCACCCCTCAAGGCTCGAGCCAGCATGGTTTTTCTCAGCTTCGTCTACCGCTTCATCACCAACTTCGCGTTCATGGCGGTGGTCTATTTCAGCCTGAACTTCATGGAGAAGTATCCGAACCGGGCGATCCTGGCGATCCTGGTGCTGATCTATGCCGCGATGCGCGCGGTCTCGACGCTGCGCGCGTTCTACTTCTTCCAGAAGATCGAGAAGCTGGAAGCCGAGACGCGGCGGCTTCAGGGCCCGATCAATGACGGCTCGGGGGGAACGAACGCGCGCAAGCAGGTCGTCGCCGACGTGGCCCGGCTGCGCCGCGACGGCGAGCTCAAATCCTATATGGACCTGTTCTTCCTGGCGCTGATCGTGCTGCTCTGCGTCGCCGCCATCATGCGGCAGTAGGTAGGGATTAAGCGCGCTTCTTCAGGCTGGCGATGCGGGTCGAGCGCGGCGTGGCGCTCTTGGCCTGCGCGGCAGGCTTGGGTGCGGCCGGTGCCGCATGCGCGGTGTGCCGAGCCTGGGACTTGGCCGTCTTGCCCTTTGCGGCCTTGCCCCTGGCCGCATGCGGCGTATCGGCGGCCATTGCCAGCCGGGTCGCGGCACGCCGCGACAATGTCGTCGACAGCAGCACCTCGACCGAGCCTTCCGGGATCGCAAACAGAGCGCGGCCGGGCACGGGCAGGGTGGACGCGACGTCCATCTGACCCTTGGTTCGGCGCGGCAGCAGCGGCTGATGCTCGGTCTGCGCATTGAGGTCGGCGAGCGAAGGCGCCGGAAGCGTCCTGGTCTGCGTGAACACGAAGCTCGGAACGGAAGGCCAGCGCGCGATCGGCACGGTCTCGGTCGGCGGATGCAGCAGCCATTCCACCGGCGTGGTCGGCGTCGCCGGCCGGTCGGCGGTCGCGGGCACAACATGCACGATGCGATAGCCGCGCGCCTTGAGGTCGCGGATGATTTTTGGCAGCGCCGCGACCGTGCGGGCCTGGATGTCGTGCAGCAGCAAAATGCCCTTGCCCTTGGCCTCCAGCCGCTGGATCGCGAGCTGATAGACGCGGTCGGACGACACGTGGCGCCAGTCGTCGGCGGGGAAGTCGGCGCTCCACACCTGGATGCCGCGCGAGATCAGATGATGTTCGACGCCTTCGGCGCGCATCAGTCCGGGAATGCGGAAGAACGGCGCCAGCTTGGACGGGTCGGTCATCGCGGCCGAGGTCCACTCGATGCCGCCGTTGATCTCGGCCTCGGCCTTCTCGATCGGCATCCGGTCGAAGGTCAGCGGATGGTTCATGCTGTGGGTGCCGACCGTGTGGCCCGCCGCCACCAGCTTGCGCACGCCTTCAGGATTCGCCTTGGCCTGGCTGCCGATGATGAAGAAGGTCGCCTTGATGCACTCGTCGTCGAGCATCTTGAGGACCTGGTTGGAATATTTCGGCAGCGGACCGTCGTCGAAGGTCAGGACGACCTCATGATCCCTGAGCGGCAGCGTCTCGCGGTACTGCATGGTGCCGATCAGCGGATGTTCGCGCGGATCGACCACTAGGGTGCGGGACGTCCCGAGCGCGTCGGGATGGCCCGGGCAGTCGGCCGCAAGCGCCGCCGGCGATCCGATGGTCGAACATCCAAGGAATCCGCCGAGGCAAAGGACGATCCACGATCGCGTCCGCAAGACAACGCTACTTCCGATCATGAACCCCGTCTGCCCTCATGTGCGATGGCCGCCATAGTAGGTCGGAGACATCGGGAAACGGTTCAGGCGCCAACAGCCTTACCCGTCACAAAGTCCCCGTCCATTAGCAGGGGGTATCATGAACAGAGTGTTAATAGGGCCCAAATCACCCCATTTTGCGCCGGCGTGACATTCCGGCATCAGCGCGCATCGGCGCTCTTCTGCGGCGGGCCGGCCGGCACGATGTGGACCACGCGAAAACCGTTCTCCCTCAGATACCGCAGGAAGGCCGGCATGATCGCGGCGGTGCGCGCCTTGGGGTCGTGGAAGAGGACGATGCCCTTGCCGCTAGCGGCAAGCCGCTCCGTGACCAGCTTCAATTCCTGCTCCGGCGTCATCTCGTTCCAGTCGCTGGCCCAGAGGTCAGCGCCGAACACGACGATGCCGCGGGACTGGAGCAGGTCGAGCTGCGCTTGCGTCCCCTGGAAATAGGGAAAGCGGAAGAACGGCGTCGAAGGCGTCGCCGTCGAGCTGCCGTGCAGCGACATCTCGACGGCCGCGACGCCGCGGTCGATCTCGCCCTTGGCCTTGTCGAACGGGATCCGCGCCATGAACGGATGCGAGAAGGTGTGGTGGCCGACGGTGTGGCCCTCGCGGGCGATGCGCTTGACCATGTCGGGATGCTGGCTGGCGTGCAGGCCGATCAGGAAGAAGGTTGCGCGCACGCATTCCTGCGCCAGCGCTGCCAGCACCTTCGACGTCGTCGGCGGGTTCGGCCCGTCATCGAAAGTCAGCACGACCTCGTGATCGGCCAGCGCAAGCGTCTGCGGAAAGCTCTTCAGGCCCACGCGCGGGGTGGTCCTGGCATCGACACTCAGCACGCGCGAGGTGCCGAGCGCGTCCTTGCGCGGGCACTCGGCGGCTTCCGTCGAGGCGATGCCGATCAGGGCAGCGAGGGCCGCGCCTGATGACATCGCGGTCCACCGCTGTCGAAGCATCTTTGTCATTGCGCTCGGCTTTGCCTTGTGGGTATTGCCTGACCGTCAGCCCAGACCATTCGTTCCAACCTGTCAAACGGCGAGGCGCGCCATGGATGAACATATGGACGTTGCCCGATCCGCTGCGGATTCGGTACTCGACCACGTGCCGATGCGCAATGAAGACGGCGATATCAGGCACGAATTCGTCGAGGAAATCGCCCATGCGATCGAGGCCGGCGACAGCGCCTCGCTGCGCGCCTGCGTCGCCGAGCTGCACGAGGCCGATCTCGGCGATCTCATCGGCGCTCTGGAGCCCGACGACCGCGTCCGCCTGGTCGAGCTGACGGGACGCGACTTCGACTTCTCCGCGCTGAACGAGCTCGACGAGGGCGTGCGCGAGGAGATCCTCGAGGAACTGCCGCCGGAGACCGTCGCCGAGGGCGTTCGCGAGCTCGAATCCGACGACGCCGTCGAGCTGCTGGAGACCCTCGACCAGGCCGAGCAGGAGGAGATCCTCGAGAAGCTGCCGCTCAGGGAGCGCGTCGCGCTCGAACGCAGCCTGCTGTACCCCGAGAATTCCGCGGGCCGCCGGATGCAGACCGAGTTCATCGCGGTGCCCCAGGATTTCACCGTGGGGCAGGCGATCGACTACATGCGCGAGACGCCTGATCTGCCCGACCGCTTCTACGAGATCTACGTCGTCGACAAGGACCAGCACTGGCAAGGTGCAGTCCCCCTCGACGTGCTGCTGCGCGCGCGCCGGCCGGTGCCGCTCACCGAGCTCACCGACGAGGACCGCCGCCGCGTCTCCGTCCTGGAGGACCAGGAAGAGGTCGCGCGCATGTTCGGCAAGTACAATCTCGTCGCAGCTCCCGTGCTCGACACCCAGGACCGCCTGGTCGGCGTCATCACCGTCGACGACGTCGTCGACGTCATCGAGGAGGAGGCGGACGAAGACCTCAAGGCGCTCGGCGGCGTCACCAGCGACGAAGAGCTATCGGACACCTTCCTGACGATTGCGCGCGCGCGGTTCAACTGGCTGCTGGTCAATCTCGCTACAGCCTTCCTGGCGTCCTCCGTGCTCGGCCTGTTCGAGGGCCAGCTGGAGAAGATGGTCGCGCTCGCCGTGCTGGCGCCAATCGTGGCGAGCCAGGGCGGCAATGCCGCCACCCAGACCATGACGGTGGCGGTGCGGGCGCTGGCGACGCGCGAGCTCGGTTCTTCCAACGCCTGGCGCGTGGTGATGCGCGAGGCGCTGGTCGGTCTCGTCAACGGGCTCGCCTTCGCCGTGATCACGGGGATCGCGGCGGTGGCCTGGTTCAAGATCCCCGGCCTCGGCATCGTCATCGGGCTGGCGATGGTGTGCAACCTCATCGCCGGCGCGCTCGGCGGCATCCTGATCCCGATGGCGCTGGAGCGTGTCAGGGCCGACCCGGCGGTGGCGTCGGGCACCTTCGTCACCACGGTGACGGACGTGGTCGGCTTCTTCTCCTTCCTCGGGATTGCGACGCTCTGGTTCGGGCTGAGGTAGGGGCGGGCAGCGGGAATTCGTAGCCCGGATGGAGCGCAGCGCAATCCGGGGGTGCCCCAAGCGACAGTGGTCCCGGATTACGCTGCGCTCCATCCGGGCTACGGGCTCCTGTCTTTAATCCGAACTTAAGCGACCTGCCGCATCATCGCCTCGCTTGGGGGAATGAGCATGCGGTTGCGGCTGAAGGCGGACGGACGGGTCGTTGAGTTGCGGGATGGACAGGAATTTCCGGTCCAGCCGTCGCCGGTCGAGCCCACGGCCAATGCCGCGCCGGCCGACGCCAACCCACTCGCAGTGCGTGATTTGCGCCGCCGCGCCTGCCTGACCCAGATGGAGTTCGCCGCCAAGCTCGGCGTTCCCGTCGAGACCATCCGCAACTGGGAGCAGGGCAAGCGCGCGCCGCGGGGACCGGCCCGTGCGCTGCTCGCGGTGATCGCGCACGCCCCGGATACCGTGTTCCAGGCGCTCGCCAAAGCCTGACGCCAAAGCCCTGACACCGAGGGCTGCCGGCCCTGACGCGAACCTCCCGTTAGCATTTGCGCCAAATAACCCGCTGGACTGCCGCGGCCTTCCGTTGGCAGCATCGTGGGCCGGGTCCATAATGAGGCCTGATGACGTCAGGGGCTGCCGCAACGGAAGAGGAGTCCTCATGCTGTTCGTCGAGGCCAATGGCGCAAAAATCCCGGCGATCGGGCTCGGGACCTGGGAGCTGAGCGGAAGGCCTGCCGCGCGCCTGGTCGAGCAGGCGCTGCGACTCGGCTATCGCCACATCGACACCGCGCAAGTCTACGAGAACGAACGCGAGGTCGGCGACGGCGTGCGCGCCTCCGGCGTGCGGCGCGACGACATCTTCCTCACCACCAAGGTCTGGACCAACCATTTCGCGCCCCACGATCTCGAGCGCTCGGTCAAGGAGAGCCTGGCCCGCTTGCGGCTCCCTAGCGTCGATCTGTTGCTGCTGCACTGGCCCAATTCGCACGTGCCGCTGGTGGAGACGCTCGGCGCGCTGTCGCATGCGAAGACCATGGGTCTGACCCGTCACATCGGCGTCTCCAATTTCACGGTGGCGCTGATCGAGCAGGCGGTCGCGCTCTCGCCGGAACCGCTGGTCTGCAACCAGGTCGAATACCACCCTTATCTCGATCAGGCGAAGGTGAGGGCGGCCTGCGACCAGCATGGCCTTGCGCTCGTCGCCTACAGCCCGATCGCCAAGGGACGCATCAAGTCCGACCAGAGGCTGGCCGAGATCGGACGCGCCCACCGCAAGTCATCGGCGCAGGTCTGCCTGCGCTGGCTGGTGCAACAGAATGTCGCTGCGATCCCGCGCACCTCGCGCATCGAACGCCTGTCCGAAAACATCGAGATCTTCGATTTCGAGCTGTCGGAGGACGAGATGAGCCGGATCGCCGCACTCGCCAGTCCGAAGGGCCGCCTGACCGACTTCGGCTTCGCCCCGAAATGGGATTGAGAGGGGGCCGGGGTATGCTAGGACCGCGACGGCAACCCAAGATCGGTCGATGGAACTGCGGAAGATCATACGGACGGACATTGCGGCGTCAGCAATCGCGCATCTGACGCTGGTGGCGCTGATCATCGTGATCAGCGAGGTCCATCCGTTTCGCAGCCAGCCGCCGGAGACCGTGACCGTCGACATCGTCACGCCGGAGCAGGTGAAGGAAGAGATCAAGGAGCAGGAGACGAAGGAGGCGGCCAAGGAGAAGCCGCCGGAGCCGACGCCCGATCTGAAACTGCCGAAGCTCGATTTCACCGACAAGTCCGAAGCGGCGGACAAGCCCGCGGCCAAGCAGCAGGCCGCGGCACCGCCGCAGCAGACGCCACCTGAACCGCAGCAGAAGCAGCCGCAGCCGCAACCCTCGCTCGCGCCGAAGCAGCGTGAGGCCAACGTGCAGCCGCAACCTCAACAGCCACAGCCGCCACCGCAAGCCCAGCAACAACCGCCGCCCCAGGCGATGCCGCAGCCACCGATGCAGCCGCCGCCGCAAGCGATGCAGCAGCCGGAGGCCGCACCGCCGCCGGCCTATCAGGCTCCGCAACCTGACGTCACCGTCAAGTACGGCGTCATGCTCGGCCTGCCGCCGGAATTGCCGCCGGAACTGCCGAAAGACACCCCCAAGGACGATGGCGGCGATGCCAAGGATTCAATCGCAGCCAAGTTGCCGGCTGAAGTCATCGCCGCGCTTCGTCGCCATTTGCGCAGCTGTGCGAAATTGCCGGCCGGACTCAGCCCCACCGACGCCGTTCACATCAAGCTGCGCACGGTGTTCGCGACCGACGGCACGCTGGCGCGCGAGCCGATCCTGATCGAGGCTCCGCCGTCAGCGAAAGGCGTGGCACTCGTGAAGTCCGCCATGAGCGCGCTCCAGAACTGCCAACCTTACAAGATGCTGCCGGCAAATCTGTACGGGGAATGGAAGATCATGGACCTGCCGTTCAGTCCACGGGATTTCGGATCGTAGCTTCGCGTAGCCCGGATGAAGCGGTAGCGAAATCCGGGGCCGCTCGTCCGGCATTGTGCACTGTCCCGGATTACACTGCGCTCCATCCGGGCTACGGCACCGTGCCCTGTGTCGCCCGCTGTCAATCCTCGTCGCCAAAAATATTCCACTTTACCGAAATTCGGTTTCGGCGTATGTGTTCGTCCATCCCGGCTCACCAAGAGGGGCGACGATGTGGTCGTCACTGTCGCGAGCCGGGCTTGCGGTGGACGCGGCAGCGTCGGCACGAGAGGCGCGGGCAGGGCGGGTAGTCCCTGTGAGCCCGAGGCTTCGTGCGGACGAGCGGCGCTGCCAGGCTTCGTCTCGTCTGTGTGTTTCCGGCTTCGTCGACAGGGCTTGGAAAAACTGCGGCGAAATGGCGGGCCGTGCGTACGGCAAAACCGTGTGGTCCTGACCGTCGTTGCTACGGTCAAGTCCTTGCGAAGGTGCGAGCGAGCCCAACCGGGCAGACTGCATCATCCAATTCGCGGGGCGAGGGAGGCCAGGAGGAATGGTCGGCTCCCGGGAGATCACGGCATAAGCCGTCCAACCATCGCGCAGGGAAGGCCGAGTGATCGGCACCACCTGTATGCTGCTGTGCGGTTCTTTCTGCGTGTGCTTTTCGCGCAGCGGACCGCGGGTGCGAGCCAGAACCCGGCCTTCCCTGCGCCCTCTTGGATGAGAGGGGCGCGAGACCAAGCAAAGCTCGGGCGAATTGCGCCGCGAGGCCGAAGAGGCGTGTCTGTGAGCCGAGCTGCGTGCCACAAACTCGATCTCGTAGGGTGGGCAAAGCGCAGCGTGCCCACGCCTTGTCGCTTATGGACGGAGATCGTGGGCACGGCGCAAGTGCTCCTTTGCCCACCCTACGGCAGCGCCGCTGGGATGTGCACTGGAGCATCGCAATGACAAGTGGAGACAGCGTGCGCCACACTCCGCTCTCGTGCCCCGGACGCAGCGCAGCGTTATCCCGGCGATGCGAAGCATCGTCCGGTTCGACGGGGCCATCCATCCGCATCGCGCCGTGTTGCCCTGGGTCCCGGCTCTGCGCCGCAACGCTTGCGCGTTGCAGCTTGTCCGGGACACGTGCCTCAATGACCGCGCTTCATCCTCTCCGCGCCATCCACCACCTCCGGCGCCATCGCCGCCCATGCGCTCGATGCGAATTGCCGGCGCCAGGTCACGACCACCACGGCGGCCGTGGTCACGAACAGCAGCCAGGGGCTGACGAACCAGCCGAGATAGCCGAGCGCGAAGAAGAAGGCGCGCTGGCCGCGGTTGAAATGGCGGCCGGCGGATTCGAACAGGCGCGTGGTGCGGATGACATGGGCTTCCGCCTCCGGCGTGTCGCGCCGCTCGGCCGGGGGCATGCCGCCGAACAGGATCGCGACATAGTTGAACAGGCGATAGGACCAGGCGAATTTGAAGAAGGCGTAGACGCAGATCAGCACGAGGCCGACGCATTTCAGCTCCCACATCGCCGGCGACGTGCTGAGGTCGATCGGCAGCTTGCTCAGAATCATGATGGCGTCGTTGGTGGCGTGCAGCAGCGCCAGCGCGCCGCCGAGCGCGATCAGGCTGGTCGATGCGAAGAAAGCGGTTCCGTTCTGCAGCGAGGCCATGATCTGCATGTCGACCATGCGCGTCTCGCGATCGAGCAGCCGGCGCACCCAGACCTCACGATAGCGGTTCATGCGCGCCGACAGGCTGTCGCGGCCGTAGGCCGAATGCTCCAGCGTCAGGGCATAGACCAGCCATTCGATGATGAAGAAGCCGACCGCGGTGATGTCGACCCAATGCCTGCTCATCTCTCTCTCCTCGCAAGCCGCCACGATTGCCACGCATGGCAGGATGCGGCAACGATTGATTGGCGGCACGCGATGGCGTTAAAAGCGGCTCGCTTCAAAGCGTCTCGGGAAGGACTGATGACATGGCTGCGCTGAAACTCGCGATCGGCAACAAGAACTACTCGTCATGGTCGATGCGGCCATGGCTCGCGCTTCGCGCCAACGACATCCCGTTCGTGGAGACGCTGATCCCGCTCTACACCGACAATCCCGCGGACAAGGAGCAGATCCTGTCCTTCAGCCGTGCCGGCAAGGTGCCGGTGCTGGTCGACGGCGATGTCACGGTGTGGGATTCGCTCGCCATCATCGAATACATCGCCGAGCGCTATCCGGAAGTGAAGCTGTGGCCCGACGACGTCGCCGCGCGCGCGCATGCCCGATCGGTGTGCGCCGAGATGCATTCCGGCTTCGTGGCGCTGCGCAACGAATGCGGCATGAACCTGCATCGGCCGATCCGCCCCGTGACGCTGTCGGCCGACGCCAAGGGCAACATCGCGCGCATCGAGGAGATCTGGCGCGAATGCCGCACGCGCTATGGTGCCAAGGGTCCGTTCCTGTTCGGCCGCTTCGGCGCGGCCGATGCGATGTACGCGCCGGTGGTGCATCGCCTGCGCACCTACGCGATCGACGTCGCGCCGGACACCAAGGCCTACATGGAGACGATGATGGCGCTGCCGGCGTTCCAGGAATGGACCCGCGACGGGCTGGCCGAAACCCTTGTCATCGCGAAGTTCGAGGACGCCTGACCGGTCGGTCCGAACGAGGCCGCTTGCTGTGTGCCGGCCGGCGGCGCTCACGTTCCGGACATTGACTGGCGCCATATGCCATTCGGGCTGCGACCGGCCCTGCGACATGCCGCCTGAACATGTGGCCCCGGCGGTATCATCGACCGGCCGGTTCCATCCCTATCATTCTGAAAAGATTGCAGGATTTACGCGCTTGCCATGGTGGCATGGCGCTGGCCAAAACGGCAGGTCGCGTGCTATACAGCGCCTGGGTTTCTGGCCGGCCGTCGCAGTGGGACCATGGGCGAGGCAGGCGTTGTTTGAGTGATGGAGAGGGTGTTGAAGCACAAATTCCCGATTGGAACGCGCGTATTGTTCACGGCCAGCAACGTCGCGCGCCCTGCTGCCAGCGGCTCGTACGAGGTCATCCGCCTGCTGCCGACCGACGGCGACGACTGCCAGTACCGGATCAAGAGCTCGACCGAAGCTTTCGAACGCGTCGCCAAGGAAAGCCAGCTCGCGCTCTCCTGAAGACCGACGCTCCCCGCGCATTCGCGCCCTCTGCGGAATTGTGTCCTGCCGCCGTCAAAAGGCCCGCTTCACCTTCGCAAGGTGGGCCTGGGGGCAGTTGCCGACTCGCGGTGCTCGCTTGACCATTCGTTCTCTGCTCGCGTGAGGGGACGTCGCGCATGAACTGGGCATGGGCCACTTCGCTCGACCAAATCTGGCGCTCGCCGGCCTTTCCGATGTGGATGACGCTGGCGGCTGCCGGATTCTTCGGATTGATCCTGCTGATCACGCTGCTGCGCGCCGACAGGTCGGTCGCCAACGGCGCGCTGACCGTGATCACGCTGCTGTCCATCGCGATCGCCGGAGCTGCCACCGTGCGCGTCTATGGACCGGCGGGGCAGGACGCTCCGACCGAAGTGCGCGCGCAAGGTGCTGCCATCGCGAGCCTGCCGGCGCTGTCCTGTCTCGACGATCTCGCCGGCGATGCGGTCGCCATTGGCTGCGAGAAGGCGCTGTTCGGCTCGCCGGATGCCGCGGCTGCCGCCGTCTCCTACACCGCGGCCCGAATCGACCGGCTGACTGCGCTCGGTGATGCCGCGACGGCCGAGAAGAGCCTGACGACGGACATGAAGATGCTGCGCAAGGCGCTGGAGCACGATCGCTACGGCCTCGTGGCGCAGGTGCTGGTCGTGCGCGACGGCTGCACGCAGTTCGACTGCCCCGCGTTCCGCTCGCTGACCGATCAGCAGCGGGTTGCCGCCAACATGGACGCCCATCTCTACGACATGCTGGTCGCGCGCTACGCGCCAACCTGGAACGCGCCTGCAACGGCGCAGGGGATGCCGGCCACGGCCGCGCTTGCCGGGCTGCCGCCCGCGATGCCGACGGGCAAGCCGACCAGCGCTGAGTTCCCGAGCGCCTCGTCGACGCCGCCGGTGAGCATCATGAATCCGGAGCCCACGGCGACGACGCGCCAAGCGGCGCCCGCCGCCGCGAACGCAGCGCCGGCACCGCGCGCGCCCGCCGCGACGTCGGCACAGGCTGCCGCACCACCGGCCGCGAAGAAGCCGCCGGCCCCGAAGGCTGCGCGTGCGCCCGCGGCAGCACCGGTTCCGCTCGCTCCGCCGCCAGCCTCGGCGGCCGCGCCCGCGGCTGCGGATAACGAGTAGATCAGCATTCCAAATGTGGTGCTGCCCGGCTAATGCTTGGGCATGCCGCTACATCTGATCAAGCTCGCCGTCGGTTGCGACTCCGTCAAGGAATTGAAGGAGTGGATCGCCGAACGGATGCGGACCGCCAAGAAGAAGGGTCTGCCGCAACATCACATCCACATCACCCGCATGGTCCCCAAGCGCGATGCCGAGATCCTCACCGGCGGGTCGCTTTATTGGGTGATCAAGGGCGAGATCGCCGCGCGGGAAAAGATCATCGGCATCGAGCCGTTCCGCGACAAGGACGGTATCGGCCGCTGCCGGATCGTGATGCAGCCGAAGGTCGTCTCGGTGTCGCCGCGGCCGATGCGCCCGTTCCAGGGCTGGCGCTATCTCGCCGACGATTCCGTGCCGCCCGATCTGGGCAAGTCCGCCGCCGGCTCGATCGCGGCGATGCCGGAGCCGATGCGGCGCGAATTGCGCGATCTCGGGCTGCTCTAAACCGCGATATTGTCGATCAGCCGGGTGTTGCCGAGCTTGGCGGCGACCAGGATTCGCAACGGGCCGTCCTTGCGCGAGGTGAGGGGCGCCAGCGTCTCGGCATGGCGCGCTTCGTAATAGTCGAGCGCAAAGCCGGCCGCCTCGATCGTCGCGGCGCCACGCTTCATGGCCGACGCAACGGCTTCGCCGGCACGGATGCGGCCGGCGCTGTCCTTCATGGCACGGTAGAGGATGGGGGCGGTCTGCCGCTCCTCGGGCGACAGATAGACGTTGCGCGAGGACATCGCGAGCCCGTCGCGCTCGCGTACGGTGCGGGAGCCGACGACCTTGACGCCGAGGTCGAGGTCGCGCGCCATCTGCGTCACCACCCGCAACTGCTGAAAGTCCTTTTCGCCGAAGATCGCAAAGTCCGGCCGGCACTGCGTGAACAGTTTGCCGACCACGGTGGCGACGCCGCCGAAGAAGTGCGGGCGGAAGCGGTCCTCGAGGCCGGCGAGCGCCGGTCCCTCCGGCATGATGCGGGTGGCAAAGCCCTCCGGATACATCGCCGCGACGCCGGGGTGCCAGACGATATCGACATCCTCGGCCGCGAGCTTGGCGATGTCGGCCTTCCAGGTGCGCGGATAGGCGCCGAAATCCTCGGTGGGAGCGAACTGGGTCGGGTTGACGAAGATCGAAACCATGACGCGGCTGGCGCGCCGCTTGGCGAGGCGAACCAGAGACACATGCCCGTCATGGAGGGCCCCCATGGTCGGGACCAGCGCGATCGTGGCTTTTCGCTTGCGGAAATTGTCGACGGCGCGGCGCAAGGTTGGGACCGTGCGGGCGATCAAGGGGCTTGCTGACATCAGGACTCGACAGGGTTGGGAATCGGCGCGGCATGACCTGGCGCCAGGGGCGACTAACCTTAACAAGCGGCGATCGTGGACGCCATGCATCCGGATGCGGCACAGCATCCCGCGCAAGGCGCGCGCGATGTCGCGACATTGTGGCTGGATCACAGACGAAAGACGACGCCGCGATTCATGAAGAACGGCGCAATACGATTTGCATTACCTGTCACGCATTTCACTTGACCGCAGACGCGGCCAACTCGAAGATATTCATCAGGGGTGTTGAGGATCGCCATGCTTGTGCAGGCTAGCCAAGGCCAATCCGGCTCGGCGCATGTAGTCGTGCTCGGCAACGAGAAGGGCGGTTCCGGCAAGTCGACCACCGCCCTGCACATCGCGGTTGCGCTCCTGAAGGCCGGCCAGCGCGTCGCTACCATCGACCTCGACTGCCGTCAGCAGAGCTTCACCCGCTACATCGGCAACCGCTCTGCCTGGGCGCGCCGCACCAAGCTCGACCTCGAACTGCCGGTGCATCGCTGCATCAAGCTCGGCGAGACCATGCAGATCGCCGAGAACGAGAATTCCGAGTTCCAGCAGTTCATGGAGGCGGTCTCGGCGGTCGAGAGCAGCTTCGACTTCATCGTCATCGATACGCCGGGCACCGACAGCTATCTGATGCGGCTGGCGCACTCGATGGCCGACACCCTGGTCACGCCGATCAACGACAGCTTCCTCGATTTCGACGTGCTCGGCACCGTCGATCCCGCCAACTACGCGGTGACGGGCGAGAGCCATTACGCCGAGATGGTGCGCGACGTCAGGCGCAAGCGCCGCCAGCTCGACGGCTCGACCACCGACTGGATCGTCGTGCGCAACCGCCTGTCGATGCTCGGCTCGCGCAACAAGCAGCTCGTCGCCGAGGGGTTGAAGGATCTGTCGCTGCGGCTCGGCTTCCGCTACGTCGACGGCTTCGCCGAACGCGTCGTCTATCGCGAATTTTTCCCGCGCGGCCTGACCGCGCTCGACGAGATCGACGAGGCCACGCTCGGCATGCGCCCCAATCTCGGCCATCTCACCGCACGGGAGGAGGTGACGAGCCTGCTCCGCCAGCTCAAGCTGCCGCTGGACGAGCGCGGCCGCCGCCGCGCCGCCAACCGGGCCGAGTGGTTCAACCAGGTCGACAAGCCGCTCGAGGTCCACGACATCCTCGGCGCCTGAGCCGGCGGTATGTCACTACTTCCGATCGATCTGATCGATCTGAGGGCCGGGCTCTCCAGGGAACTGTGGCCGCGTTTCGCCGTTTTCACCTTACGTTGACCGTGAAATTGAACCCAATTGAGACCGGTTGCGTCGGATGGTGAAGTACACCCTGACGTAGCCTGGCGAGGACGGGATGCCCATAAAACGTGTGCGGCGCACAATGAAAGGGCTGCCGGTTCACAATATTTGGCCTTCCTGTCACGCGCCTGTGACATATATTAGCGAATAGGCGACAAGGGGCCGAAGAGCCCCGGAAGAACACGATTTTCAACAGGGATTCAGGCCGCAAGAGCCTGAGGCTGAGGACGAAAATGAAGCGTGGAATTGCCGTTCTGGTTTCGGTCAGTGCTCTCTGCGGCATCGCCTATTTCACGGCGAGCAAGTGGGCGATCAAGCACGAGACCATTACCTTCTACGACGCCTCGCGCGACAATCGCCCGGTGCCCGTCGACATCGCGGTGCGTCGCGACAAGGAAATGCAGGCCAATGCCGGCATGATCACGCTGCCGGTCGCGGTGATCAATCACGGCAACACCGTCAAGAACACCGAGTACGGCTTCCTCGCCAACATCTTCGCTGCGCGCGGCTACATGGTCCTGAGCCCGCAGCACGACTTGCCGACCGATCCTCCGATGGTGACCAAGCCCGGCGAGCTCTATGTCGGCCGGCTGCCGCAGATCCTGCGCGGTGTCGCCAACATCCATCTCGCCGTGCAGGAAATGAGGAAGCTTCAGCCCAACGCCGACTACGACAAGGTCACCATGGTCGGCCATTCCATGGGCGGCGACATCACCATGTATTTCGCCAAGCAGTATCCGGATGAGGTCAAGAAGGTCGTCACGCTCGACAATCTGCGCGTGCCCTTCGTCACCGCCGGCAAGTTCAAGATCCTGTCGTTCCGCTCCACCGATCCGCAGTTCAAGGCCGATGCGGGCGTGATCCCGACGGACGAGGAATGCGAGAAGGCGGGTATCCAGGTCGTGAAGACCGAATTCCAGCACAACGACATGCGCGACACCGGTCCGGACGTCGCCAAGAACTCGATCCAGGGCATGCTCGACAAATTCCTGAGCGCCACCGACAGCGAGATCGCGCCGGTCGACACGCAATCCTCGCCGCCCAATATCCTGGAGCCCGGTCCGGTCGCCTTGATGGGGCCTGCCAAGAGCTGACGTCTTCTCCCTGACGGTCCCTCATCGTCAGTCACGATCTGCAAAGCCCCCGCCAGCCTCTGCCGGCGGGGGCTTTGCACATTGACCGGGCAGCTTGCGCTAACCACATTAGCTGCCCACGCAGGGTCAAGGCATGTCGGGCGAACCCATCAAACCGCGCAGCGGCGATGCCGTCTCGGCGCAGGCAGGCCGCGCGGTGCCGCAGGCCGGAACGTCGACTGCGGAAGACATCGCCGCCTTCGTTGCCAAGGCGCAGGCGATGTCACCGCATGCGCCGGGCGCGAAGGGGCGGCTGATCTTCGCGCTGGATGCGACCATGAGCCGGCAGCCGACCTGGGACATGGCCTGCGCGCTGCAGGCCGACATGTTTCGCGAGACCGCCGCGCTCGGCAGTCTCGACATCCGCCTGGTCTATTATCGCGGCTTCAACGAGTGCCGCGCCACGGGGTGGATCTCCGACAGCACCAGGCTTGCGGCGTTGATGAGCAAGATCGATTGCCGCGGCGGCGACACTCAGATCGGCAAGGTGCTGACCGAGGCGCGGCGCGAAGCGGTCGCATCGGGCGTGCGCGCCGTCGTCTTCGTCGGCGATGCCATGGAGGAGAAGGTCGACGAGCTCTGCGCCAAGGCCGGCGAGCTCGGCATGCTCAAAGTGCCCGTGTTCGTGTTTCAGGAGGGGCATGACGCCGTCGCCGAGCAGGCCTTTCGCGAGATCGCGCGGTTGACCGGCGGTGCCTGGTGCCGCTTTGATCCGGGCGCGGCGGCGCAGCTGCGCGAGCTGCTGCGGGCCGCTGCGGCCTATGCCGCCGGCGGTCGCGAGGCCCTGTTGAAACTGGCGCAGACCGCGAGCGGCGCGGCCAGACTGATCGGCCAGATGAAATAGCGCTCAGGCATCGCGAGGCGTATGCCATGCATTCTGCCGCGAGGGCGACTATATTCCGGTCATGACCCTGATCGCCGGCGCTGTCGCTGTTATCACGCTTTATCTGCTGCTCCAGATGTTCCGAGCCGCCAACCCAGCGGTGCTGGCGAGGGCCATCAGGTTCGGTGGCGGCGTGGTGGCGCTGGCGGTCGCAGCCTTCACGGGCTTGCGGGGCGAACTGGTGGTGGCGATCCCGCTCGGGATTTTCGGCGCCGGCCTGCTGGGCTGGACACCGCTGGCAAACGCCGGCTTCGGCAATGTCGGCGGGCTGTTCGGCGGCGGTGGTGCTGCGCCCGCGTCAGGGCAGTCCTCACGCGTGCGTTCGCAATTCCTGGATATGCGGCTCGACCACGGCTCTGGCCAGCTCGGCGGGCAGATCGTCGCCGGGCCTCACGCCGGGCGCGATCTCGGCGAGTTCGATCTCGCTAGCCTGCTGGCCATGGTCCCGACATTCGACGCCGAGAGCGTGGCCTTACTTGAAAGCTATCTGGACCGCCGGTTTCCCGCCTGGCGTCAGAACGCGCAGAGCGATGCGGCAGGGGGGCAGCGCCGCACGGCGGCGAGCGGCAAAATGACGGCGGAGGAGGCCTATCAGATCCTTGGCTTGCAGCCGGGGGCGGGGCGTGACGACATCAGCCGGGCCCACAAGACCCTGATGAAGAAACTCCATCCCGACCAGGGGGGGTCGAACTACCTCGCTGCCCGTGTAAACGAGGCCAAGGATACTCTGCTTCGTACGCATAACGGCTAACTCCGGCACCACGCTACAAACGCCCGTACCGCGTGAGCTCCGCTTGCTCTGTCTGCCGTCGCCCTGACACCCGCCATTGTCGGCGTGGTTGATCTCTTGAGTAAAGTTTTAACCGTAAATCCTTGACGAGAAGTTGTCGCGGAACTGGCATCGAGACCGCCAAAAACAAAAATGCCCGCGGCACAGCGCGGGCATTTTGATCGGAGCGTTGCGAAAGATCAGTTGCGGACGGTGATGCAGGAGATGTCGGCGCGCTTCAGGGTACGGCAGACGGCTTCGGCCTGGTCGCGCTCGAGCCCGGCGAAGCGGGCGCGATAGAGCTTGCGATTGTCCTTGGCGACGACCTCGGTGAACGGATCGGCCTTGCTGAGCAGGCCGCGGGCCGAGCTGCGCGCGGCGTCGATGCGCTGCTGGGCTTCGTTCTCGCTCTCGAGCGCGCCGACCTGGACGATCCAGCCGCTGTGAGTGACGACCGGCTTGGTGGTGGCACTCATCTGAACCGGCATCGGATCGGCGGAGGCGAGCTTCGGAGCGGCCGGGGCGGGCGCGGCAGCCGTTGCGGCCGGCAGCACCCCGAGGATGCCGTTGCCGGTGCCGAAGCCCGCCGGCTGCCGCGGCAGCTCGGTGCGGGCGATCTCGGCCTTCGGCGCTTCCGGCTGGCTGACCACCTCGGGCTTGTTGATGAGATCGGCCCGGGCGACGACGGCGGTGGAGGTTTCCGCGACGTCGGAACGGGACGAAATGGCGTTGGTGACCGGCGGTGCGACCTGAGCGGGGGCAGCGGAGGCGACCTTCACGGCGCCGGCCTTGACCTGAACCGTCTTGACCCGAACCGGCTTCATCGGCTCGGACGAGCCGGGGATGATCGAGAGCGGCTGGCTCGAGATCACGCCATTGGTGAGCGGCGCCGGCTCGATCCTGGATTCCGTCGGCCGAACTTCGGGCTTGGCTTCGGACCTGGGCTGGGCTGGCGGCACCGCGGCAGTCGCAGCCGCGAGCGTCGACAGGCGTGCGGCCAGACGCGACGGAGCGGCTTCAGGAGCAGGGGCAGAGGCGGCCTGAACCTGAGGAACAGCGCGGGCCGGGATAGGCGACGCGTCGGCGACCTCGGTGCCGGCGTCAGCGCCGTTGCGCTCCGTGACCGCGGCGACGGTGTGGGTGGTCGCGCCCTTCTCGAGATTCTCCGCGAGCAGGTTGCGCATGATCGCATCGCGCGAGCCGCCGCTGCGGCCGCCGAGCACGACACCGATCAGATGACGGTTGCCGCGGCGCATCGAGGTCACGAGATTGAAGCCGGAGGCGCGGGTGTAGCCGGTCTTGATGCCGTCAACGCCCTCGACATTGCCGAGCAGGTGATTGTGGTTGCGGATCGACTGTCCGCGCCAGTTGAAGGTCGCGGTCGCGAAATAGCGATAATAGCGCGGGAAGCGCTCCTGGATGGCGCGGCCGAGCGTAGCCTGGTCGCGCGCGGTCGTGACCTGCTCGTCGTTGGGAAGGCCGTTGGCGTTGCGGTACACCGTCTTGGACATGCCGAGCGAGCGCGCCTTGCGCGTCATCATCTGGGCGAAGTCGTCCTCGTCGCCGGCGATCGCTTCCGCGATCACCACCGCGGCGTCGTTGGCGGAGCGGGTGACGAGACCCTTGATCGCGTCCTCGACGCGGATGGTCTGGCCGGCGCGCAAATTCAGCTTGGTCGGATCCTGATCGGCGGCGTGCTGGGACACCGGCATCTCGGTGTCGAGCTTCATCTTGCCGGACTCGAGACGCTCGAACAGCAGATAGAGCGTCATGATCTTGGTGAGCGAGGCGGGGTGACGGATGCCGTCCGGGGCGTTCGACTGAAGCACCGCGCCGGAATTGCCGTCGACGATGATGGACGCGAATTTCGGGCTGGAGCTCTCGGACACCTCGCGCTGCACCCGGTGGTGCGCGTAATGGCGGCGATGACGCCGCGCCTCGGCGGCATCGGTGGTGAAGATGACCGCGGTGGTGACCGTAAGAAGCCCGAAAACGCCAACCCGCGCCAAGCGCGAGGAAGACAAGTTTTTACGAAGCATGGAACCCCGTCCCCGTTTCTCAACTGATCACCGGCTCGTGAGGCGAAATTGTGCCCAATGGACCCGGGATCATTACCTGCTCAGGCTGTCCCTCCGCTGGTGTTCGCCGCGGGGGACGTTGGGCCTGAACCGCTATTCTGGCTAAGGTGATGGTCTCAAACGGCTTTTGACCGTCTGCGGAAGTTGAACACGTCCAGGGAATCAGGGTAGGGGCCCGCGGTTTCCAAATGCTTAAAGAACCCTTGCGGGAAACCCCGGGAATCTCCGCGAAGTGAGTCCAAATTTGTGCGTCGCACAAAGATTCTTGACTTTTTTGTGCGTTGCACTAATTGTGGGCAGAGTCAGGGAGCCGGGGCTTCCCGACGAGAGCCAGGGAAAAGGATTCCGAAATGTTCAAGGTTGAAGACTTTCAGAACTACGGGAAAGAGCACTTCGAGCAGTACGTCGCCTCCGCGACCTCGGTGCAGCACGGCCTCCAGGCGATCGCCAGCGCCTATGGCGACTATACGAAGAAGTCGTTCGAAGACACCAAGTCCTTCGTCGAGAAGCTTTCCGGCGTGAAGTCGCTGGACAAGGCCATGGAAGCGCAGACCGATTTCGCCCGTTCCTCCTACGAGACCTTCGTTGCGGAATCGCAGAAGATCGCCGGCCTCTACAGCGACCTCGCCAAGCAGGCGTTCAAGCCGGTCGAGACCATCGTGTCGAAGTTCACCCCGGCTGCTCAGTAAATTTTTCAGGACGTCCTGGAATCGAAAAGCCCGGCTGAACCAGCCGGGCTTTTTGTTTGCACGCGGTCGATCCGTCAGCGCGCCACGCGCAGCTTGGACAGCGAGGTGCCGATGTCCTTGAACACCGAGACCGTCTGGCTCGCCGACGTGACCAGGTAGAACTTGTCGCTGCCGCTGGCGCAATATTGCAGCACGCTCGAGGTCGGGTCGCTGCCGGTGTTCACCTGCACCGTATAGATCGTGATGTTGGACGGCTGGGCCTTGGCATTGTCGCACAGAATCTTCTGCCGCGCGTCGATCTGCGAGGCGTTGCTGTACCAGCGGTTCTGCGTGTTGAGACCGTCCGACAGCAGCACGATCGCGTCCTTATACGTATAGTTGGTGTCCTTGGCCGGCGCGTTCATGGGATCGCCGGTCGAGAGCGTCATCCAGCCCCAGGCGAGGCCAATGCCCTGGTTGGTGTTGCCGGTCGGGACCAGATTGCCGATCAGCGTCTTGAGCGCGGACCAGTCGTAGCTCAGCGGCATGATCGGTTGGATGTAGGCCGAATTGCTGGAATTGCAGTACGAATACTGCTCCGCCGGGAACAGCGTCGACGAGTTGCTGATAACCGGAGTCGTATTCTTGGTGTCGTAGTCCTGATCGCGGTCGGTGACGCATCCCGTCCATTTGTTGTGGTTCTTCGGCGTCCACGTCTTGCCCGCGCTGACGCAGCCCGACTGTTGCTTGTACCAATTGTCGCTGCAGCTGCCATTCACCGCTTCCCAGTCGCTCCAGTCGATCCAGGACTTGTCATAGTTGCTGCTGCCGACGTTGACGTCCTTGGAAAACGGAACCACCGAGATGTAGACGTCGCCGTTGGTCTTGGCGAGCGTGCTGAGCTGGTCGACCAGGTTCTTCGCGGCCGTCTGCATGGCCGGCATCTTACCGTCGTCGGCCATCGATCCCGTGACGTCGAGCACCAGAGCCACGCGCATGCGCGTCAGGCCCCAGGCGCTGGTGGAGGTGGTGTCGATGCCGAGTGTCGGGAAGCCGGCGATCTTCATGAAGCTGGTCGTGTAGGTGCCGGTTCCGGTGAGCTGGATCGTCGAGCCGATGCTGGTGCTTGCGGTATAAGTGGCCCCAACGGTGACCGATGGCAGGGTCGTGGTGTTGGTGAACAGGGCATTGAAATAGGTTTGCGCCTTGCTGCTGATCTGCGACGTCGTGATCGTGCCGGCCGACAGGTCCCTGGAGAGCATCAGCGCGGTGGAGTCGAGGGCCGACTGCATGGAGGCGCGGGCCTGGGCGGCGCGGCTATAATCGATCGCGGCACCGACGAAGCTCAGCACCGGGACCAGCGCGATGGCGAAGATCACGGCGATATTGCCTTGCTCGGCCGCTGCAAAGCGGGCGAATAGTCGACCAAGGCGGCTGACGAGGGGCGGGCGTGACATGACAATCCCCGAAATCTGTGTTTTGCCCGATTTCGCGCCACGCCATTGAACGGCAGGTAAATTGGACCGTAGAAAACCGGAGCGACCCGCGTGAAACCGCCGCAGCCGGGTTAACAGCCGGGGTTCCTGGTCAACATGTTCTAAACGCGCGGGGGCGAAATTTTTGTCAAATCGGTCCGGATTGTTTAACCTTGCTCCCGATCGCCCGGACCGGGAATCGGGACTGCTGTGGCCGCATCGGCCGGACCTTTGCACGCTTGCGGCGGGCCGGGGGCAGGCCCATATTGCTGGCGAACGATCCGGCTTGGACCGGATTGTCGGGAGCGGCGATCCAACAAGGCGGCGCGCCTGCGCCAGGCTCCGAAGGGCGGGGTCGCGCGGCGACTGCCATTCGCTTCCATGGGGAATTTGAACGCCTGAGCCATGCCGCAATTGACTTCCAGACTCGACCTGTCCGCGCCAGCCGCTGCCTACGCTCCTCGCATGAGCAATGACGAGAACCGTTCGGGCAACCCCTCGGGTCCGAACACTTCGGTCATTACCAAGGTCAAGCCCAAGACCAAACGGCCGAACCTCTACCGCGTGCTGATCCTGAACGACGACTACACGCCGATGGAGTTCGTCGTCCACGTGCTGGAGAAGTTCTTCAACAAGGACATCGAGGCCGCGACCAAGATCATGCTGCACGTCCACCATCATGGCATCGGGGAGTGCGGCGTGTTCACTTACGAGATCGCCGAGACCAAGGTGACGCAGGTGATGGATTTCGCCCGCAAGCACCAGCATCCGCTGCAATGCGTGATGGAAAAGAAATAGTCGCCGGTCGCGTTCCTTAGAGTGGTTCTGTTCGCGTGGCGTGTGATGGCAGCACAACCTGCTGCATGATCCGGTGAACTTCGGCGCCGGCGTCAACCCTGCCCAAATGGGTAGTCTGCCCAAATCGGAACGGGTTTTGCATCGAAAATACCGCGGGTGTGTCGCTGCCGGAGTCGCGGAACCGGTCTTTCGCCGCGGTCTTGTATAACTATATGTGACAAAGGTTGTTGTTGCCTGACCGGGCGATCACGACCATGATGGTGGGGGCCATAGAGGACGCGAATGCCGACTTTTTCCCAAAGCCTTGAACAATCCCTGCATCGTGCACTGGCGATCGCAAACGAACGTCATCACCAATACGCGACGCTCGAGCATCTGTTGCTCTCCCTGATCGACGACTCCGATGCAGCCGCCGTCATGCGCGCCTGTAGTGTCGATCTCGACAAGCTCCGCACGAGCCTGGTTAATTATCTTGAGACCGAGTTCGAGAATCTGGTCACCGATGGCGCCGACGACGCCAAGCCGACCGCCGGCTTCCAGCGCGTGATCCAGCGCGCCGTGATTCACGTGCAATCCTCCGGTCGTGAAGAGGTGACCGGCGCCAACGTGCTCATCGCGATCTTCGCCGAGCGCGAGAGCCACGCCGCGTATTTCCTGCAGGAGCAGGACATGACGCGCTATGACGCGGTCAACTACATCAGCCACGGCATTGCCAAGCGGCCTGGCGTCTCCGAGGCGCGGCCGGTGCGCGGCGTCGACGAGGAGACCGAGACCAAGGGTGCCGAAGACGCCAAGAAGAAGGGCGAGGCGCTCGAGACCTATTGCGTCAACCTCAACAAGAAGGCGCGCGACGGCAAGATCGACCCGGTGATCGGACGCAACTCCGAGATCAACCGTGCGATCCAGGTGCTGTGCCGCCGGCAGAAGAACAACCCGCTGTTCGTCGGCGAAGCCGGCGTCGGTAAGACCGCGATTGCGGAGGGCCTCGCCAAGCGCATCGTCGACAGCGAGGTGCCGGAAGTTCTGGCGGCTGCCACCGTGTTCTCGCTCGACATGGGCACGCTGCTCGCGGGCACGCGCTATCGCGGCGACTTCGAAGAGCGCCTGAAGCAAGTGCTGAAGGAGCTCGAGGCGCATCCCAACGCCATCCTGTTCATCGACGAGATCCACACCGTGATCGGTGCGGGCGCGACGTCGGGCGGGGCGATGGATGCCTCGAACCTGCTCAAGCCGGCGCTGGCCTCGGGCACCATCCGCTGCATGGGCTCGACCACCTACAAGGAATACCGTCAGCACTTCGAGAAGGACCGCGCGCTGGTGCGGCGCTTCCAGAAGATCGACATCAACGAGCCGACGGTCGAGGACGCGATCGCGATCCTCAAGGGTCTCAAGCCGTACTTCGAGGACTACCACCGGCTGAAGTACACCAACGAGGCGATCGAGGCCGCGGTTCAGCTCTCCTCGCGCTACATCCACGACCGCAAGCTGCCGGACAAGGCGATCGACGTGATCGACGAGTCCGGTGCGGCGCAGATGCTGGTGGCCGAGAACAAGCGCAAGAAGACCATCGGCATCAAGGAGATCGAGACCACGATCGCCTCGATGGCGCGGATCCCGCCGAAGAGCGTGTCGAAGGACGATGCCGAGGTGCTCAAGCATCTCGAGCAGACCCTGAAGCGCACCGTGTTCGGCCAGGACAAGGCGATCGAGTCGCTCGCGGCATCGATCAAGCTGGCGCGTGCCGGCCTGCGCGAGCCGGAGAAGCCGATCGGCTGCTACCTATTCTCGGGTCCGACCGGCGTCGGCAAGACCGAGGTTGCAAAGCAGCTGGCGGCAAGCCTCGGCGTCGAGCTGTTGCGCTTCGACATGTCCGAGTACATGGAGCGGCACACCGTATCGCGCCTGATTGGTGCGCCTCCCGGCTATGTCGGCTTCGACCAGGGCGGCTTGCTCACCGACGGCGTCGACCAGCATCCGCATTGCGTGGTGCTGCTCGACGAAATCGAGAAGGCGCATCCCGATCTCTACAACGTGCTGCTGCAGATCATGGATCACGGCCGGCTCACCGACCACAACGGCAAGCAGGTCAATTTCCGCAACGTGATCCTGATCATGACCACGAACGCGGGGGCTTCCGATCTCGCCAAGCAGGCGTTCGGCTTCACGCGCTCCAAGCGGGAAGGCGACGACCACGAGGCGATCAACCGGCAGTTCGCGCCGGAATTCCGCAACCGTCTCGATGCCATCGTCTCGTTCGGCCATCTCAGCGTCGAGGTGATCGGCACCGTGGTCGAGAAGTTCGTGCTTCAGCTCGAAGCCCAGCTCGGCGACCGCGACGTCACCATCGAGCTGTCCGAGCCCGCCAAGGCCTGGCTGGTCCAGCATGGTTACGACGAGCAGATGGGCGCACGTCCCATGGCCCGCGTGATCCAGGAACACATCAAGAAGCCGTTGGCTGACGAGGTGCTGTTCGGCAAGCTGAAGGGCGGCGGCCATGTCCGCGTCATCCTGGTCAAGGACGAGGCTGACGAGACCAAGGACAAGATCGGCTTCGAATTCGTCGAGGGGCCGGTCACGCCGAAGCAGGAGAAGCTCCCGGGCACCCGCAAGCGCCCGCCGGGCAAGTCCAAGCCGGGCGGCCCCGGCGGCTCGAAGGGGCCGACCTCCAAGGGCCCGCTGGTCAAGGCTTGATCGGCACGCCATGAGAATTGAAAAGGCCGGCTGAAAAGCCGGCCTTTTCATTGATGCGATGTCGTACCGCAGAACGGCCTACGTACCGGCCTCCGGCGCGCGCGGCGGCAGGGGCCTCTTCGGAGCGGCCGGCCGGGCGCCGCGGGCAGGGACCGACGGCTGCATCGTTACAATGACCGGGTTTGGCTTGTGATCGGTGGCCGCCCCCGTCGCGGCGTCGACCCCCATGCCGACGACGCCGCCGAGCAAGAGGTTGCCGGCGAAGCCGGTGGCCCCGGTGCCTGAAACTTCCTTGGTGAGCTGCACCGTCTGGGATTGATAGCCTTCCTTCTCGAAGGTGATCGTGATGTCGGCGTTACGCTTGGCGACGATGGCGCAGGGTGTGGTGCAGGTGGTGGGCACTTCGAGCCCGGAGACCATGGCTTCCACGCCTGACGGTGTCGATGAGATGCTGATGTTTTCGGTCGTGCCGCGCGTCACAGACGCGCAGCCGCCCAGCATGACGCTGAGCGCCACAATTCCCAATGAACGCATGAAGTGCCCCTTATTCCCCACGCCAATCAAGCGCAACCGGAGCGCGAGGGCAATAGGTCATTGGTCCGGATAGTTAAGCCACGCAGGGGTTGTGCACGGAATGGCCGGTACCTGGAAGTGGGGCTCCGTCAGTCGCCCCGCAGGCGCTGATCGTCCTGCACGCGGACGTGTTCGGCGCCGCGCGCGCCAACCGGAGACAGCCGCAGCATGCTCAGCACCGCGCCGCAGAGTGCAAACCCGACGCCCACGAGCAGCGCCAGCCTGGTCCCCTCAACCGGATACCGTCCGAGCAACAACGCGACCAGTGCGGCGCCGGTGGTCTGGCCGAGCAGGCGCGCCGTGCCGAGCATGCCGCTGGCGCCGCCGGCGCGCTCGCGCGGGGCGGCTGCGATCATGGTCCGGTTGTTGGGGGTCTGGAACAGACCGAACCCGGCGCCCGCCAACGCCATGCGCCAGATCACGTCGAACGGTGTGGGGTCTGCGGGCAGGAAGGCGAGCGCGGCAAGGCCGCAGGCGAACAGCGTGAGGCCGATGCCGCCGAGCAGGCCGGCCGGATAACGCTCGACCAGGCGGCCGGCGAGGGGCGCTGCGAACGCCACGGCGATCGGCCATGGCGTGATCAGGAGGCCCATATGGACCGCCGAATAGCCGAAGCGGCTCTGGAGGTAGAAGGGGATCGCGACGAAGGCCAGCATCTGCCCGCAGAACGAGGCGATCGAGGTTGCGATCGACAGCGCGAACACCGGGATGCGCAACAGGTCGACCGGCAGCAGCGGCGAGGTCATGTGGGTTTCGCGCCAGATCAGCAGCGCGCCTGCGACGATGGCGATGGCGAACTGCACGAGGCAGGTGATGGCGGCCTCGCCATGACCGACGCTGTCGACGGCCGCGATCCCGACGCCGAAGGTGATCGCCGAAAGCCCCGCGCTCTGCCAGTCGAACGAATGGCTGGCGGGCCTTGTGTGCGGCAGGCTGCGCAGGCCCAGCACCAGCGTCACCGCGCCGAGCGGCACGTTGATGGCGAACAGCCACGGCCAGCTTCCGACCGCCAGGATGCCTGCGGCGAGCGTCGGGCCGATGGCGGCCGAGAAGGCGACGACGAGCGCGTTGAGCCCGATGCCGCGGCCGAGCTGGCTGCGCGGGTAGGTGAAGCGCACCAGCGCCGCGTTGACGCTCATGATGCCGGCCGCGCCAAAGCCCTGGATGATGCGCGCGATCGTGAGCAGCGGCAGCGTATGCGCCAGCGCGCAGAAGGCGGACGCCAGCGTGAACAGCACCAGCCCGACCAGATAGACGCGGCGATAGCCGACGATCTCGCCGAGCGAAGCCAGCGGCAGCAGCGAGATCGTGATCGCGAGCTGGTAACCGTTGACGATCCAGATCGAGAAGGCCGGACTGGCGTCGAGGTCGGCCGCGATCGTCGGCAGCGCGACATTGGCGATCGCGCTGTCGACCACCGCCATGATGATGCCGAGCGCAATGGTCAGCACCGCCTGGTTGCGCTGCGGCTGCGGCAGGCCGTCGGCATGCTCGATGGGGGCGGACGACATGATGGAGGCGCGCTTGATTCGAGCCGTGTTTCATCTCCGATAGGAAATTGCCGGATTGACGGCAACCCGTCAGGCTTTCCGCAGTTCCCGCAACGGAAGCGCTCGTGGCGGCTCGGCAAACACAAAGATTCTTGCGCTAGACCGCCGGCGGATTACGGTCGGTAAAGGTCGTGCGCTGGTGCCAATAGGGGTATGGCAGCGTCACCTTGCTCGCGGCGTCGAGCTTGGCGATCTGGTCCTTGGTCAGCGACCAGCCGACCGCGCCGAGATTTTCGCGCAGCTGCGTCTCGTTGCGCGCGCCGATGATCAGCGTCGATACGGTCGGGCGCTGCAGCAGCCAGTTCAGCGCGATCTGCGACACGCTCTTGCCGGTTTCCTTGGCGACCTCGTCGATGGCATCGACGACACGATAGACGTGCTCGTCCGGCACGGGCGGGCCGAACTCGGCGGTCTTGGGCAGGCGGCTCACCTCGGGCTTCGGCTGGCCGCGGCGGATCTTGCCGGTGAGGCGTCCCCATCCGAGCGGCGACCAGACCACGGCACCCAGCCCCTGGTCGAGGCCGAGCGGCATCAGCTCCCATTCGTAATCGCGCCCGATCAGCGAATAATAGGTCTGGTTGGCGACATAGCGCGGAAAGCCGTGCTTGTCGGCAACGGAGAGCGACTTCATCAGGTGCCAGCCCGAAAAATTGGAAACGCCGACATAGCGGATCTTGTCGGCGCGCACGAGCGTATCGAGGGTCGCGAGCACCTCCTCGGGCGGGGTGAAGGCGTCGAAGCCGTGGAGCTGGAACAGGTCGATGTAGTCGGTGCCGAGCCGGCTCAGTGAACCGTGGATGGCTGCGAGCAGATGCTGCCGTGACGAGCCGATGTCGTTCGGGCCATCGCCGAAGCGAAACGTGGCCTTGGTCGAGACCAGCACCTTGTCGCGGCGGCCCTTGATGGCTTCGCCGAGAACGCGCTCGGACTCGCCGAGCGAATAGACATTCGCAGTGTCGAACATCGACACGCCGGCTTCGAGGCAGATGTCCAGCAGGCGCCGCGCCTCGGTCGCGTCGGTCGTGCCCCACGCGGCAAGGCGGCCGACGCCGCCGAACGTGCCGGTGCCAAGGCTCAAAGCGGGCACCATGAGGCCTGAGCGGCCCAAGCGTCGGTATTCCATCGATATGCTCCTCGGCTGGCCGCTGATTGATCGTTGCCGCCTTGCACCGAGGTTAGCGCAAGCGGGTGCCTTGTCCTATCACGCGCTCACATACCGGCCTTGCTTGGACGCCCTAATCGTGCCGAAGCATGTCGTCGAATGCGGCATCAACGATGCGCGGGCCGACAATCTTCGCCGAAAATTTCGCCTCGTCCTTTGCCACAGATGGGGGAGCGCAGCCGAGCTCACGATTGCGCGTCTGCTGCGGCAGGAGAGTCAAACCCCATCCCACCACGACCAGCACGGCGAGACGGAGAGCGATGACGCTCAGTAACAGCTCCGATCCGCTGATCGTGGACTGAGTCCTCATGCGTCGCAGCCTGATCCCCGCGGCAACACAAGACAATCTGGAATTGGCGAGCGTTGCCTTCGTCCAGGACGAAGGCTTGCGAAGATGGCTGCTCAGTGCCGCAGCCGGCTCTGCCTGAAGTCGCGCGGCGACATCCCGAAATGCTCGCGGAAGACCCGGCCGAAATGCGAGAGGTCGTTAAAGCCCCAGGCGAAGGCGATCTCGCTGATGCGGCGATGGACGAGCATGGGCGAGGCGAGGTCGCGCCGGCACTGCGCAAGGCGCTCGGCGAGGACGTAACGTTGGAACGAGGTCTCCTCGTCCGCGAGAAGGTCGTTCACATAGCGCGGCGAGATGCCGAGCGCGGCGGCGGCCTCCGGCAATGAAAGGTCGGGGTCGGCGAGATGGGCGCGGACATGCGCCTTGAGCCGGTAGATCAGCGCGGAGCGATGGGTCGAAGATGGCAGCGACGTCTTGCCGAGCCGTTCGCTCAGCGCCATGGCGAGCAGGTCGACCGCCTGTTCGGACAGAACGGCGGCGTTGCCAGGGGCGAGCCGGTCGGCGCTCTGGCAAAGCCGGAAGATGAAATCATAGGCGAGCCGCTCGAGCGGTGCCTCAGTGCCGAACGACATCGCCGTCAGCGTCTCCGTGCCGCCGAGCCGGCGCTGCAACATCTCGCGCGGCACCTTGAAGATGGTCTGCGTGAAAGCGTCGTTGAACTTCAGCTCATAGGGGCGCGTGGTGTCGTAGAGCGCGAATTCGCCGGGATGAACCACGGTCTCACGGCCGTCTTGCACCACGCCGCCATCGCCGCGATGGCCGAGCGCGACCAGGACGAAATCCTGATCCGAGCGCGCGATGCGGGAGGGCGTGCGGAACACATGCTGGCGGTCGGAGCAGACCTCGGAGCACACCGCCTTGCCGAGCGGGATTTGCGTCACCGAGCCGCGAAAGGCGCTGCCGAGATCGGACTTGCAGTCGAGCCCGACGAAGACGTCGCAGACGATGTCCTGCCAGAGGGCGAGCCGCCGGTAGCCGGGGCTGCCGTCCGTCGTGAACTGGATTGGCATCGGCAGGCCTCCCTTTCACATCCAGCGAAATCGCATGTTGGCGCAGATCCAGCCCGATCCGAGGCAAAACCCGTACCGGGCCGAAATCCTGGCCGGTCGAGTTTTTGTTCCGCCGCGGTCGAGCGTCCGATTGCCCGCTTTGGCCCAATAGACTGCATCGGAGATGGCTTCCGATCAACCGGCAATGGAGGCGGCAATGGGCATCGAACATCCGAAATACAAGGTGGCGGTGGTGCAGGCGGCGCCGGCCTGGCTCGATCTCGACGCCTCCATCGACAAGTCGATCGCGCTGATCCGGGACGCGGCCGAGAAGGGCGCCAGGCTGATCGCTTTTCCCGAGGCTTTCATCCCCGGTTACCCCTGGCATATCTGGATGGACTCGCCGGCCTGGGCGATCGGCCGCGGCTTCGTGCAGCGCTATTTCGACAACTCGCTGTCCTATGACAGCCCGCAGGCCGAGCGCTTGCGTGATGCCGTGCGCAAGGCCAAGCTCACCGCCGTGATCGGCCTGTCCGAACGCGACGGCGGCAGCCTTTATCTCGCGCAATGGCTGATCGGGCCCGATGGCGAGACCATCGCCAAGCGCCGCAAGCTGCGGCCGACCCATGCCGAGCGCACCGTCTACGGCGAGGGCGACGGCAGCGATCTCGCAGTCCACGCGAGGGCCGACATCGGCCGTCTCGGCGCGCTGTGCTGCTGGGAGCATCTCCAGCCGCTGTCCAAATACGCGATGTACGCCCAGAACGAGCAGGTGCATGTTGCGGCCTGGCCGAGCTTCTCGCTCTACGATCCCTTCGCGCCGGCGCTCGGCGCCGAGGTCAACAACGCCGCCTCGCGTGTCTATGCGGTGGAGGGCTCCTGCTTCGTGCTCGCGCCTTGCGCGACGGTCTCGCAGGCGATGATCGATGAGCTCTGCGATCGGCCGGACAAGCACGCGCTGCTGCATGCCGGTGGCGGCTTTGCCGCGATCTACGGTCCCGACGGCAGCCAGATCGGCGACAAGCTGGCGCCGGATCAGGAGGGGCTATTGATCGCCGAGATCGACCTCGGCGCCATCGGTGTTGCCAAGAACGCGGCAGATCCGGCCGGGCATTATTCGCGGCCCGACGTGACGCGGCTGCTGCTCAACAAGAAGCGGTACCAACGCGTCGAGCAATTTGCGTTGCCGGTGGACACCGTCGAGCCCACGGACATTGCCGCGGCAGCGAGCTGATCACCGAGATCGAGAGGAGGGTACGATCATGGAATCTGCAATTCCTCAGCATCTCGAGACCCAGCGCACGCGCCACAAGCGCGTGCCTGATGATTACCAGCCGCCATATCCGTCCTTCGTGGCGCGCTACAAGCCGACAGTGAGCCGCGTCGTGATGGCTTACTTCGGCGTGCAGTATCGCGGCGCGGCGCCGGCGGCCGCAACGGAGGCGCTTGCCGAAATCGCGGGGCGGTTCGCTGCGCAAGGCGGACCCTCCCATTGGGATCGCGCGCGCTATGTCGACCAGGCCGGGCACGAGACCTTCGTCTCGGTCGCCTATTGGGACGACGTTGCGCGCTTCGACGCCTGGTTCGAACCGGCACGCGCGGCATGGACCGGGAGGCGGCGCGAGGGTGTCGGCACCTTCATCGAGGTGCTGCGTCCCATTGTGGCGCGACACGAGACGCTGTTCTCTTCGCCCGACCGGACCGAGGGTGTCGCGGCCATCGCTGGCGGCATGAGCGGCGAGGTGCAGGAGCACGCTTATTGGGGCGGCATGCGCGATCGTATCCCGCTGTCGCAAACCGACGCGATGACGCCCGGCGGCGCGCCGGAGCTGATCCGGGACGGCGCGCGGCTACGCGTGAGGGCGCACGACAATCTCTGCCTGATCAGATCCGGACAAGATTGGAGCGATACCGAGGCATCCGAGCGAAAGCTCTATCTCGACGATGTCGAGCCGGTGCTACGCGAAGGCATGGATTTCCTGCGCGACGACGGTCTTGCGATCGGCTGCTATGCCAACCGCTACATGCAGGTGCTCCAGGCCGACGGCAGCATGAGCGAAAAGTCCTACGGCCAGAGCTGGTGGAAGAGCCTGGCGGCGCTCGAACGCTGGGCGGAGTCGCATCCGACCCATGTCAGGATTTTTGGCGCGGCGATGAAATATCTGTCGACGCTCGGGCCGTCAGCCAGGCTGCGGCTCTATCACGAGGTCACGGTGGCGGCCGCCGACGAGCAGTTCTTCGAATATCTGGACTGTCACCCGAAGACCGGGATGCTGGCGGCGATCGAGACGGTCATCGCTTAGACGACGCAGTGGCCGAGCAGCTCGGGATGTGCGGCGCAGATGTGATGCGCGCCGGCGTCCCTGAGCTCGGTCTCGCTGCCATAGCCATAGAGCACGCCGATCGCGGTCATGCCGTTGGTGCGGGCGCCGATCACATCGTGGCTGCGGTCGCCGATCATGATGGCGCTGCTCGCGTCGACCTTGGTCTCGTCGAGCGCGTAGCGCAGCAGGTCGCGCTTGTCGACGCGGGTGCCGTCGAGCTCGGAGCCGAACACACGCTCGAAGTACGGCTTCAGGCCGAAATGATCGACGATGCGGGTGGCGTAGACCGCGGGCTTGCTGGTTGCGACGAACATCCGCGGCGTCGTGGCGGCCACCGCGGCGAGCGTGTCGTGGATGCCCTGATAGAGCGCATTCTCGAACAGGCCGACCTCGGAAAACCGCTCGCGGTAGAGTAGCAGCGCCCGGTCAGCAAGTTCGTCGGTTCCGACGAGCCTCTTCAGGCTGGCATGCAGCGGCGGCCCAATGCACCAGGTCAGCTCGTCCTGGCTCGGGACCGGCTGGTCGAGTTTTTTCAGGGCATACTGGATCGAACCGGTGATCCCGGGCTTTGGATCGGTGAGTGTGCCGTCGAGATCAAAATAGATTGTCCGCATTTTGGCCGAGCTCAGCGTTGATTGTTCCGGCCGTTGCTAGTTGCCTTGGGGCCCGAGTTCAAGGGCTTGGAGCGAAATGCAGCTTGGTGGGGTCCAGAAGCTGATCTGGCAGTTGCTCGTGGCAGCGTTCGTCTGCACGCCGGCGCTGGCCGAGGACGCACCGGTTCCTCCCACGCAGCTCGGCCCCGAAGCCCCCGCAAAACCGTCGCCATCGCCCGATTCGGCGCGCGAGAGCGACACGCGGGAGTCGATCTGCCTGATCATCGAGGCCGCCGCGCGCGATGCCAATCTCCCGCTGGAATTCTTCGCCCGGGTGATCTGGCAGGAAAGCCGCTTCCAGGCCGACGCGGTAGGCCCGACGACACGCAGCGGCGAGCACGCACAGGGGATCGCGCAGTTCATGCCGGGCACCGCGAGCGAGCGCGGTCTGCTTAATCCGTTCAATCCGGTGCAGGCATTGCCGAAGTCGGCAGAGTTTCTGAATGAGCTGCGCAACCAGTTCGGCAATCTCGGCCTTGCGGCCGCCGCCTACAACGCAGGTCCGCGGCGCGTGCAGGAATGGCTCGCCGGCACCGGCGGCATGCCGGAGCAGACCCGCAACTACGTCTACGCGATCACTGGGACGAGCGTCGATGCCTGGGCCAAGGCGGGTGCGACCGGCAAGGGCCCGCCGAGCGCGCCGCCGACCAGCTGTCGCGACCTGATGGCGCTGCTCAAGCGCGCGCCGAATGCTTTCGTCGCCGAGCTCGAGCAGCATGTCGAGCTGGCGGCCGCAAAAGCCTGGGGCGTGCAGCTCGCCGCTGGTTTCGACCGCAACAGGGCGCTGGCGATGTATTCCCGCGCCGTCACGCGGCTCGGCACCGCAATCGGCGACCACGATCCGAGCCTTTTGAGCTCGGTGATGCGCAGCCGCGGCACCCGCGCGTTCTACCAAGTGCGCATCGGTGCCGACACGCGCAGCGAGGCGGATGATCTCTGTAACCGGATCCGGAAGGCCGGCGGGGCGTGCTTCGTGCTAAAGAATAAGGGCGTGAGCGGGTAGCTCCAATCGTCATTCCGGGGTGCCCTCTTGGGCACGAGCCCGGAATGACAGCGGTGGGGGTGTCGCGCATGCCAGCCCCGCCGCCTGTTTCCTTGACGCGAGCCGCCGCATCGCCCGTTATGCAAGCACGATTCCTCACCCGGCCAAGTCTTCCGTGGCGCTCCCTCCGCTCGATTCACCGCAATGGAATAGCCCCTGGCTTGCTTTCGGCTGGGGGCTGCGCTCGATCACGCAGACGATCCTCACCATCGTGCTGTTCGTGACCTATCTCGGCATCGGCGCGCTGGCACATGACACCCATTTCAGCCTGGTCTGGGCGCTCGCCTCGACGCTGTTCGTCTGGGCGGGGCCGGCGCAGATCATCCTGATCACCACGCTGGGCTCCGGCGCCACCGTCATCCAGTCGGCGATTGCAGTCACCGTCAGCGCCATCAGGCTATTCCCGATGGTGGTCTCGGTCTTGCCGCTGATGCGCACGCCGACGACCAAACGGCGCGAGCTGGTCTTTGCCGCGCATCTCACCGCGGTGACGTTGTGGGTCGAATGCCACCGCTTCCTGCCGCTTGTGCCGCGTGAGCGGCGCATCGCCTTCGTTCACGGGCTCGGCTGTGGCCTCGTCTCGGTGTGCCTCGTCGCCAACACGGTCGGCTATTTCCTCGCCGCCAACCTGACCCAGACGCTTGGCGCGGCGATCCTGCTGCTGACGCCGCTGTCCTTCCTGTTCTCGACCGCGCGCAACAGCCGCGAGGTCGCCGATGTCGTCGCGCTCGTGCTGGGCATCTTGCTGTATCCGCTCGCCGCGAAGATGAGCTCCGGCGTCGATATCCTGATCAGCGGGGTGGTGGCCGGCACGATCGCCTATGGCGTGCATTGGTGGCGCGAGGTGCGCGCATGAGCTTTGCGCAAGCGATCGGCGACTGGCACGCGCTGGCGGTGCTGTTCGTCGCCGGCGTCATTCCCAACCAGATATGGCGCATGCTGGGACTGTGGTTCGGCGGCGGCATCGACGAAGGCTCCGAACTGCTGGTCTGGGTGCGGGCGGTCGCCACCGCGATTCTGGCCGGCGTCATCGCCCAGATCGTGGTCGAGCCGCCGGGGGCGCTGGCGAGCGTGCCCGATACCCTACGCTATGGCGCGGTTGGCGCTGGCCTCGTCGTCTTCCTGCTGACCCGCCGCTCGATTTTCGCGGGCGTGGTGACCGGTGAAGTCTTCATGCTGGCCGGCAAGTGGTGGTTGGGCTAAAACCGCCGGCGAACAGTCAAGGAACAGGAAATATGGTTCGCGAACAGGAGCTCCGCGAGGGCGAGGTCGCCATCGAGCTGCCACCGACGCAAGATGCCGGTCTCGTCTTCATCGGGCGTATTCGTACGCCCTGGACCTCGCGGCTGGAGACGCCGCGGCAGGGGCGTCAGGATGGTCCGATCTGCCGGCTCGAGATCTTCGAGCCGTTCGTGCCGGCCATCAAGGGGGTCGATTTCTACAGCAATCTCGAAGTGCTCTACTGGCTCGACCAATCGCGCCGCGACATCATCCTGCAGAGCCCGAAGAACAACGAAAAGACCCGCGGCACGTTCTCGCTGCGCTCGCCGGTGCGGCCCAATCCGATCGGCACGTCGATCGTGAAGCTGGTCGGCATCGAGGGCAATGCGATCCTGGTGCGCGGTCTCGATTGCATCGACAACACGCCGCTGATCGACATCAAGCCCGACCGCTGCGAGTTCACGCCATTGGCGGCGCCGCAGCCGGGGGATTTCGAGACGGAGTAATCTGTCATTCCGGGGCGCGCCGAAGGCGCGAGCCCGGAATCCATCAGGCGTCAGCGTCGGTGGTGAAATGGATTCCGGGCTCGCGCCAAGGGGGCGCGCGCCGGAATGACATCAACCCTTCAACGCCGCGATCAGTCTCGCCGCGTGCTCTTCCAATACCTTGGCGTCTTCCTTGCGGCTGGCGGGCGGCAGCATCGCCACGCCGTCGTGGCGCGGCATCACGTGCATGTGCAGGTGAAACACCACTTGTCCGCCGGCGGGCTCGTTGAATTGCTGGATGGTGATGCCGTCGGCCTTGAACGCCTTCATTGCAGCCGCCGCGATTTTGTGCGCGCCGCGGGCGACGTGGGCGTAGTCGTCAGGCTTGATGTCGAGGATGTTGCGGGCAGGGGCCTTCGGGATCACGAGCGTGTGGCCAGGCACGCGCGGCATGATGTCAAGGAACGCGAAGACGTGCTCGTCCTCATAGACCTTGGAGCAGGGCAGCTCGCCGCGCAGGATCTTGGCGAAGATGTTGTTGGTGTCGTAGGCGGTCATGACGGCTCCCCAAGAAATTTGCGCTCGGAATTTTGCGCTTACTGTCACCAGCCGCGGCAAACCGTCAAGGCGCCTCGTCGGCGCCTTTCCGGAACGGGCCGAGCTCGGCAAGCTCCCGTCCGGCCTCGGCGACATAGGCGCGCTCGCGCTTGAGGTAATCGTCGATGGCGCGGCGCAGGCCGGGATCGGCGATGAAGTGCGCGGAATGGGTGGTGCGCGGCAGGTAGCCCCGCGCGATCTTGTGCTCGCCTTGCGCGCCGGCCTCGACATGGGTAAGGCCGCGTTTGATCGCGAAGTCGATCGCCTGGTAATAGCAGACCTCGAAATGCAGGAACGGGTGATGCTCGACCGCGCCCCAGTTGCGGCCAAACAGCGTGTCCGAGCCAATGAAGTTGATCGCGCCCGCGATCCAGCGATTGTTGCGGCGGACCATCACCAGCAGCACGTCCTCGCTCATGGTCTCGCCGATCAGCGAGAAGAACTCGCGCGTCAGATAGGGACGGCCCCATTTGCGCGACCCGGTCTCCATGTAGAACATGAAGAACGCATCCCAGGCGTCCTCGGTGATGTCCTTGCCGGTGAGCCAGTGGATCGTGATCCCGGCGGGAAGCGCGTCGCGCCGCTCGCGCTTGATCGACTTGCGGTGGCGCGAGTTCAGCGTCGCCAGGAAGTCGTCGAAGCCAGTAAAGCCCTCATTGTGCCAGTGGAACTGCTGGTCGGTACGCTGCAGGAAGCCGTGCTCGGCGAGCAGCTTCCACTCGGCCTTCTGTGCGAAGGTGACGTGGACGGAGGAGGCCTTGCTGACGCCGCAGAGCGCCACCAGCCCGCTCGCCAGTGCGTCCATGATGCGCTCGTGATCGACGCCGTCACGGACCAGCAGGCGCGGGCCTGTGGCCGGTGTGAAGGGAACCGAGACCTGGAGCTTCGGATAGTAGCGCCCGCCGGCGCGCTCATAGGCGTCCGCCCAGCCGCGGTCGAACACGTACTCGCCTTGCGAATGCGATTTCAGATAGCAGGGCACGACACCGGCGACGCGGCCGTCGACCTTGGCCACGAGATGCCGCGGTCCCCAGCCGGTGCGGATTGTCGCCGAACCGGATTTCTCGACGGCGGACAGAAAGGCGTGCGAGACGAAAGGGTTATAGGCGGGTTTTAAGAGGCCGAGGGAGTCGCCTGGAAGTCCAGATGAGGTTCCCGCGCCAAGCCCGTTGCAGGCCTTTTCGTAGAGCCTTTTCGTTATAAGAGCCTTGCCGGGATTGGCACAGGCGTCCCAGTCCTCCGGGGATACCTCACCAATCGAAGGTACGGCCTCGAGCGTGATTTCGGATGATGCCATTGTTGCCCAAGATCGTGCATTGCAGCAGCGACTTCAAGGGGGCGGGAACGCAGCTCTCGTGCCCCGGACGCAGCGTAACGCGCCGGCGATGCGAGGCATCGTCCGCGCTGCAGAGCCGGGCCCATCTCACCGCGTAGCGTGCCGCCTTCTGGGTCCAGGCTCTGCGCCGCCACGCCAAAGCGTTGCAGCTTGTCCGGGACACGAGACCATTCCTACGCCACGAACCCCTCAAAGATCATCTGATCGGCATGTTGCCCGACCCGCGTCCGCTGCTCCGGGGTGCGGACGGTCCAGCCGAGCAGGGCGCAGCCGAAGACGTTGCGGGCGATCCAGGGAGCGGGGGCCGGGAGGTCGTCGACCCTGAAGGCAACGAAGTGGGGCTGGGTCTGAAAGCCGTGGCGCAGATACAGCATGCTGTCGCGCTGTTCCTGCGTGAGCTTGGCCCAATAGTCGTCCTCATAGGTCCGCTGCGCGACGATGCCGCGCGGGCGGGAGGGCAACAGCTCGCGCAGTGCCAGCACCTGGTCGGGATCGAACGACATGCCGACGGCGGGGCCGTCATAGGACGCCAGCACCTCGGCCATCCGCTTCACCAGCTTGCGGTCGCCGCCAAAATGGCTTTTCACCTCGATCACCAGCGGGACCCGGCCGGCGACCATGGCGCAGAGGTCGGACAGCGACATCATTCGCTGGTCCGTGTCCTTGAATTTGACAGCCTTCAGCTCCGCCGCGGACTTCGACACGACCTCGCCGGTGGCCTCGGTGAGGCGGCCGAGCGCATGGTCGTGATGCACCATGGCCTCGCCGTCGGCCGAGAGCTGGATATCGACCTCGATCGAAAAATTGCCCGATATCGCAGCCTGCACCGCGCCAGGCATGTTCTCGACAATGCCGCGGGAAATGTCATGCAGGCCGCGATGGGCGACCGGCCGGGCTGTCAGCCAATCAGGAGCGCGCATGCGCGTCAGGCGACCTCGAACACGCCATCGACCTCGACCGCCGCGTCTGCCGGCAAAGAGGCGACGCCGACGGTGGTGCGGGCATGGCGGCCCTTGTCACCGAAGGCGGCGACCATCAGGTCGGAGGCGCCGTTCAGCACCTTCGGCCCATCCAGAAAATCGGGGGCCGAGTTGATGAAGCCGCCGAGGCGCACCACGCGCACCACCTTGTCGAGGTCGCCGAGTGCCGCCTTGACCTGGGCCAGCAAATTGACCGCGCAGCCGCGGGCGGCCGCCGCGCCGTCTTCGATCGAGACGCCGGCGCCCAGCTTCCCCTTGGCGATCAGCTTGCCGGCGGGGTCGAAGCAGACCTGGCCGGAGACGAACAGCAAATTACCGGTGCGCACGAACGGGACGTAATTGGCCACGGGGGTAGGGGCCTCGTGCAGCTTGATGCCCTGTTCCGCCAGCTTTTGCTCGACCGTGCCCGCCATGTTCGACCTCGTTGTCCAGAAATTCCATTCGCCCCGGCGCATCCGTGGGAGGCCGGCCGCGCCCTGTTTCGCCCATCGTGCCGCCACATGCAAGTAAACCGCAGCAGGCTGCCTTTTGCCGAGGCGAGGCCGCAGGTTCAACGGCAGGGCCGCAACTTTACGTGAAACGGCCTCAGTTGCGACGCAATGGAACGGTCATTAAAATGTCGAATCTGCGCATCCCAAGGACGCGTCCCCAAGGAACAGACATGGTGCACCTTTTCCGGACTTCGCTCGGTGTAATGGCGCTCGCGGCGGCCTGTTTAGGCCTCGCCGACGGCGCGCAGGCCGCCAATGGTCCGTTCCTTGCGCACCAGGCGCTTTACGATCTCAGCCTGGTGAAATCGCGCTCCAATTCGGTGAGCAGCGCGCGGGGCCGAATTCTCTACAACTTCACCGGAAGCTCGTGCGAAGGCTACACGTCTGAATTCCGCCAGGTGTCCGAGCTCGACAGCGGCGAGGGCAAGGTCACGCTGAGCGACCTCCGCTCCAACTCCTGGGAAGACGCCGGGGGGAAAAGCTATCGCTTCAAGATCGAGACCCGCATGAACGAGGCCGATGCCGGCCGCGTCGACGGCTCGGCCGAGCGCGACGGCGACCACATCAATGTCAAGCTGAAGCTGCCGGCGCCCAAGAATTTCACGCTCGACGGCAAGATCGTGTTCCCGACCGAGCAGATCCAGCGCATCATCGCCGCCGCCAAGGACGGCAAGCCGCTGCTCGAGCTCTCCGTCTATGACGGCTCCGACGACGGCCAGAAGGTCTACAACACGCTGACCGTGATCGGCCAGCCGATCCCCGCCGACCGCGCCGCCGCGCCGGATCCGTCGACCTCCGACGAGCACATGAAATCGCTCAAGCGCTGGCCCGTCACGGTCAGCTATTTCGACCGTGAGGCCCAGCAGAAAGAGGGCGAGCAGACGCCGGTCTATGCGATGGCGTTCGAGCTCTACGAAAACGGCGTCTCGCGCCAGCTCGTGCTCGATTACAACGACTTTGTCATTTCCGGCGCGATGGGCAAGTTCGATGTCAAGGACAGCAAGCCCTGTAATTGAGGGATTGTTGCTACAGCTGCGTACCGCGCACACCATCACCGTCACCCTGAGGTGGCCGCTTCTTCAGCGGCCCTCGAAGGGCGACGGCCCGGCCGTATCAGCGGGGCCGTGCATCCTTCGAGGCTTCCCATACGCCGCTTCGCGTCGCATGGCGCGCACCTCAGGATGACGGTGCACGAGTGTTGCGCGTCGCATCTAGCTCTTGTCATGATCTCCCGCTACGCTCCATCCTAACCAAAAACCTCAGGGAGCCAGCCCATGCCCAAGCTCGATCATCTCCGTCCCAGCGGCCTGCATCACAATCCCGCTTATTCGCACGTCGTCACCGCCACCGGCGCGCGCACCATCTACATTTCGGGACAGGTCTCGACCGACGAGGAGGGGCGGATCGTCGGTGAGGGCGATATCGCCGCGCAGACCACGCAGGTGATGCAGAATCTCGGACACGCGCTGAAGGCGGCCGGAGCGAGCTACTCCAACATCGTGAAGATCACGACCTTCGTCGTGAACTACAAGCCGGAGCTGCGCCCGATCATCGGCAAGGCCCGCTCGGCCTTCTTCGAAGGCATGGAGCCGCCGGCGTCGACCCTGGTCGGCGTCTCCGCGCTCGCAGCGCCGGAATGGCTGATCGAAATCGAGGCGGTGGCGGTCGCGGATTGATTTTCGTAGCCCGGATGGAGCGCAGCGCAATCCGGGAAGTCTGCCGCTGAGGACGCACTGCCCCGGATTTCGCTGCGCTCCATCCGGGCTACAAGTGCTTCGCTTTGGACGCCTCTCGCAGGACGGCCATTGCTTCGTCGGCCCTGTCGGCGGGCACAAAGAGATGGTCGTGGTGAAAGGCCGACACGGCGTTCACACTGATGCCGGCGTCGGCGAGGCGCGCCGTGATCGCAGCCAGGAAGCCGACCGCATCGAGCGCAGAGTGAACCGTCAGGGTGATCAGGCGTGAGGGGAACGCGTAGCGAAGCCCCGCCGCTTCGGCCTCTTCGCGAGGGATCACGAGCGTCGTGCCTTCCTGTTCGCGGAACGTCAGCAGCGGATTGAGCCCTGCGGGCACGGGCTCGTTCTGCGGTATCGCGCAGAACACGAAGGTGCCGTTCAGCATCTCCGGCTTCATGTTGCTCAGCAGCGCGTCGAGATCGCGTTCCCCTGTCACGGGCCAACCCCTGAAGCCTTGGCCAACATACCTTTGTATATCTCCTCTAAGCCTTCTCATACGCCGACCTTACGCTCGTACAATTGAGTGACGGCGGCGGATTCTTACAATTTGAGTCCACTCGGGTCACTGCGAGGAAGCTCAATGAATGTCGTCATTCGAAAGCTCAACGGTTTGTGGCACCTCATTGTCGGGTCTTGTCAGATCCGAACTCCGTTCCTGGAAACGCAGGATCGGCAGCTGGTCGTCCAGTATGCCAGGCGCGCCTATCCGGGGGCACGGATCTTTGAACGCGACTGAGCAGAGCAGGTCCCGATCACTCCTGCGCCTTCTCCGGGCCCTCATACGCGATCCCGCGGATCACCGCGGCGCTGCCGAATTTCTTGCGCAGGCTGTCCACCGCGCGCTCGGCGTGGGCGGCGCGGCGGTCGAGCATGTCGGTGTCGTCGGCCGGCGAGCCCTCGCGCAGCGCGCTGACGCCGGCGCCCATCAGGCGGAAGGCGGTGCCGTCGATCTCCTTGGCCAGCATCTCGCGGCAGATCGCAAAGATCTTTGCGGCGAGCTGGGTCGGGGCCGCGATCGACTGCGAGCGCGTGCGCTGGCGGAAATCTGCGGTCTTCAGCTTCAGCGTGACGGTCGAGCCGCCAAGCTCGCTGCTCTTGAGCCGCGACGAGGTCTTCTCGCACAGCCGCCACAGGATCTTCTCCAGCGTCGCGAAATCGCGGATGTCGGTCTCGAAGGTGGTTTCGCTCGATATCGTCTTGGCGCCCCGGTCAGGCTCGACGCGGCGGTCGTCGATGCCGCGGGCGAGCCGCCAGAGCCTGCGGCCATCGCTCGGAAACTGCCGCATCATCTCGATCTCGTCGGCCTTCTGCAGATCGGCGATGATGCGGAAGCCGCGCTGGACCAGGCGCTCCTGCGTCGCAGGTCCGACGCCGAAGATGAAGCCGACGGGCTTCTCGGCAAGCATCGATCGCGCTTCCTCCTGGTCGAGCGCGGCGAAGCCCCGCGGCTTGTCGAGGTCGGAGGCGATCTTGGCCAAAAACTTGTTGCAGGACAGGCCGACCGAGACGGAGATGCCGATGTCGCGCTCGACGTCGCGGGCAAAGCGCGCCAGCACCTTTGCCGGGATCATGCCGTGCACCCGTTCGGTGCCGGAGAGATCGAGGAAGGCCTCGTCGATCGAGAGCGGCTCGACCAGCGGCGTCAGCGCCTGCATGGCCTGACGCACCTCGCGGCCGACGCGGACATATTTGGCCATATCCGGCGGGATCACGGTCGCGTGCGGGCAGGCTTCCAACGCCTTGAACATCGGCATGGCCGAGCGCACGCCATAGGTGCGGGCGATGTAGCAGGCGGCCGACACCACGCCGCGTTTTCCCCCGCCGATGATGACCGGCTTGTCGGCAATGTCAGGATTGTCGCGCTTCTCGACCGTCGCATAGAAGGCGTCGCAGTCGATGTGGGCGATGGTCAAGCCCGCGAGCGCGCGGTGGCGGACGAGGCGAGGGGAACCGCAGGCGGAACAGCGCCGCACGCCCATGTCGAGATCGGCCGAACAATCCCGGCAGAAGCAACGAGGCCCGGCCGGGTCGGGAACGGTCACGGCACGTCACGCTCCCAGGAGGGGTCGCCGAGCGCGTCGCCGAGGACCTGCCGCGCCGCCGCGACGTTGGTCGGATGCAGTTCCGCGGTCGAGGCAAAGGCCTTCACAGTGGCGTCATCGCGCAGCACGAAATCGAGCACGCTGAGCAGGAAATTGGGGTCCGCGGCGGCATTGCGCAGGGTCTCCGGACCGACCCCTGTCTCGGCCAGAAACAGGCCCAGCCGCTCGGGATCGCTCGCAACGAAAGAGAGCGCCTGAATCGCAACGATTTCAGCGACTTCGCGGGGGTTGTGAACAGGCTTTTTCAAGGGGACGGTTTGCCTTTCCGTTAACTTTCGGTCTCTAATTTGGAATCATCATGCCCGAGTCTCGGCCCTGAGTCTTCCGACCCAGGCAAGCAACTGGAAACCACATCGCAGAAAGTCGACCCTCGGGTTTAACGAAACTCAAGCGAATCTGAGGCTAGTTTGAATCCAGTTTTCGAAGCGCCGGCGAGCGGCGCCTGAGGCGTTACATGTATGGGTCCTTCGGACCAATCAGGAGGGCGGGATGGCTAAGACCGTCCTGATCGTGGAAGACAACGAGCTCAATATGAAGCTCTTCCGCGACCTGTTGGAGGCGCACGGCTACCAGACCTCCGGCACCAGCAACGGCTACGAGGCGCTCGACCTCGTTCGCAAGATGCGGCCCGACCTCGTGCTGATGGATATCCAATTGCCGCAGGTCTCCGGCCTCGAGGTGACGCGCTGGATCAAGGACGATCCGGAGCTGCGCGCCATTCCCGTCGTCGCGGTCACGGCGTTCGCGATGAAGGGCGACGAAGAGCGCATCCGCGAGGGCGGCTGCGAGGCCTATTTGTCCAAGCCGATCTCGGTCGGCAAATTCATTGAGACGGTCCGGCGTTTTATCGGATAGGAAGTGAGTTCACAGTGTCCGCGCGTATCCTGGTTGTCGATGACGTTCCTGCCAACGTCAAACTCCTCGAAGCCCGCCTGTCCGCCGAATATTTCGATGTGATGACCGCCTCGAACGGCACCGAGGCGCTGGCGATCTGTCATCGCGCTGAATGCGACATCATCCTGCTCGACGTGATGATGCCCGACATCGACGGTTTTGAAGTTTGCCGCCGCCTCAAGAGCGATCCGGCCACGCACCACATTCCCGTCGTGATGGTGACGGCGCTCGACAGTCCGTCCGACCGTAACCGGGGGCTGGAAGCGGGCGCCGATGACTTCCTGACCAAACCCGTCTCCGACGTCGTGCTGATCGCGCGGGTGCGCTCGCTGACGCGGCTGAAGATGATGACCGACGAGCTGCGCATGCGCGCCATCACTTCGCTCGAGATCGGCATGCAGGCGCCCGAGCGCAGCGCCGTGGCCGACACCGGCAAGGGCGGCCGCATCCTGCTGGTCGACGACCGTCCGTCCTCCTACGAGCGGCTGGCGACGATCCTCGCCGCCGAGCACACCATCGACGTCGAGCCGAACCCGACGGAGGCGCTGTTCCACGCCGCCGAGGGCAATTACGATTTGCTGATCGTCTCGCTCGACCTCAACAATTTCGACGGCCTGAGGCTCTGCAGCCAGGCGCGCTCGCTGGAGCGCACGCGCCATGTGCCGATCCTGGCGATTGCGGACCCCGAGAACTCGACGCGGCTGCTCCGCGGCCTCGAGATCGGCGTCAACGACTATCTGCTGCGTCCCATCGACAAGACCGAGCTGCTAGCGCGGGCCCGCACCCAGATCCGCCGCCGCCGCTATACCGACCATCTGCGCGACAATGTGCAGAACTCGATCGAGATGGCGATCACGGACGCGCTCACCGGCCTGCACAATCGCCGCTACATGGAGAGCCATCTGGCGACGCTCGCCGAGCAGGCTTCGACCCGCGGCAAGCCGCTGGCGCTGATGATCCTGGACATCGACTTCTTCAAGTCCATCAACGACAATTACGGCCACGACGCCGGCGACGACGTGCTGCGTGAATTCGCGGTGCGGGTGCGCAAGTCGATCCGCGGTATTGACCTTGCCTGCCGCTATGGCGGCGAGGAGTTCGTCATCGTGATGCCGGAGACCGATCTCCACGTCGCCGGCATGGTCGCCGAGCGCCTGCGCCGTTCGATCGCGGGCGAGCCGTTCGCGATCCACAAAGGCGCCAAGCGCATCGAGGTCACGATCTCGATCGGCCTGACCACGCTGGAGCAGAAGGGCGAGGCGGTCGCCGACGTGCTCAAGCGCGCCGACACCGCGCTGTATCGCGCCAAGCACGACGGGCGCAACCGCGTGGTATCGCAGGCGGCGTGAGGCCGCCCGCGCAAAATTCGCGAAAACAACCCCATGCACAGTAGCCGGCGCTAGCCGGATCAACGGGTTACGTGCGCGGCAAAGATAGCTTGCGCGGACCGTCGCGCCGTTTGACCCGTCGGGCAAAACAGGGAGGATGTTGGTAGCGTCGCGAAATGGCCTGACGTGTAGTCAGGCGTCCACGCTTCCTCCACAAACTCCGCTGTCATTCCCCGCGAAAGCGGGGAATCCAGTACGCCGCGGCCTCTCGGTTCAATCACAGCTGCCTCTGGAATACTGGATCACCCGCTTTCGCGGGTGATGACACCGAACGATGCGGCAAGGGTTATTGTGGCGTCGGCTTGCGTCGCTTCTCCGCCGGCTTCCCCGCATCCCCCACATCCACCCCTGCATTCCGCAACAGCACCTTCGCCGCTTCCTTCGCAGCTCTTGCCATTGCCGGATCGTCCCGCACGAGGTCCTGCGCGATCGAGCCGTCGACCAGCAACACCAGCTGCGTTGCGAGCGCATCCGCCTCGGTCACACCAAGCTCGTTCAGGCGGTCGCGAAACCAGAGGCGGCGGCTTTCCTTGAAGGCGACCGCGATCTTCTTCACGGCGCGGTCCTGAGGGCCCAGCTCGGCGACCGCGTTCACGAACGGGCAGCCGCGAAAGTCCCTGGCTGCAAACCGCCGCTCCAGCGAATCGAAGGTGCCGAGGATCTGTTCGGCCGGCGGCTTGTCCGAGGGGGATGCGTGCACGAAGCGGCGCTCGAGGTATGCCGCGATCAGCGCGTCCTTGGACGGGAAGTGGTTGTAGAGCGTGCGCTTGGAGATGCCGATCTCGGCCGCGATGGTGTCAACGCCGACGGCGCGAATGCCCTGCAGATAGAACAGCTTGTCGGCGGTCTGAAGGATCCGCTCTTTCATCGTCTGTGGGGCGGGCGGGGGAGCCATGCAGCGACGCGCATCCTCTTGGCTTGACAGCTGGGGCGCAACATAGCCTATGTACACAGGTCTGTGTAACCAAAATCAACCGATATTTCAGACGACGGCATTTGCGCCGTGCCCAAAAGGGAGACGAAAATGCCCCTGCTGCAGGTCCTGCGTCCGACATTGCCCATCCTGATCGGCGCCTCGATCATGCTGACGCTGAGCATGGGGCTGCGGCAGAGCCTCGGCATCTTCATGCAGCCGCTGACCCACGACATCCACATTTCGATCTCGGATTTCACGCTGGCGCTGGCGGTGCAGAACCTGGCCTGGGGCTTCCTCCAGCCGCTCGCCGGCGCGATGACGGTGCGCTACGGCTTCCGCCCGATCATGATCGTCGGCGCGCTGATGTACATCGTGGGCCTCATTCTGATGGCGACCGCGAACGGCCTCGTCAGCATCATGATCGGCGCGGGCGTGCTGATCGGGACGTCGCTGGCCTGCACTGCAGCCGCTATCGCGATGTCGGTGGCGGCGCGCGCGGTGCCCGAAACGGTGCGCTCGACTGTGCTCGGCATTGTCTCCGGCGCGGGTTCGCTCGGCGCGCTGCTGTCGGCGCCGATCGGACAGATGCTCAATGAGGGGTTTGGCTGGCGCGTCGGACTTGTCGGCTTCGTCGTCATGTCGGTGCTGATGATTCCGGCCGCGTGGTACGCGGGGCGCGTCGACCAGGTCCCGCTGCCGAAGCCGGCTGCCGACGAGATCGACGATGCCACGGCTGCGACCGCGGCGAGGACCGCGTTCGGCAATGCCTCCTTCGTGGTGATGACCTGCGCCTATCTCGTCTGCGGCATGCAGCTCGTCTTCCTCACTACGCATCTGCCGTCCTACCTCGCGATCTGCGGCCTCGATCCGATGCTGAGCGCGCAGACGCTCGGCATGATCGGCGGCTTCAATGTGCTCGGCTCGCTGTTCTTCGGCTGGGCCGGCCAGCGCTGGAACAAGCTGGCGCTGCTGGGTGCGATCTACATCCTGCGCTCGCTGGCGCTCGCCTGGTACTTCATGCTGCCGGCAACGCCGTTCTCGACGCTGCTGTTCGGCGCCATCATGGGCTTCCTCTGGATGGGCGTCGGGCCGCTGGTCGCGGGCGCGGTCGCCGAGATGTTCGGCCTGCGCTGGCAGGCGATGATCCAGGGCCTCGCCTTCATGAGCCACCAGATCGGCAGCTTCCTCGGCGCCTACGGAGGCGGGGTACTCTACGACGCGCTCGGCTCCTACACCATGGCCTGGCGCATCGGCGTGGCGCTCGGCCTTGCCGGGGGCATCGTGCAGGTGGCGTTCGCGCTTGTCAGGCCGTCGCAGCCGCCGACGCCAGTGTTGAAGGCGGCGTAGGCTTCTGGGATTAGTATCTCTCACCGTCACCCTGAGGTGCTCGCCTTCGGCGAGCCTCGAAGGGCGACGGCGCGGCTGCATCTCGACCGTTCATCCTTCGAGGCTCCCGGCGCGATGCTCTTGCATCGCGCCACTCGCACCTCAGGATGACGGATCGGGATAAGCGCTTGCAGCAATCGGCGAGCGGTATGGACTAGCGATGTCCTGAGCGCTTGAGATCGGCGACCTTGAACCTGTTGCCGGCCTGCAGGCTGCTGCAAAACCAGTGGGCTCTGTTTCGAAACTCGCCCAGGAACACCTTCGTCTCGACGCAATTCTCGTAGGATGAATGGGTGATGGTGTCTCGGCACGTTGGCGAGAAGGGTCCATAGTTCACATTGCCGCCCGACTCGCTGCATCCGATCCACGGCTCCTTGCCGTGCCGGAAGCTTGATGCACAGCCACCGTTGCAGCTGCTGGCGACTTTCTCCAGGCTGGCTATCCTCCCCATGACAGAACCCGGTGCATAGGAAGGCGTGCGCGCGGTTGCCGTTCGAGTGGTTGACGCAGTTCGACGCGGCGCCGTTGTGTTTGCTCCCCGCTCCGACACGTGCGGCTTTGCCACCTGTTTCGGCGCATCGACCGTGACAGGGGGAAGCGTGGCGGCGGAGCCGGTCGGGATTTGCGATGCGGCCGGGGCGCACAGCAGGATAGTCGACAAGGCTGCGATGGTTGAAGGCACGACAAGGCTCGATGACAATCTCATGACCATGTCCTTCCCAAATCCGGACGGAAATTCCGTGCCGGTATGTGCACGGTAACAGACATTTAGGATTGAGCAACCGGGGGTTGAGGGATCGCTTAGCGATAAATTCGCCATCGCCATGGCAACCAACAAGAGAATGCGCTTGCTGGGCGGCTTGTCCACCGAAGCTCGAAGAACGAAGGCGGAAGCGAAGCGGTTGGGAACGACTCTGCAGCGCAGCGCGCCGATGTGGCGGCGGCTCGCGCTCTCTGACCGTCACCCTGAGGTGCTCGTCCTGCGGTTTCCCGCAGGGCGAGCCTCGAAGGGCGACAGCCCGGCCGCATCTCGGCCGTTCATCCTTCGAGGCTCTCCGCGCGATGCTTTGCATCGCACGGCTCGCGCCTCAGGATAACGGAGAAGGATAGGTAAAGAAAAACGGGGCCCGTGAGGGCCCCGCAAAACTCAGCAGCTTGTCCGCGATCTTACTTGATCTTGGCTTCGCGGAATTCGACGTGCTTGCGCGCCACGGGATCGTACTTCTTCTTGACCAGCTTGTCGGTCATGGTGCGCGAATTCTTCTTGGCGACGTAGTAGAAGCCGGTGTCGGCCGAGGACACGAGCTTGACCTTGATGGTGACCGCTTTGGCCATGTTCAGAACCTCAGGAATGAAGGGAATCTGGAGCCGGCCAAACGGCCCGCGTTGGCCGGCAACCTAGCCAGAAACCGCCTGATGTCAAGGTTTCGAAGCGTTTTCAAGCGAAGTGGGCACCGGTTCGCGTCAAGAAAACGCGTCAAAAACAACAACCTAGAGCCCCCGTACGGGGCTCTAGCGGCAAAAGCACCCCAAAACGGCCCGATTACCCCTCGAAGAACCGGTTTTTCGGCCGTGGCAAGCCCAGATTCTCCCTCAAAGTGGGCCCTTCATACTCTTTCCGGAAAATCCCGCGCCGCTGCAGCTCGGGAACGACCTTGTCGACGAAATCGTCGAGGCCTGCGGGCAGGAACGGGAACATGATGTTGAAGCCGTCGGAGCCGCGCCCGACCAGCCATTCCTCCATCTGGTCGGCGATGGTTTTGGCCGTGCCGACGAAGGACAGCCCGCCATAGCCGCCGACGCGCTGGGCGAGCTGGCGCACGGTGAGCTTGTCGCGCTTGGCAAGGTCGACCATGCGCTGGCGGCCGCTCTTGCTGGCATTGGTCTCGGGGATATCAGGCAGTTGTCCGTCGGGATCGAAGCCGGAGGCATCGGTGCCGAGGATGACCGAGAGCGAGGCGATGGCGCTGTCGTAATGCACGCGGCTATCGAGCAGCGCGCGCTTCTCCTTGGCTTCATCGACGCTGTCGCCAACCACGACGAAGGCGCCGGGCAGGATCTTCAGATGCTCGGGATCGCGGCCGATCCTCTCCATGCGGCCCTTGATGTCGGCATAGAGCTTTTGTCCGTCGGCGAGGCTGCCGCCGCCGGTGAACACGGCTTCCGCCGTCTCTGCCGCGAGCTGCTTGCCGTCTTCGGAGGCGCCGGCCTGCACGATCACCGGCCAGCCCTGCACGGGACGGGCAATGTTGAGGGGGCCGCGCACCTTCAGATATTTGCCGTTGTGGTCGAGCGTGTGCATCTTCGCGGGATCGAAAAATAGCCCGCTCTCGACATCGCGCACGAAGGCATCGTCGGCGAAGGAATCCCATAGGCCCGTGACGACATCGTAGAACTCGCGTGCGCGCTTGTAGCGCTCGGCATGCTCCATGTGATCATCGAGGCCGAAATTCAGGGCCGCGTCCGGGTTCGATGTCGTGACGATATTCCAGCCGGCGCGGCCGCCGCTGAGATGATCGAGCGAGGCGAAGCGGCGCGCGACGTGGTAGGGCTCGTCAAACGTGGTCGAGCCGGTCGCGATCAGGCCGATCCGCTCGGTGACGGCCGAGAGCGCCGACAGCAGCGTGAACGGTTCGAACGATGTCACGGTGTGGCTGCGCTTGAGCGCATTGACCGGCATGTTCAGCACGGCGAGGTGATCGGCCATGAAGAAGGCGTCGAACTTGCCGGCCTCGAGCTTCTGGATCAGCGTCTTGATGTGCGAGAAGTTGAAATTGGCGTCCGGCCAGGCCCCGGGATAGCGCCAGGCGCCGGTGTGGATGCTGATCGGGCGCATGAACGCGCCAAGCTTGAGTTGCCGTTGTGCCATCGCCCGGTGTCCGTTCTTGGTGACGCTCGGGAAGACATAGGCATGCGGCGGAACTCCGCCATCGGGGGAGGCGGGAAGATTTTTTCGTTTTTCGATCAAACCTCAGCACGTTCGCGTCATTCCGGGCCGCCACGTCGCGGCGAGATGCAATTGCGCATCTGAGAATCGATCAGGCCGCAGACACCGAGGCGAGAGGACTACTGCCCCCGAGCCCTTTGATCGAAGGCGCTCAGCACGGCGAGCGTCATCGCGGTGACGCCGGTCTGGATGGTCGGTTTCGGCACCGGGGCGAATTGCGGCGAGTGATTGCCGGGAAGCGGCGGGCCGCTGCCATTGCGCGCGGCGGCGACGCGGTCGGGCTCATAAACGCCGATGTTGAAGAACATCGACGGCACGCCGGCGTTGACATATTCCGAGTAGTCTTCGCTGGTCGTGTTCGCAGGGCTGACGTTGAACTTGTCGCCGAAGGCCGCTTTCAGCACCCGCTCGGCCTGGCCGACCACACCGGCATCGTTCACCACCGCCTTGGTCCCTTCGTCGAGGTGGATTTCAGGCGCCGGTGCATCCGCCATCGCCGCCACCGCTTTCGCCGTCCGCTCGATCCCGGCCAGCATCCTCGCGCGCACCTGCGGCTTGAAGCTGCGGATCGTGCCGATCACCCTGGCCTCGTCGGGGATGATGTTGCCGGCGGTGCCGGCGTGGATCGCGCCGATGGTGACAAGGCCGAATTCGGTCGGGTCCTTCTCGCGGCTGATCACGCTCTGGACGTCGACGACGAAGCGCGATGCCATCATCACGGGATCGATCGTCGCCTGCGGGATCGCGCCATGGCCGCCGCGGCCGACGAATCTGATGAACAGACCGTCGACATTCGACGATCCGACCCCGACCCTGTAGGTGACGGAGCCGTAGGCTCCACTGCTGTCGTGCAGGGCAAACCCCGCATCGGGTTTCGGAAAGCGGGTGAACAGGCCATCGGCGATCATCGCCCTTGCGCCCGCGACCTCTTCCTCGGCGGGCTGCGCGATGAACATCAGCGTACCGTGCCACTGGTCCTTGATGCCGACCAGGGTCTTCGCCGTGCCGACCCAGCTCGCCATGTGGATGTCATGGCCGCAGCTATGGGCGACGAATGTCTCGCGGCCCTGCCAGATCTGCTTGTCGCGGCTGGCATAGGGCAGGCCGGTCTTCTCCTCCATGGGCAGCGCATCGAGCTCGGTGCGAACCATGATGGTGGGACCGTCACCGTTCCTGTAGATGGCAACAAGGCCCGTCTTGCCGACGTGCTCGGTGACTTCAAAACCAATCGCACGCATCTCGCCGGCGAGTTTCGCCGCGGTCTTCTCCTCCTGGAAGGCAATCTCGGGATGGGCGTGGATGTCCTTATAGAGCGCGTCGAGCTTCGGGTATTCGCTCTCGAAGGCGGTCTCGATGGTTTGCTTCAATCTGGCGACGTCGAGCTCCGCACGGGCGGGCGGCGAGAGCAGGCCGCACAACGCCACGGAAGCGAGCAGAGGCCTTACGAAGCGCATCATCCGATCCTCCGGTTGTTCAAGCGCTCTTTCCCTTCACCTAGCACATCTCGTCGCATCTTTCCGCCATAGAAATGGAAGAACGGCACCGGCGCATCGCGGCGGAGCGGGCTGTCGCGTTGAGCAGCTTGCGCGTCATCGGATGCAGATCGGCGAGCGGTTTTGAGCCGAGCTCGACCCAGAGCAGCTTGACCAGCCCCGCATCGAGGCGTCACGTCGAACCAATCCGCTGCTCGCGCCGACCAAGCCATGACCCCGCGAGGAGACGCTTCAATGGCCGGCGCAATGACCGTGGACGGCGGCATCGTCCGCATCGACCGGCCCATGCCATGGGTCGGCCGGCTGTTGTCGCTGCCGCTGCTGGCGGCAAGTGGCTATCTGCTGTGGAACGTTGCGCTCGGCCTGCGCCAGGACTTTTTCGGTTTTGGAAGGCTCGCCGACGATCTCGTGCCGGTACTGGTGTTCACGGGGTTCGGGCTGCTCGTCGGCATCCCCGGCATCATCCTGCTGACGTTCCGCTACTTCGTCGTGCTCAACGAGACGCTGCGCCAGATCGTGATCACCAGGCAGTTCGGCCCGCTGAACATCCGCTCGTCGCGCAGTCTCGCCGACTATCACTTCATCAGCGTCACCGACGACTACGACACGGATCTGACGACGTACGACGTCAATCTCTGCGGCAACAAGGGCATCGAGCCGATCACGCTTCAGAACTTCACGCGTCGTGAGGAGGCCGATCAGCTCGCAAGCGAGATCGGCCGCGTCCTCAAGCTGCCGGCGCGCGATTATGTCGGCACCGAGCCGGACGCGGACTGACTAGCCCAAAATATCCTTCTGCATCTTGCCGCCGTAAAAATGGAAGAACGGCACTGGCGCATCGTGGCGCAGCGGGCCGGTGGCAAGGCGGGTATGGAGCTCGTTGAGCACGTTGCGCGTCATCGGATGCAAATCGGCCAGCGGCTTCGAGCCGAGCTCGACCCAGACCAGCTCGACCAGTTCGGCATCGGCATGGATCACGCCGTCGACGCGGTGGGTGATCGCGGAGGCGTCCGCGGTGAAGAAGCGCGTGTCGAACCGCTTGACGCGGCCGGGTGGGGTGATCGCGCGCGCGATCAGGAACAGGCTGGAGGGATCGGGCAGGAGGCCTGAATCGGCGAACGGCTTCCAGGGCCCGTCGAGCTTTGTCACTTTGCCCTCGGCCGTGCGCCCGAGGCAGAGACCGGTTTCTTCGCAGGCCTCGCGGATCGCGGCAATGGCGAGCGACTTCGCGCGCGAGGCCGGCGTCTTCGGGCTGCCCTTGGCGAGATTGGCCTCCAGCTCGGCGGTGATGGGCGCAGCGCAGGGCACGCGATAGTCGGCCTTGTCGACGCGTCCGCCCGGGAAGACGAACTTGCCGGGCATGAACACCACCTTGTCGTGGCGCTTGCCGACCAGCACCTTCGGAATGGCGCCGCTGCGGTCGACCAGGATCAGCGTTGCCGCATCCCTCGGACGGAAATAGGGATGATGATCGGCTTCCTTTTCCTCGTGGACCTTGGCCTTCTCCGCGACCTGCGCAATATCCGTCATGTCCTCACCCAAACGCTTTTTGCTTCTTGCTTACACAGGCGGAATACCATCCGGAGGGTTCTCGTCAAACCCGTGCATGCGCAGAGCCCATTGCAGGCCGACCACAGCTCCCTTGACCGGCTGCAGCAGCGCGAGCGAGGCGACGAAGGTGAAGGGCAGATAGGCCGCGAAGCTGAGCCAGACCGGCGTCGTGTAATTGGTCTCGATCCAGAGGATCGTGGGCACCACGATGTGACCTACGATGACGATGACGAGATAGGCGGGCAGATCGTCGGCGCGGTGCGGCGTGAAATCGAGGCCGCAGCTGGCGCAATCGTCTGATGTCTTCAGGAAGGCGCGGAACAATCTGCCTTCGCCACAGCGCGGGCAGCGGCCGCGAAAGCCGCGCTTCATCGCCGTCCAGAGATCGCGCTTCTCGACGAGACCCGTCTCGCGCGTCCAGATTTTTGGGGCCGTGCTCATCGTCACCATGCTTTGCCCTTTTTACCGCCGCCTTTTCCCTTGTTCTTTCCTTTATTCTTTCCCTGGCCCTTCTTCGGTTTGCCGGATTTTGGCTTCGGCGGCTTGCGTTTTCTATCCGGGCTGCGTCCGGGATGCGCCTTGAATGAGGGGCGGCGCTGCGGACCGGATGACCTGCGTTCGCGCGGCGCGGTCTCACTGGAGGACGACAGCAGCTCGAAGCGCAGCGCGCCCGCGATCGGCGCTGCTTCGATCAGGCGGACGTCGACCACGTCGCCGAGCTGATACATGGTGCGGCTGCGCGTGCCGACGAGGGCGTGTCGGCTCTCGTCATAGTTGAAATATTCCGTGCCGAGGGATCGGATCGGAATCAGGCCGTCGGCGCCGGTCTCAGCGAGCTTGACGAACAGGCCGGCGCGGGTGACGCCGGAGACCCGGCCCTGGAAACTCGCGCCGATGCGATCAGCCAGGTGATGGGCAATGAGCCGGTCGACGGTCTCGCGTTCCGCCTTCATCGCGCGCCGCTCGGTCACCGAGATGTGGGCTGCGACCTCGCTTAAGGTTTCCGGCGTCTCGCTGTCGGGCAGGGCGCCTTCGCCGAGGCCGAGCGCGCGGACCAGCGCGCGATGCACCACGAGGTCGGCATAGCGGCGGATTGGCGAGGTGAAATGCGCGTAGCGGCGCAAATTCAGGCCGAAGTGCCCGTAGTTCTCCGAGGAGTATTCGGCCTGCGCCTGGGCGCGCAGCACCACTTCGCTGACCAAGGGGTAGTAATCGTGGCCTTCGAGCTGGGCCAGCACGCGGTTGAACGTGGTGGGACGCAGAGCGCCTGATTTGGCGAAGGGAACGTCGAGCGTCTCCAGAAATTCGGCGAGCGCGTGAACCTTCTCCAAGGTCGGCTCGTCGTGCACGCGGTAGATCAGCGGGAGCGACTTCTTCTCCAGCATCTCGGCGGCTGCAACGTTGGCGAGGATCATGAACTCCTCGATCAGCTTGTGCGCATCGAGACGTTCGGGCACCACGACGCGGTCGACCGTGCCGTCGCTCTTCAAGAGGATCTTGCGCTCAGGCAGATCGAGATTGAGCGGATCGCGCTCGTCGCGCGCGCGCTTGGCGCAGGCATAGGCGGCGTAGAGCGGCCGCAAGACCGGATCGAGCAGGGGGCCGGTGGTGTCGTCGGGCCGGCCGTCGATCGCGGCCTGCGCCTGCGCGTAGCTCAGCTTTGCCGCCGAGCGCATCAGGATGCGGTGGAAGCTGTGCGAGCGCTTGCGGCCGTCGGGGCCGAGCACCATGCGCACCGCGAGCGCGCCACGCGGCTCGCCCGGCACCAGCGAGCAGAGATCGTTGGAGATGCGCTCGGGCAGCATCGGTACGACGCGGTCGGGGAAGTAGACCGAATTGCCGCGGTCGAGCGCGTCGCGGTCGAGCGCGCTGCCCGGCCGGACGTAGAAGCTGACATCGGCAATGGCGACGTTGACGATGAAGCCGCCCTTGTTGTTGGGATCGGGATCGGCCTCAGCATGCACCGCGTCGTCATGATCCTTGGCGTCGGGCGGATCGATGGTGAGAAGCGGCACGTCGCGCCAATCCTCGCGGCCCTTCAGGTTCGCGGGCTCAGCGGCTTCTGCCTCGCGCTCGGCGGCAGGCGAGAATTGCAGCGGGATGTCATGGGCGTAGATCGCGATCAGGCTGATCGCCTTCTCCGACTTGACCGAGCCGAGCTTCTCTTTCACGCGCCCGGAGGCCAGTCCAAAGCTGCGCGTGCGGACGATGTCGACGCTGACGAGATCGCCGTCCTGCGCGCCGTGTGTGTCGGCCGGGGCGATGTTCAACTCGCGGTCCGCGGACTTCTTGTCGACGGGGACGAGCCGTCCGCCGCCTTCGGGCAGACTGCGAAACACGCCGAGGATGCGGCTCTTGGCCTTGTCGAAAACCTTGATGATGTGGCCGCGATAGGCCGGGCCTTCGGTGTCGTCCGTGCGCTCGACGCGCAGCAGCACGCGATCGCGGACGCCGGCGACGGTGCCTGGCTTCGGCCGGCGCGGCATCTGGATACGGATTTTGGGGGGCTCGCCACTCTCGACTTCGTCCCATTCGGTGGGGGAGGCGATCAATTCGCCGTCGGCGTCGCGGCCGGTAATGTCGGCGACCAGCGTCGGCGGCAGCGCGTCCGGCTCGGACACCTTGTGGCGCTTCTTCTTGATGGTTCCGTCGTCGGCGAGCTCGCGCAATATGCGCTTGAGCTCGACGCGATCGGCGTTCTTCAGGCCGAACTCGCGCGCAATTTCGCGGGTCCCGACCTTTCCGGGATTTGCCTTGATGAAGGCGACGATGGCTTGCCTGTCGGGAAAGCCACGGTCATTCTTGCGTTTCACTTAACCTCTAATTCTTGATCTCAAGTCTTGCCGGCGCTCTTCTTGGCCGGAGCCTTGGGGGCGGCGGCCTTGGTCGGCGACGTTTTTGCGGTCGACGACACGGCTGCGCGCGCCTTGCTGGTGGATTCGGATTTGGTTTTGGCCGCCTTCTTCGCGGCGGCCTTTTTCGGTTTCGGTGCGGCGTCATCGCCGTCCGCAGCCTTCGCCGTAGTCTTCTTGGCCTTGGCCGGCTTCGCCGCCTTCTTCGGCTTCTTGCCGCCGCCTTTGGCTGCGCGCTCGTCGATCAGCGCAATCGCCTGGGCCAGCGTGACGGTGTCCTTTTCGAACTCGGCGGGGATCGTCGCGTTGACGCCGCCCGCGGTGACATAGGCGCCGTAGCGGCCGCTCTTCACGGTGACGGTGCCGAGCGAGGGATGATCGCCGATCGCCTTGCCGGGATCGGCGCCGAACCGGCGGCTCGGGCCCTTGGCGACCTTTTCCGCGATCAGCGTCACCGCGCGGTTGAGGCCGATGTCGAACACTTCGTCGCCGGCTTCCAGGCTGGCATAGGTCTTCTCATGCTTGACGAACGGCCCGAAGCGGCCGAGACCTGCGGTGATCGGCTGGCCGGTCTCCGGATGCTTGCCGATCTCGCGCGGCAGCGACAATAGCTTCAGCGCAAGCTCGAGCTCGACATCGCCGGGCGAGGTGCCCTTCGGAATGCCGGCGCGCTTCGGCTTCTCGCCTTCCTCATAATCCTTCTGCTCGCCGAGCTGGATATAGGGCCCGAAGCGGCCGGCCTTGACCCAGACATCGCGACCCGTCTCGGGATCCTGGCCGAGCGAACGGTCAGCGGTCGCTTCGCCATCGGCGGCGAGCTGACGAGTGTAGCGGCACTCCGGATAATTCGAGCAGCCGACGAAGGCGCCGAACTTGCCGGCCTTGAGATTCAGCCGGCCATTGCCGCAGCTCGGGCACTGCCTGATATCGCCGCCATCCGTGCGGGGCGGATAGATGTGCTGGCCCAGCATCTCGTCGAGCACGTCGAGCACCTGGGCTACGCGCAGATCCTTGATTTCGTCGACGGCGCCGATGAAGCCCGTCCAGAAATCCTTCAGCACCTGCTGCCAGGAGATCTCGTTGTTGGAGATGCGGTCGAGCTGCTCTTCGAGACCGGCCGTAAAATCGTATTCGACGTAGCGGGCGAAGAAGCTCTCGAGGAACGCGATCACGACGCGGCCCTTGTCCTCGCCGTGCAGGCGCTTCTTCTCCAGCTTGACGTAGCCGCGGTCCTTCAGGACTTGCAGGATCGAGGCGTAGGTCGAGGGCCGGCCGATGCCGAGCTCTTCCATGCGCTTGACCAGCGAAGCCTCGGAGAAGCGCGGCGGCGGTTCGGTGAAATGCTGCGTGACGGACAGGCTCTGCCGCTTGAGCGCGTCGTTCGGGCTCATCGCGGGCAGGCGGCGGGAATCCTCGTCCTCCTCGTCGTCGCGGCCTTCCTGGTACAGCGCGAGGAAGCCGTCGAACTTGACCACCTGGCCGGTGGCGCGCAGCTCCAGCGTGCGGGAGCCTGCCTTGGCCGTGATGTCGACGGTGGTGCGCTCCAGCTCGGCCGATTCCATCTGGCTCGCGATGGTGCGCTTCCAGATCAGCTCATAGAGTTTAGCCTGATCGGCATCGAGCTTGCGGCTCATGCTGTCGGGGCGGCGCGACATGTCGGTCGGGCGGATCGCTTCGTGCGCTTCCTGGGCGTTCTTGGCCTTGGCCTGGTACTGGCGCGGCGCGTCCGGCACGTAGGCGTTGCCGTAATCCTCGCCGATCACCTTGCGCGCCTGGGTGATCGCCTCGGGGGCGATCTGCACGCCGTCGGTACGCATATAAGTAATGAGTCCGGTGGTCTCGCCGCCGATGTCGATGCCCTCATAAAGGCGCTGGGCGATGCGCATCGTGTGCGCCGGCGCAAAGCCGTATTTGCGGCTGGCTTCCTGCTGCAGCGTCGAGGTGGTGAAGGGCGCCTGCGGATTGCGCCGGGCCGGCTTCGCATCGACCGAGGTCACGGTGTAGGCGGCCGTCTCCAGCGCCTTCTTGAAGTCTTCGGCTTCCGCGCCGGTTCCGATGTCGAGGCGCTGAATCTTCTTGCCGTCGGCGCCGACCAGGCGGGCCTCGAACGCATCGCCGCGCGGGGTGAGCAGGGTCGCGATCAGCGACCAATATTCGCGCGCGACGAACTTCTCGATCTCGAGCTCGCGGTCGCAGACGAGGCGCAGCGCCACCGACTGCACGCGGCCAGCGGAGCGGGCGCCCGGCAGCTTGCGCCACAGCACCGGGGAGAGGGTGAAGCCGACCAGATAGTCCAGCGCCCGGCGCGCCATATAGGCGTCGACCAGCGCGCCGTCGATCTGGCGCGGATGCTTCATGGCGTCCGAGACCGCCTGCTTGGTGATGGCGTTGAACACCACCCGCTCGATCTTCTGGTCCTTCAGCGCACGCTTTTCCTTCAGCACCTCGAGCACGTGCCAGGAGATGGCCTCGCCCTCGCGATCAGGGTCGGTGGCGAGAATCAGGCGGTCGGCGTTCTTCAGGGACTTGGCGATGTCGTTGAGCCGGCCGGCCGCCTTGGGGTCGACCTCCCAGATCATCTTGAAATTGGCGTCGGGATCGACGGAGCCGTTCTTCGCGGGCAGGTCGCGGACATGGCCGAACGAGGCCAGAACCTCATAGGACGAGCCCAAATATTTGTTGATCGTCTTGGCTTTCGCCGGCGACTCCACAATGACGATATTCATGTAGTTCCAGTAACTTACGGGAAAATCTGAGGCCGAAAACGAAAGGACTCGGGTCGGCCGTTTCGCCCCGAACATGGGTGGTGAGGCCCTCGCTGTCAAATCGAGGGCTGTTGAAAGCCGCCCGGATGGGAAAAGTTTCATATCGAGAAAGTTGCAAAATACCACCTTGGAGTTGCGATCGCTATCGGCGTAATGTTTCCGCGGGGCATGGATTCGGGTGGGGTCTGGTGACTAGGCCGGGAAAGAAACGGGCGCGCGCCGCATCAGGCGCGCCGGGAGGCTCGCGTCACGAGGAACCGGGGGAGGGCGGCGTGGACGAGGCCGTCGCCTTCATCGCCGAGCAGGTCGGGGCCTTGCGCAAGCTCGCCGAGCGCCACAAGCTCGACGTGCTGCACTATCTCCTGGGCATGACCAAGCTCGAGGCCGACGAGCATGTGAGGCTGCGGAGCAAGCGCAAGCTGTCGTGAGGGCACTATCCAACCCGTCATCCTGAGGCGCGAGTGGCGCGATGCGCGGCATCGCGCCGGGAGCCTCGAAGGATGCACGGCCGGGATGCAGCCGGGCCGTCGCCCTTCGAGGCTCGCCGAAGAGGCGAGCACCTCAGGGTGACGGTGCGAGATATGGGCGCCGTTCTATCCCCGTCATTTGCGAGCGCAGCGACTAGTCCGCCGAAGCCTTGGCGAAGGCGGAAGCAATCTTTCCGCGGCGGCAGTCTGGATTGCTTCGTCGCAAGGGCTCCTCGCATTGACGGTGTGGCGAGAGCCGGGCTCGTCACGCCGACCGCCGTCGCGACGCCGGCCGCGGCTTCAGAGTCGTATCCGCCGGGCTAAGCAGCCGGCCATCCTCCGCGCGCATTTCCAGCTTCTTCACCGGGCGGCCCTTGGCGCGATCCACCAAAATGGTCGCGATCTCCTCAGGCGCGTCGTCGAACTCCTCGCTCCACTGCCTGAGCGCCACCAGGATCGGGAAGGTGCCGCGGCCCTTCGGTGTCAGCACATATTCCTGGTAGGCGCTGCCGTCGGAGGCGGGGGCGGTTGCCAGGATGCCGTGGTCGACCAGCGAGCGCAGCCGGACCGACAAGATGTTCTTGGCCATGCCGAGCTTGCTCTGGAATTCGCCGAAGCGGCGCAGGCCGAACAGCGCCTCGCGGATGATCAGCAGCGACCACCAATCGCCGAGCGCGTCCAGCGACCTCGCGATCGGGCAGGCATCGCCCTCGAAGCTGGTTCGTTTCACCATCGTTCCGGTCCTGTCGCGTTCGCACGATCGGTGTGCCGATCACGCGCTTGTGTGGTTGCATGATAAAACCATATGCCCTAGATGGCAACGTAGTTTTATGATGCAACCACTGGAGGCGAACGTGAGACTGAAGAACAAGACGGCCCTGATCACCGGCGGAAACAGCGGCATTGGCCTTGCGACCGCAAAACTGTTCGTGGCCGAAGGCGCCAAGGTGGTGATCACTGGACGCAACAAACAGACGCTGGAGGCGGCGGCCAAGGAGCTCGGGCCGAACGCGCTCGCGCTCGCCGCGGACGCCACCGACATCGCCGCGACGGAAGCTGCGATCAAGCAGGGCGCCGAGAAGTTCGGCAAGTTCGACATCGTGTTCGCCAACGCCGGCATCGCCGGCGGCACGCCGCTCGGCTCGGCCACGCTCGAGGTCTTCGAGAAGGTCATCAGCACGAACCTGACAAGCGTATTCTTCACGGTGCAGGCGGCACTGCCTTATCTCAGCGACAATGCCTCGATCATCCTCAACGGCTCGGTGATCTCAGTGCTCGGCATTCCCGGCTACTCGGCTTACGGCGCCGCGAAGGCCGGCGTGCGCGCGATGGCGCGGATCATGGCCTCGGAGCTGTCGCCGCGCGGCATCCGCGTCAACGTGGTCGCGCCCGGCGCGACCCGCACGCCGATCTGGGGACCTGCAACGGCAACACCGGAAGCCGAGAAGGCGTTCGAGAAGCGGATCGCGCTGTCGACGCCTCTGGGGCGCATCGGTGAAACCGATCACGTTGCGAAGACGGTGCTGTTCCTCGCCTCCGATGATTCCGCGCACGTACAGGGCCAGGAGATCTTCGTCGACGGCGGCGCGGTGGCCTCGCCGAGCGGCGCGCCGATCTATCGCGGTTGATCGCTCCTCCGAGCTTAAGTCGTCCGGCGCAGATCGTGTGTTGCGCCGGACGGTTCTGCGCTCGCGAGGACTATGCCGCGCGCAGACTGGTGGCTGCCTGAAGGGCGCCGGCCAGCGACTTCTCGCGGTGATCCGGGCCGACCTGGACGCCGTCGGCCGGAATGAATTCGACGCCGGTGATGCCCATGAAGCCGAACACCCAGCGCAGATAGGTTTCGAGATGCTCGCCGGCCGCATACGGCGTCTCCGCGCCATAATAGCCGCCGCGCGAGATCGCCACGATCACGCGCTTGCCCCCGGCGAGCCCCTCGGGCCCGGCCGCGCCGTATTTGAAAGTCTTCCCCACCACCAGGATGCGATCGATCCAGGCCTTGAGCTGGCTGGGAATGGTGAAGTTGTACATGGGCGCGCCGATCACGACGATGTCGGCGGCCAGGAACTCATCCAGCGCAGCTGCGCTCGCGGCGAGGTCGGGTCCGATTTCCGCCGGCGCGGGCGCGCCTTGCGCGGCGGCGAGGTGCGATCCTGAGAGGTGGGCCAGCGGGGTCTGGGTCAGGTCGCGATAAGTGATGTCCAGTGAGGGCATCGCCTGCCGGAGCCGGTCGACGATGGCGGCAGAGACCTGCCTGGAGACGGAGTGGGGGCCGAGCACGCTGGAGTCGAGATGAAGCAGTTTCATTTGGGGTCACCCTGGTATAAGTTTGTAACCAGAGCTACATGAGTGACTATCGAAAACCCCGCAAGAACGCACTTTTTTGAGCCATGGGCACATCTTTGAAACCTAAGAACACCGGTTTTCCTGCGACGCCGAGGCCCGATCCAATGCCGCATCCCGACCATGCGGACTGCCGTGGGGTCGCCTCCGTGCTGTCTCGCGTCGGTGACAAATGGAGCGTGTTCGTCATCATGATGCTGAGCGACGGGCCGAAGCGCTTCAACGAGCTTAAGCGCATGATCAACGGCATCTCGCAGCGCATGCTGACATTGACGCTGCGGGGGCTGGAGCGCGACGGCCTCGTTACGCGCACGATCTTCCCCACCATCCCGCCGCGGGTCGACTATGAGTTGACCGATCTCGGCCGTGGTCTCCAACAGCCGGTGAAGGCGCTCGGCGAGTGGGCGATCGCGCATCAGCAGCAGATCGCGGCGGCGCGGACGAAGTTCGACGAGCGCAACGAGAGCTAAAGCAGCGACACCAGCCCGCCGCCGTGACGCTCCAGCTTGCCGGCGAGTTCGAGCTCCAGCAGCACGGTGCGCACGATTGCGGGCGAGGCGCCGGACATCCGCACGAGATCGTCGATCGAGATCGGGGTGGGGCCGAGCAGGCCGGTGATCTGGTCGCGGTCGTGGCCCTGCGGATCGCTCTCGAAGGGCTCGCTGTCGGGCTCGCTGACGGGGTGCATCAGCGGCCGCTCCATGATCGGTGCGACAGCGTTGATGATGTCGGCAGCTTCGGTGACGAGGGTCGCGCCCTGCTTGATCAGATCATTGGCGCCGGCGGCACGCGGATCGAGTGGCGAGCCCGGCACCGCGAACACCTCGCGGCCCTGTTCGGCCGCCATACGCGCGGTGATCAGCGAGCCCGAGCGGTGCGCCGCTTCCACCACGACGACGCCGAGCGAGGCGCCTGAGATCAGACGGTTGCGGCGGGGAAAGTCGCGGGCGCGCGGTTCGTGGCCGAGCGGCATCTCGGAGATCGCAGCCCCCGCGTGGTCGAGGATCGCTGCGAGCAGGTCGCCATGCTCGGGCGGATAGATGCAATCATGTCCACCGGCGAGCACCGCGATCGTGCCGCTTGCGACGCTGGCGCGATGGGCGGCCTGATCGACGCCGCGGGCGAGCCCTGAGATGACGATGAATCCGGCTTCGCCGAGCTCGCGCGCCAGCAGGCCTGCGAATTTCAGCCCGGCGCCGGAGGCGTTGCGCGAGCCGACGATGGCGATCATCGGCCGCATCAAGGACTTCGTATCGCCGCGCACCGCGAGCAGCGGCGGCGCATCGTCGATCATCGCCAGCCGCGCCGGATAGCCGTCCTCGCCGGGTGCGCGCCAGGCGATGCCGAATTTGCGGCTGGCGGCGAGCTCGGCCTTGGCCTCGTCCGCGCTATAGATGCGCCCAGACCGCTGCGCGCCGCCGCGGCGCGCCAGATCAGGCAGCCGCTCCAGTGCGGCGCGCGGGCTGCCGAAATGATCGACCAGCGAACGGAAGGTGCGCGGTCCGACATTGTCGGAGCGGATCAGCCGCATGCGGTCGATCCGCTCAGCTTCGGTCAGCTCCACGCTCGGATTGATGGCGTCCACGGCGTCTCCTTGTGGCCGCAGCATGGAACAACCTGAGGGCGTTGCGCAACAGCGGCGTGCGCTTGCGCGACCTCGCCCCGATGCTAAAAGCGATACCAATAAGAAGGGTTTTGCCATGATCTCACTCGCCGACCTCCAGCGCCGCATCGAAGCGGGCGAGCTCTCGCCCGATGCCGCCATCGCCCAGTCGCATGCGGCGATCGAGGCCAAAGAGAAGGACGTTCGCGCCTTCGTCCGCCACGACAAATCCGCGAAGGCGCAGGCCTCCGGCCCGCTGCGGGGCATCGCGGTCGGCATCAAGGACATCATCGACACCGCCAATATGCCGACCGAGATGGGCTCGGAGATCTATCGCGGCTGGCAGCCGCGCAGCGATGCGCCTGTTGTCATGATGCTGAAGCGGGCAGGCGCCACCATCATCGGCAAGACCACGACCACGGCGTTTGCCTCGCGCGATCCGACCCCGACGCTCAATCCGCATAATCTCGGCCATTCGCCGGGCGGCTCGTCCTCGGGCTCTGCGGCAGCGGTCAGTGCCGGCATGATCCCGCTGGCGCTGGGCACCCAGACCGGCGGCTCGGTGATCCGGCCCGCCGCCTATTGCGGGACGGCCGCGATCAAGCCGTCGTTCCGGATGCTGCCGACGGTCGGCGTGAAGTGCTATTCGTGGGCGCTCGACACGGTCGGCCTGTTCGGCGCGCGTGCGGAGGATCTTGCGCGCGGACTTTTGGCGATGACGGGCCGCTCCGAGTTTTCCGGCATCGTCCCGGCCAAGGCGCCACGCATTGCCGTCGTCTGGCAGGAATTTGCCGGTGCCGTGGAGCCGGCGGCCGAAGAAGGCTTGCAGGCCGCGATCAAGGCGGCGGAGCGCGCCGGTGCCAGCGTGCAGGCCATTGATCTGCCCGAGGCGGTGCAGGAGGCCTGGCGCATCCATCCCGTCGTCCAGGATTTTGAGGCGCATCGCGCGCTGGCCTGGGAGTTTTCCGAACGTCACGACGAGATCGCGCCGATGCTGCGGGCAAGCCTCGATGCCACCGCCCATCTGACGCCGAAGGAATATGACGAGGCACGCCGGATCAGCCGTCGTGGCCGCCGCGAGCTCGGCGAATTGTTCGAGGGCGTCGACGTGCTCCTGACCTATTCCGCGCCCGGCACCGCGCCGGCCAAGGAGCTCGCGACGACAGGCGATCCTCGCTACAACCGGCTGTGGACGCTGATGGGCAATCCTTGCGTCAACGTGCCGGTGCTGAAGGCGGGCGGCCTGCCGATCGGCGTGCAGGTGATCGCGCGCTTCGGCAACGATCCGGTCGCACTCGCGGCGGCATGGTTCCTGGAGAACGCGCTGGCGAAGTCAGGCTAGCGCGGGTTCGGAAGCGACAAGGGCCCGGGCCGGCTCGGCGAGCGGCGCGTCGGCCTTTGCATCTTGCCTGAGCCAGCGCTCGGCAGCGGCGCGACCGCTTCGGTGCAACAGCCGGATGAAGCTGTGGCCGAGATCCGTCGATGAGCGCTGCGCCAGGCCGTCAACGGAATCTTCTGCCGCGATCCGGGTGAGCCGCAACGAAGATGCTGCATGCGCCTGCGCCCAGGCGATCGCGGCGATCTCGGCATTGAGGGCGGCATTGGCCGCGATCTGGTCGAGCCGGCGGTCGATCGCGGCGAGCGTGATCGGCACGTAGCTGTCGCGCGCCGGCGTGACCTGGACGAGCAGGACATCGGACGTCGTCGTGTCCTGCGCCAGCCGCAGCAAGGGCGGGTTGCCGCCAAAGCCGCCGTCCCAAAAGGCTTCGCCCTCGATCTCGACGGCGCAGTGAACCAGGGGCGGACAGGTCGAGGCCAGCGCGACGTCGGCGGTGATGGCGTCGTTGCGGAAGATGTGCTGCTGCCCGTCGCGGATCCGTGTCGCCGCGATCAGGAGCTTCGGGCAGTCCGGATTGAGCAGCGCGGCGAAATTGATGTCGCGCGACAGCGCCTGTCGCAGCGGATCGAGATCGAAAGGATCGAACTGGCCGGAGCGCAGCGTCGGACCGAACGCGACCGAGCTTCCCGCCGGCGAGAAGCCACCGACCAGCATCAGCGAGCGGAACGAGGCCTCGTGCAGCAGGCGGAGCCAGAACCGGCTCAGTCGTGCCCGTGCCGCTTCGCGGCCGCCTTCGGCAAGGCCGGAGGCGAGCAGGAGCGCATTGATGGCGCCGGCACTGGCGCCGCTGATGGTGTCGATCTCGATCGGCTCTTCCAGCAGCCGCTCCAGCACGCCCCAGGTGAAGGCGGCAAAGGTGCCGCCGCCCTGCAGCGCCAGCGAGAGCTTTCGTGGCGGCCAGGGGGTGGCGCGAGCCTGCGCCGATGCAACCTGGGCAGCCGCAGGTCGGACCTCGACTACAACAGGAGCGGGAGCGACGGGGGCAGGTGGCGGAGCCGGCGGCGAAACGGCAGTGAGCGTTGGCGCAGGCGGCGGTGCGGGCGCATCGGACCAGATATTGGTCGCCGACAGCAGCCGGCTTGCCGCCGTGCCCTGCGAACCAACCCCGTCATGCGCGCCGTCAATCTTCTCGCTCATTCTGAGCAACCGCGTAACGCCGTTTCTTCTGTCAGGATGACAGGCGTGGAACCTGTTCGCTACTGCCGGCCGCGAGCATGCGCCGAGTTGCGAACAGGATTTGGCATATAATGCAGAAGGGTCGCTTCGATATCCGTAGATGTCCGGCTTCAGGCCTTCTCGCCGATCCGGCTCTCCTTGCCGGTCTGCAAGCGCTTGATGTTCTCGCGGTGCGCGTAGAACAGCAGCAGCGTCAGCAGTGCCGTCAGCGCCGACAAGGCGAGATGCCCGAACCACCACAGGAACATCGGCGTGACGAACGCCGCCACCAGCGCGGAGAGCGAGGAGTAGCGGGTGGTGAAGGCGGTCGCCAGCCAGATCAGGCAGAACACGACGGCGCCGGGCCAGAACAGGCCGATCAGGATGCCGATATAAACGGCCACGCCCTTGCCGCCCCGGAACTTGAGCCAGACCGGGAACAGATGGCCGAGGAACGCGCCGAGCCCGGCGACCATGGCGGCATTGGGTCCTGCGATGTAGCCGGCGATCACCACGGCCACGGTGCCCTTGAGGGCGTCGAACAGCAGGGTGCCTGCGGCAAGGCTCTTGCGTCCCGTGCGCAGCACATTGGTGGCGCCGATGCTGCCGGAGCCGATCGAGCGAATATCCTGGGTGCCGGCGAGCCGGGTTAGGACCAGCCCGAACGGGATCGAGCCGAGGAGGTAGCCGATGACGAAGGCCACCGGCAAAAATGCTTCAAGCCCCATGGCGGCAGCTCCAAAGGCCCGACTTTCGAGCCGAACGATTGCACAGGTCAGACATGCTCGTAAACCGTGCGTCCGCCGACAATGGTGCGCACCACGCGGCCTGTAAAGCGGGCCTCGTCGAACGGAGTGTTCTTGCAGGGCGATTTGAGGTCGGCGGGATCGACCACCCAGGGCACGTCGGGATCGATCACAATGACGTCGGCCGGGCTGCCTGCGCGCAGGGTTCCGCCGGGCAGGCCGAGCAGTTCGGCCGGCCGGGTCGACATCGCGCGGATCAGCGTCTTCAGTTCCATCTCGCCATTATGCACGAGGCGGAGGCCGGCGGGCAGCATGGTCTCGAGTCCAACGGCGCCGGGAGCGGCTTCGGCGAACGGCAGGCGCTTGACCTCGACGTCCTGCGGATTGTGGTCGGACATGATGACGTCGAGGAGGCCGGAGGCGATTGCGGCCACCAGTGCGCGGCGGTCGTCCTCGGTCCGCAACGGCGGCGACAGTTTCAGGAACGAACGGTAGGGGCCGATGTCGTTCTCGTTCAGCGCAAGATGGTTGATCGAGACCGAGGCGCTGACGGCGAGCCCGGCGTCGCGCGCGCGCTGGAGGATCTCGAGCGAGTCGATGCAGGTCAGCGAGGCCGCGTGATAGCGGCCGCCGGTCAAGGCCACGAGGCGCATGTCGCGTTCGAGGATCACGGCCTCGGCGGCATTCGGGATGCCCATCAGGCCGAGCCGCGATGCGAACTCGCCCTCGTTCATCACGCCTTCGCCGACGAGATCGGGGTCCTCGGTGTAGTGGACGATCAGCGCGTCGAAATCGCGGGCGTAGGTCAGCGCGCGGCGCATCACCTGCGCATTGGTCACGCTTCTGACGCCATCGCTGAAGGCGACGGCGCCCGCGGCCTTGAGCAGACCGAACTCGGTCATCTCATCGCCGTGCATGCCCTTTGTGAGCGCCGCCATCGGCTGGATGTTGACGATCGCGGTGTCGCGGGCGCGGCGCATCACGAAGTCGACGGTCGCCGAATTATCGATCACCGGAGAGGTGTCGGGCTGGCAGATGATGGTGGTGATGCCGCCGGTCGCGGCCGCCTGGCTCGCGGTGGCAAAGGTCTCGCGATGGCTGAAGCCGGGCTCGCCGACGAAGGCGCGCATGTCGATCAGGCCGGGCGCGACGATCTTGCCGGAGCAGTTGACGATGTCGGTGCCTTCGGGGACGCCGGCCGCGCCGATGCCGCGGCGGGTCTCGCGGATGGCGCCGTCGGCGATCAGGACGTCGCCGACACCGTCGAAATCCCGGGAGGGATCGACGACGCGGGCGTTGGCGAGCAGGATGGGGCGGCGATCGGTCAACATCGGCATCACGCGTTCGGCAGGTTACGGGCGAGCGCTTCCAGCACGGCCATGCGCACGGCCACCCCCATCTCCACCTGTTCGCGGATCAGGGACTGCGCGCCGTCGGCCACAATCGAGTCGATCTCCACGCCGCGGTTCATGGGGCCCGGATGCATCACGAGTGCGTCCGGCTTGGCGTAGGCGAGCTTCTTCTGGTCGAGCCCGAAATAGTTGAAGTACTCGCTGGAGGACGGCACGAAGGAGCCGTTCATGCGCTCGCGCTGCAGCCGCAGCATCATGACGATGTCGGCGCCGTTGAGCCCCTCGCGCATGTCGCGCGCGACCTCGACGCCCATCCGCTCGATGCCCGGCGGAAGCAACGTGGTGGGGCCGACCACGCGGACGCGGGCGCCCATCGTGTTGAGCAGGATGATGTTCGAGCGGGCGACGCGCGAATGCAGCACATCGCCGCAGATCGCGACCACGAGCCCCTCGATCCGGCCCTTGTTGCGGCGGATGGTGAGCGCGTCGAGCAGGGCCTGGGTCGGATGCTCATGGGCGCCGTCGCCGGCATTGATCACGGAACCGTCAACCTTGCGCGCCAGCAGTTCCACCGCGCCGGAGGCGTGATGGCGCATCACCAGGATATCCGGGTGCATCGCGTTCAGCGTCATCGCGGTGTCGATCAGCGTCTCGCCCTTCTTCATGGACGAGGAGGACACCGACATGTTCATGACGTCGGCGCCGAGCCGCTTTCCCGCAAGCTCGAACGAGGATTGGGTCCGGGTGGAGGCCTCGAAGAAGAGGTTCACCTGCGTCCGTCCCCGCAGGACGGTGCGCTTCTTGTCAACCTGGCGGTTGAGCTCGACATATTCTTCGGACAGGTCGAGGAGGCCGGTGATGTCGGCCGCGGAAAGGCCCTCGATGCCCAGCAAATGCCGGTGGCCGAGGACGAAGGTCGATTTCGATGTCATTAAAACGAGAGCTATAGGCGCGGATGGATGGGGGGGCAAGGGCCAAAGCCGGGGCGGTGAGTTATCCCCTGATCTGTCGGTCCCGACGCTGCGGCGTGGCCTCGACGTCATGCCCGGGCTTGTCCTGGGCATCCACGTTCTTCTATCGCATTTGACGCAAAAAGAACGTGGATGGCCGGGATAAACCCGGCCATGACGATGTGGGGGCATTTCGTGAAAACAATCCTGACTGTGCTCTTGGCTGCAGCAACAATCAGCGCGGCCCACGCCCAATCGCTCCCCGGCGGCTTCGTCTATCTGCGCGAGATCGATCCCGGCATCATCCAGGACATCCGCTACGCCACATCGAACAATTTCGTCGGCCGGCCGCTCGCCGGTTACAACGCCGGCGAGTGCGTGGTGAAGCGCGAAGTCGGGCTGCGGCTCAAGGCGGTGCAGCAGGAGCTGGCGGCGCAAGACCTCTCGCTCAAGATGTTCGACTGCTACCGGCCGGCGCGGGCCTCGCTCGACATGGTCAAGTGGTCGCAGAACGGTCACGAGAGCGCCGCCGAGCGGCGCTACAATCCCAAAATTCCCAAGACCGAGCTGTTCCGCCTCGGCTACATCGCGAGCCGGTCGCAGCATTCGACGGGCGCCGCGCTCGATCTCACTTTGGTCGATCTGAAGGCTGACAACTCCGCCAAATACGACCCATCAAGAGCCTATGCGGATTGCACCGCGCCGGTCGAAGCGCGCGCGCCGGAAGGCAGCGTCGACATGGGCACCGGCTACGACTGTACCGATGCGAAGGGTCATACCGCGGCACCGGCGATCACCTCCGAGCAGCGCGTCTGGCGCAGGCGGCTGGTGGCTGCGATGGCCAGGCAAGGCTTTGTGAACTATTCGAAGGAGTGGTGGCATTTTTCCCTGCCGGGGGCCGGCGGGGCGGCCTATGATTTCCCGATCCAGCCGCGCCGGAACTGATTCCGCGCCGAGGAAGCACCATGACCCAGCCGAGCTTCGCGACCCACGAGGTCTTCAACCAGTCGCCGCCGTTCGAGGATGTCGACCTGTTCGCCGCGGATCGGCCGCTGGTCGATGCGGTGAAGGCCAATGGCGGTGCGGCGGCGGAGCGCGAACTGTCCGAGTTCGGCAAGCAATGGGGCTCGGCCGCGATGGCCGATCGCGGACGTGTCGCGAACGAGAATACGCCGAAGCTGCGCACCTTCGACGCAAAAGGCAACCGCCGCGACCAGGTCGAGTTTCACCCGGCCTATCACGAGCTGATGGCGCACAGCGCCCATGCCGGCGTGCACAATTCGACCTGGACGGCAGACGGAAAGCCGGCGGGCGATGCCGCCGAGGTCATCCGCGCGGCGAAATTCTACATGGCCGCACAGGTCGAGACCGGCCATCTCTGTCCGATCACGATGACGCGCGCCTCGGTCGGCGCGTTGGCGATGCAGCCGGACCTGCTCGGCAGGGTGATGCCGGTGCTGTCGACCCGGAGCTACGACCCGAGCTTTGCGCCGTGGTGGCAGAAGCGCGGCATGACGCTCGGCATGGGCATGACCGAGAAGCAGGGCGGCACCGACGTGCGTGCCAACATGACGCGCGCGGTGCGCGAGGGCGAGGCCTACCGCATCACCGGCCACAAATGGTTCATGTCGGCGCCGATGTGCGATGCCTTCCTGGTGCTGGCGCAGGCGGACAGCGGGCTGACCTGTTTCTTCATGCCGCGCTTCGCGCCGGATGGTTCGGTGAATGCGATCCAGTTCCAGCGGTTGAAGGACAAGCTCGGCAATCGCTCCAATGCCTCGTCCGAGGTCGAGTTCATCGGTGCCTATGCGGAGCGGGTCGGCGAGGAAGGCAAGGGCATCCGCACCATCATCCAGATGGTGCAGCTGACGCGGCAGGATTGCGCGATCGCCTCCGTCGGCCTGATGCGCTCGGGGCTGGCGCATGCGCTGCATCACGCCCGCCACCGCAGCGTGTTCCAGAAACATCTCGCCGATCAGCCGCTGATGCAGGCCGTGCTGTCGGACATGGCGCTGCATGTCGAGGCGAGCACGGCCCTGGTCATGCGGCTCTGCCGCGCCTTCGACCGCACGCCGCACGATGCGGCGGAGGCCGCCTATATGCGGCTCTTGACGCCCGCGATCAAATACTGGACCTGCAAGAGTGCGCCGCCGTTCCTCTATGAGGCCATGGAATGCCTCGGCGGCAACGGCTATGTCGAGGACGGCATTCTGGCGCGGCACTACCGGGAGTCGCCGGTCAACGCGATCTGGGAGGGCTCGGGCAATGTGATGTGCCTCGACGTGCTCCGCGCGCTCTCGCGCGAGCCGGAGCCGGCGACGGCTGTGCTGCAATCGCTTGCGGCCGAGACGAAGGGCTTGCCTGGGGCAGGCGAGACAGCCACCTTCATCGGCCAGACTTTTCGTCGTGCCGATGGCGAGCGCGTCGCGCGTCTCGCCGTCGAGAAACTGGCGCTGCTGGCCGCTGCTGCGGCTCTCAACGGTGTTTCCCCGCGCAATGCCGAACTGTTCGCCGCCACGCGCCTTGCGGCCAATCACGCCAGCATGTACGGCGCCGTCGAGCTGGAGAGCGGCGAGGCCCGCGCGCTGCTGGAGCGGGCGCTGCCGTGAGTCTTCCCAACGAAAGCCTCCTGATGGACTCCCTCAATCCCGACCATCCGCCGCTGACTATGACGCCAGCGCCGCCGCGCGTCTGGATGTTCTGGGGCACCGCGTTGTGGGGCCTTTTTATCTTCGCCGCGATGTTCGTCGGGCAGATCGGCGCCGTCGTCCTGCTGGTGGCGCAGCGTGGTCTTCCCATGGACTTCGCCTCGCTCCAGGCGGTCGGCCACGATCCGCAGGCGCTCGCGCTGTCGGTCATCATGGGCCTGCCGGCGACGCTTTTGGCGGTGTGGCTCGCCATTGCCATCAAGAAGGCCTCCTTCGTCGACTATCTCGCGCTGCATTGGCCGTCCTGGAAGCAGCTCCTGTTCGGTGCGGTCGGCCTCATCCTGCTGGTGCTGGTCTGGGAGACGATGTCGCGTGCGCTCGGCCGCGAGGCGACGCCGGGCTTCATGACCGATCTGTTGAAATCGGGCCGCGACAAGGGCGCGGCGCTGTTGCTGCTATTCGCCTTCAGCGTGGCTGCGCCGGTGTCGGAAGAGATCCTGGCGCGCGGCTTCCTCTATCGCGGCTGGTCGGCGAGCTTCTTGCGCGTGCCGGGCGCGATCCTGCTGTCGTCGCTGGTCTGGACCATCGTGCACCTGCAATACGACATGTACTTCCTCGCCGAAGTCTTCACCATCGGCCTGTGGTTCGGCTATATGCGCTATCGCGCGAATTCGCTCTGGCTCACCATCGTGCTGCACGCGCTGAACAATCTGACCGCGGTGGTGCTGACGATGTGGCTGGGGAGCTAAGCCGCCAGCGCGATCGCGACCGGCATCGTGATGGCCGCCAGAATCGTCTGCAGCGTGATGATCTGCGCCAGCAGCGGCGCGTCGCCGCCCATCTGGCGCGCCATCACATAGGCGCTGGACGAGGTCGGCACCGCCGCGCAGATCGCCACGATCGCGCGGCTGTCGCCTGACAGGCCGAACCATGCGGCCAGCGCCAGCGCCAGCGCAGGCATCAGTGCGAGCTTGAAGACGACGCCGATGGCCGCGGCCATGCTTGGACGCAAGAGGCCTTCGAGATGCAGGCCCGCGCCAGTGACGAGCAGGCCGATCGCGAGCGAGGAGCGGCTGAGCGCGTCCGCCACGTCGTGCCAGAGTTTTGGCAACGGCAGGTGGGTGACATTGACGAAGAGCCCGATCGCGCAGGCCCAGATCAGCGGATTGCGGATCACCGTCATGACGATGGTGCGCGCTGACTGCTTCTCCGGCGCGGCGTAATGGGCGAGCACCACGACGCTCAACACGTTGACCAGGGGAATGATCGCGACCATCGCCACGGAGGCGAGCGCCAGCCCGACATCGCCGAACATGTTGGCGGCCACCGACAGCCCGACGAAGGTCTGCCAGCGCGTCGCGCCCTGGAAGATCGAGGTGAAGGCGGGGCCGTCGATATCGAGCCGCGCCAGGGCAGGGCGGAGCGCGAGGCAGAGCAGCGACATCGCGAGTGCCGACAGCAGCAGCGCACCGCCGACGCCGGCGACCGGCACCTTGGAGAGGTCGGCCTTCACCAGCGTCTGGATCAGCAGCATCGGAAACAGCACGAAATAGGTCAGCCGCTCCAGCCCGTGCCATTGCGTGTCGAGCCGCATCAGGCTGCGCTTCAGCACGATTCCGAGCACGATGAGGATGAAGACCGGCAGCAGCGCCGCGATCACGACGGCCATCGGTCAGGCGGTCCTTGGACGCAGATTGGCGAGGCGGTCGAGCGCGCCCTGCAGGATGAAGATCGCGGCGTGCTCGTCGATCACCTCGGCGCGCTTGGCGCGGCTGACATCCATTCCGATCAGCTCGCGTTCGACGGCCGCGGTCGAGAGGCGCTCGTCCCACAGGCCGATGGGGAGGGCGGTCAGGCCGGCGAGATTGCGGGCAAAGGCGCGGGTGGATTGAGCGCGCGGACCCTCGCTACCGTCCATGTTGATGGGCAGGCCGAGCACGAAGCCGACCACCCTGCGCTCGGCCGCGATCACGAGCAGCCGGGCGGCGTCCTGCTTGAACTGCTTGCGCTGGATCGTCTCGACGCCGGTCGCAAGCCGCCGGTCCGGATCGGACACCGCAACGCCGATGGTCTTGGTGCCGAGGTCCAGCCCGACCAGCGCGCCGCGGGCGGGCCAGTGGGTTGCAGCATCGATGAGGGGCAGGATAAGAGCCGGCATGCGTAGCGCATATCATGCGTCGCGCCGCGGAGTGAACCCGGAACAATGGACGCGCTGACATTATTCGGCCTGTTCGCCGTCACGGCGATGCTGGTCACTTACGCCCTGGAAGATCGCAGCCATTGGTTCGTGCTGCTGTTCGCCGCGTCCTGCGCGCTCGGATCGGCCTATGGCTTTCTCCAGGGCGCCTGGCCGTTCGGCCTGGTCGAAGCGATCTGGGCCGTCGTGGCGCTGCGGCGGTGGCAGCTGAAGCCGTAGATGATCCAGCGGCAGCAAGCAGCGCGCGAAATCGTGATGCGCGGGCGCTTCGATCAAATGTGGGAAATCTCACACTGGTGACATTGCAGACCATGGCATGATGCCGGTGGTTGCGTGGCAGGAGATGTACCGGTCTAAAGTAGTGTGGGGCGGAGCCCCGATTTCCAGAACGATCGGCAGCGATCGGCCATACGGCCCGCGCTGCAACTTCGCGCAGATTTTTTCAGGCGCTCACCAGGTCCAATATTCGCCAGTCATTTGAGAGGTCACCGATGCTCATCAAGCCAAGCCTGATCGCGGGCTCAGAAAGGCGATTCAAGCAAGCCGAGTTCTCACCCGAAGCCTTGAACCGGAAACTGGGCGACGGTCCGATCGAGATGACGGTCGAGAAGATGCGCGTGCGCCAGCGCCAGCTGCTGGCCGAGACGCAGGACGTGGAGAAGGCCGAGATCGGCCTGGAGCGGATCATCCAGGGCAATGATCTCGACAGCATCAACTATCTCGCCAAGGGGACTGCGGCCTCGCGCTCGGTCTGCCGCATTCAGCTCAGGGATCTCAAGTCGAACCTGCTCGGCTACGGCTCGGGCTTTCTGATCGGGCCGGGCCTGCTCCTGACAAACCATCATGTCTTCGGCAAGCCGGCCGACGCCGCCAATTCGATCGCCGACTTCAACTACGAGCTCGACGTCTCCGGACAAGAGCGTGTGCCTGTGCGGTTCGGCTTCGAGCCGGGCAAGTTCTTCTACACCAATGACAGGCTGGATTTCTCGGTCGTCGCGGTGGCACCGACCTCGCTGTCGGGCCACGAGGAGCTCGAGGATTGGGGATGGTTGCCGCTCAGCGGCGCGCCCGGCAAGGCAGACCCCGGCGAGTACCTCACCATCGTCCAACACCCCAGCGGGCAGATGAAGCAGGTCTGCGTCCGCGAGAACAAGCTGCTCAAATATGTCGGCGACTTCCTCTGGTACAACACCGATACGACGGCGGGATCGTCGGGCTCGCCGGCGTTCAACCGCTTCTGGCAGGTGGTCGCGCTGCACCACAGTGGCGTTCCCCGGAAGGATGCGCAGGGCCGCACCCTGACCAAGGACGGCAAGGTGTGGAAGCCGTCAATGGACGAAACCCTGATCGACTGGATCGCCAATGAAGGCATCCGGATCAGCGCGATCGTCGCCGATCTCAAGGTCGCCGTTGGCTCCCATCCCTTGATCAAGCCGGTGCTGGACGAGGAAGAGCCGCCGATCCGGCTCGAGGTCGAGAAGGCCCGCGCGCCGGTCGCCGCGCCTGCGTTCAGCGCCAATGTCTGGGTCGAGCAGTCGCTCGACGGCACCTCGCTGGTGGTCCCTATCCGCGTGCCGCTGCCGATGTTCAGGAAGGACATTCCGTTCGCGCCGCTGGCACCCGTGCCGGGCCCGGCTGGGGGCAACGGAGGGGCGCAGAACGGCGGAATGCAGAACGGCGGTATGCCGAACGGTGGCAAGCCGTTGATCGCTCCGCCGGCCGGCCTCCTGCCTCGCATCAGTGCGAACGGCCTGCCCATGGAGGCCGTGCATATCGATCAGAGCACGCTGAAATCGCGTCCCGGATACAAGGCGAATTTCCTCGGCACCGGTAAATTCTCGGTGGCCCTGCCGAAGATTCCGGCCGCGCTCAAGTCCAGAATTGCGACGCTCAAGGGAAGCTCCAGGCAGTCCGAGCTGAAATATTTCAACTACAGCGTCGTCATGAACAAGGAGCGCCGGCTCGCCTTCTTCAGCTGTGTCAATATCGACGGCGGGCGGCAACAGGACGTCGGCAAGCGCGAAGGCGATTCCTGGCTGCGCGATCCGCGCATCGACGACGATGCCCAGATCGGCGACGAATTCTACCGCAAGCAGGCCACGTTCGAAGCGGACCGCAGCAAGAATCCGTTCGATCGCGGTCATCTCGTGCGCCGCCTCGATGCGACCTGGGGCGACACCGTCGCCGCGGCCAAGCAGCATGGCGACGATTCCTTCCACTTCACCAATTGCTCGCCGCAATTCTTCTCGTTCAACCAGGGTAAGCAGCTCTGGGCGGGCCTGGAAGATTACACGCGCGATGTCCTGCTTGAAGGCGAGGAGAAGGGCATCGTCATGAACGGTCCGGTGTTCGACGGGCCGGATGCCGATGGATCCGATCTGCCCAATCCGGCCGGGCGGCCGCACAAGGATCCGAGCTTCGGCGGCGTTCAGATCCCGAAATATTTCTGGAAGATTCTGATCCGACGCAACGAGGATGACGACGCTCTCAAGGCGGCGGCGTTCCTGATGAGCCAGCGGAAGCTGGTCATGGAGATCGATCGCATCCAGGAGGCGGATCTGCGCGAAAAGATGTCGGAGGAGGATGTCAGTGTCTTCCAGGTCTCGATCGCGGACCTCGCGAAATTGACCAAGCTCGATTTCGGCAATCTCACTGATGCGGATTCGCACGAGGCGACCTCGGTCGGCCCGCGGCGGATCGAGTCCTATGAGGACATTCGACTCTGATGAGCGCTTCGGTTCGCGAGGCAGCGAAACCGAGGCGACGTTCGGGTGAGGGCAGCGGTGCGCTCTATCGAGGCACTGCAAGTCCTCACCCGGCTTCTTTCGCCAGATGCGCGTCCGACGTCAGCGGATCGCGATCGGGTTGATCATTGCCTGTACGCCGCCGGTCCAGCGCGGCTGGCCCAGCACGAACAGGAATTCATAGCCCTTGTCGCGAGCGAGCGCGGCGGTGTCCATGTTCTCGAGGATATAGGTCCCATTCATCGCGAGCAGGATCTGGTGCACCTCGAACACGTTCTTGGATTCGAACGGCAGCACCTCGAGGGCCCAGGTATCGGCACCGACTGCGACGACGCCCTTGCCGGTCAAATACTTCGCGCCTTCGACGCCGAGGCCGGGCTCACCGGCGGAATAGCGCTTGTCGTCCTTGCCGATCAGGCTGAGCCAGCCGGTGTGGAAGATCACGACGTCGCCTTGCCGGATTTCGACGTTCTGCTGCTTGGCGGCTTCCTCGATCTCCTTGACGTTGAAGGCGGTTCCTTCCTTCACCACGTCGGTCTTGAAATAGGCGGCCATGTCGAGCAGCACGCCGCGCGTGACCATCGGCGGCACCTTTTCGATGCCGAGCTTCTTCAATCCGTTCGCATCGGCGAAGTCGGCGAGCTTGTTGCCGTTGTAATAGACGTGCTCGACACCGAGATGACCGAGCCCGTCGAGCTGGCTGCCGATGCCGACCCAGGTGTCGAGGATGTCGTCGTTATAGGTGGCCTTGTTGGGCCCGAGGCCTGGAATGCCGGCCTGTCCGGGCTGCACGATGGTGAGCTTGAAGGCGCGCGGCGGATAGGCCGGCGTCTGCGGCGTGACGGGAATGCCGAGTGCGTAGGTCTTGCCGGTCTTCACCAGAGAGGCGGCTTTCACCACGAGCTCCGGCGTCATGTAGTTGGCCGCGCCAATTTCGTCGTTCGGCCCCCATTTCGATTTCGTCCAGTCCTGAGCGCTTGCAGTTCCTGACATCGCCGACAACGCGGCGACGCAGCACAACACGAACGTATTGCGCATCGATAGTCCTCCCGATGTTTTGGCTTCGTTATGGTAATTTGCGCTGGCAGTGCCGCATCCTAACGTCAAAGGCGTCTGCGCTTCAAAATATTTCAGCGCGAGGTGCTGCGGCCGCCGAACGCAGCGCGACGTCGACGGATTCAAGTACGGCAGATTTGTGACGTTGAATTTCGTGCGATGGAACGTCTCACCGCGTCAGGCTGCGATGACGTCCTGGTCGGTCTTCAGGCAAGCGGCAAAGCCGCTCAGCGCGCTGGATTGATGTCCGGCGCGGCGCTGGATGAAGAGTGTCTCGACGCGCGCGTGCGAGGTGCTCAGCGTGTGCATCGAGACGCTGCCGTTCATTGCGCTGCGCTCGACGACGGCACGCGGCAGCAACGTCACGCCCATGTCGGCGGCGACGCAGCCGATCATGCCGTCAAGCGTGCCGAGCTCGAAGCGCGTGGCTGAGGGCCAGCCGAACTCGACGAACACCTGCTCGAGCCGCTGGCGGTAGGTGCAGCCGGTGCGAAACACCAGGGCCGTCGGGCCGGACTCCGGCGTGCCGGCGCGCAGCTCGGCGAGGGAGGTCCAGCGCCGCGCGCTGACCAGCACCAGCTCCTCGCGGAAGGCGCTCGTCGCAGTGAGGTCGTCGTGCGCGATCGGACCTGCGACGAAGGCACCATCGAGCGCGCCTTCGAGCACGCTCGCGACGAGGTCGGCGGTCGGCGCGGTACGCAAGGACAGGCGCACCGCGGGAAAGCGGCGATGAAAGTCGGCGAGCAGCGGCGGCAGCCGCACCGCCGCCGTGGTCTCCATCGAACCGATCGCGAGCGGTCCCTTCGGCTCGCCATCGTCGCGCGCGGCAAGCACGGCCTCGCGCGACAGCGCGGCCATCCGCTGAGCATAGGGCAGGAGGCGCTTGCCGGCGCCGGTCAGCGTCATGCCGCGGCTATGGCGTTCGAACAGCTGCGTGCCGATCTCCGCCTCCAGCGCTTTCACGCGCTGGGTGACGTTGGATTGCACGGTGTTCAGCTCTTCCGCGGCACGGGTGATGCCGCCGCTGCGGGCGACGGCCGCAAAGGTCTGGAGATCGCTGAGTTCCATCGTACCGTTTCGCGTTTGAGATGGTAGCGTTCGCAACAATTCAATTTTCGAGAATGCTAATCGCACTTACTCTCGCTGTCCAGATCGGGGAAGGACCATGCCCATTGCGACACCGCTGACCACGCTGCTTGAGATCAGCCATCCCGTCCTGCTGGCACCGATGGATGTCATCGCGGGCAGCCGTCTGGTCGCGGCCGTGAGCGGCGCCGGCGGGTTTGGCATTCTGGGCGGCGGCTATGGCGAGAGGACGTGGCTGGAGCGGGAGACCGCGAAGCTCGCTTCGCTGTCCGCGCCGTTCGGGATCGGCTTCATTACATGGAGCCTCGCCAAGCGGCCCGAGCTTCTCGACATCGCGCTCGGCGCAAGACCATCCGCGATCATGCTATCGTTCGGAGATCCTGCGCCGTTCGCGAACAAGATCAAGTCGGCCGGGGCGCGTCTGATCTGCCAGGTACAGGACGAGGCGATGGCGCGGCAGGCGCTCGAAGCCGGCGCCGATATCCTGATCGCGCAGGGGACGGAGGCGGGCGGGCACGGCGCCTCCCGCACCACGGTCGATCTCGTGCCCGCAATCGTAGATCTTGCCGCGGGCGTGCCGGTGGTTGCGGCCGGCGGCATCGCCGATGGGCGTGGGCTTGCTGCGATGATGATGCTGGGCGCGAGTGGCGTGCTGCTTGGCACGCGCTTCTATGCGAGTGAGGAGGCCGACGGTGCAGAGGAGGCCAAGCGGCGCATCTGCGCGGCAAGCAGCGGCTCGACTGTGCGCGGCATCATCTTCGATCTCTCCCGCAACAATGTCTGGCCGGCGCCGTTTACCGGGCGGTGTCTGGTCAATGATCATGCCCGGCGCTGGAGTGGTCGCGAAGTCGAGTTGATGCAGAATGTCGCTGGGGTCGCGGCGGATTATGCCGCGGCCAAGGCAGCCGGCAATTTCGACGTCGCCGCCGTGATCGCAGGCGAGGCGGTCGGCCTGATCCATGATATTCCACCGGCAGCCGAGATCGTCGAGCGGATTGCGATTGAGGCCGGGCAGCTTCTTGCCGGGCGGCGGAATTCGGTAGTCGCGAGGTAGGATTCTTCACCCTCCCCCTCCAGGGGAGGGTAAGAGAAACGAGAGAGAACAACGATGTGGCCTGACCGTCGACTGATCGACCTCTTCAAGACCGAATTTCCGATCGTGCTGGCGCCGATGGCGGGTGTGATGGATGCGGAGCTGGTGATCGCCGTGGCAGAGGGCGGTGGGCTCGGCTCGTTGCCAAGCGCGATGCTGTCGCCGGAGAAGGCGCGCGAGCAGGTCAACATCATCCGCCAGCGCGTGAAGGCGCCGGTCAACATGAACTTCTTCTGCCACACGCCGGTTGACCTTTCGACTGAGGCTGAAGCGCGCTGGAAGCAGCGGCTCACGGGCTACTACATCGAGCATGGTCTCGATCCCGCGGCGCCGGTCGCTGCGGCGAACCGCGCGCCGTTCGATGCCGCCTTCTGCCAGGTCGTCGAGGAGCTGAAGCCCGAGATCGTCAGCTTCCATTTCGGTCTCCCGGAGCAGGCGCTGCTCAAGCGCGTCAAGGCCGCTGGCTGCCTCGTCATCTCGTCGGCGACGACGGTGAAGGAGGCGGTCTGGCTCGAACAGCGCGGCGTCGATGCCGTCATTGCGCAAGGCGCCGAGGCCGGCGGCCATCGCGGCATGTTCCTGACCGACAAGATCTCCGAGCAGCCCGGCACGTTCGCGCTGGTGCCGCAGGTCGCCGATGCCGTGAAGGTGCCGGTGATCGCGGCCGGTGGCATCGCGGACGGGCGCGGCATCGCCGCCGCCTTCGCGCTCGGTGCCTCGGGCGTGCAGATCGGCAGCGCCTATCTGCGCTGTCCGGAGTCCAAGGTCAGCGCTGGCGGCCGCAAGGCGCTGGCTGAAGCGCGGGACGATTCCACCGTGATCACCAATGTCATGACCGGCCGGCCGGCGCGCGGCATCCAGAACCGCCTGATGCGCGAGGCCGGCCCGATCTCGCCGGACGCCCCGCCGTTTCCCCATGCCGCAACCGCGCTGGGACCATTGAAGACGGCTGCCGAAAAGCAGGGCAGGGTGGATTTCACCAATCTCTGGGCCGGACAGGCTGTGGCACTGGGCCGCGAGGTCCCTGCGGCCGAATTGACCCGGGATTTTGCCAAATCGGCGCTGGCCCGCATGAAAGCGCTGGCCAGCTAAGCGCTTTAGGTTCTTGTTTGCGCATGATCTTTTCGGAAAACCGCTTCACACTTTTCCGGATCATGCGCTAGCGCCGGTTGCGGCGCAAAACCGGCCTCTGCTATACGGCACATAGGTTTTGCCGTGAGAGGCCTTATATAATGTCCGTCGACGCCGCTACCGTCCGCCGCATCGCGCATCTGGCGCGCATCGCGGTTTCCGAGGGCGAGGTTCCGCATCTGCAGGGCGAGCTCAACGCCATGCTCGCCTTTGTCGAGCAGCTCTCGGAGGTCAATGTCGAGGGCGTGGAGCCCATGACCTCGGTCACCCCGATGCAGATGAAGAAGCGGCAGGACGTGGTCGATGACGGCGAGATCGCCGACGATATCGTTGCCAACGCGCCCGCGACCGAAGGTCACTTCTTCGTGGTGCCCAAGGTCGTTGAATAAACAGGTTAGATCCGATGTGCCTGCTTTGCGACGATGAGAAGGCCTATCAGGCCTACATGAACTATCTCGACAAGATGGAGCGGCAGGGCAAGGCTGCCGATCCCAACGTCGCCGTCAATGCCGTGCTCGACGAGATCGAGGCCGCCGCCAATGCGGCCGCCAAGAAAGACGACCCGGCCAACGACAAGACCCTGTCTCCGTTCTTCTGCAGCCCGATCAATAAATGACCGATTTGACATCGCTGACGCTCGCCGAGGCCCGCAAGGGTCTCGCCGACAAGACTTTCACGTCCCTCGAGCTGACCGACGCGCATCTGAGCGCGATCGAGGCCGCGCGCGTGCTCAACGCCTTCGTGATGGAGACGCCGGAGCAGGCCCGCGACATGGCCAAGGCCGTGGACGAGAAGATCGCCAAGGGCGATGCCGGCCCGCTCGCCGGCATTCCGCTCGGCATCAAGGATTTGTTCGCGACCAAGGGCGTGCGCACCACGGCATGCTCGAAGATCCTCGGCAATTTCGTGCCGACCTACGAGTCCACCATCACCTCGCAGCTCTGGCGCGACGGTGCGGTGATGCTCGGCAAGCTCAACAATGACGAGTTCGCGATGGGCTCGGCGAACGAGACCTCGTGCTTCGGTCCCGTCGGCAATCCCTGGCGGCGCGAGGGCAGCAACACCACGCTGGTGCCCGGCGGCTCGTCCGGCGGCTCGGCCTCGGCCGTGGCGGCACTGCTGTGCATGGGCGCCACCGCGACCGACACCGGCGGCTCGATCCGCCAGCCGGCGGCGTTCACCGCGACCGTCGGCATCAAGCCGACCTATGGCCGCTGCTCGCGCTGGGGCATTGTCGCCTTTGCCTCTTCGCTCGACCAGGCAGGCCCGATCGCGCGCAGCGTGCGCGATGCCGCGATGCTGCTGCGCTCGATGGCCGGCCATGACCCCAAGGACACGACCTCGGTCGACATCGCCGTGCCGGATTACGAGGCCGCGATCGGCAAGTCCGTGAAGGGCATGAAGATCGGCATCCCCAAGGAGTATCGTCTCGACGGCATGCCGGCCGAGATCGAGAAACTCTGGAGCGAAGGCGCGGCCTGGCTGAAGGCGGCCGGCGCCGAACTGGTCGAGGTGTCGCTGCCGCACACCAAATACGCGCTGCCGGCCTATTACATCGTGGCGCCGGCGGAGGCATCCTCCAACCTCGCGCGCTATGACGGGGTCCGCTATGGCCTGCGCGAGCAGGCCAAGAACATCGTCGAGCTCTACGAGAACACCCGCGCCGAAGGTTTCGGCGCAGAGGTTCGCCGCCGCGTCATGATCGGCACCTATGTGCTCTCGGCCGGCTACTACGACGCCTATTATCTGCGCGCGCAAAAGGTGCGCACGCTGATCAAGAAGGATTTCGAGGATTGCTTCGCGCGGGGCGTCGACGCGATCCTGACGCCGGCGACGCCGTCGGCGGCCTTCGGCATCGGCGAGAAGGGCGGCGCGGATCCGGTCGAGATGTATCTCAACGACATCTTCACGGTGACCGTGAACATGGCGGGCCTGCCCGGCATCGCGGTGCCCGCCGGCAAGGACGCGCAAGGCCTGCCGCTCGGCCTGCAGCTGATCGGCCGTCCGTTCGAGGAGGAGACGCTGTTCTCGCTCGGCGAGGTGATTGAGCAGGCGGCCGGCCGCTTCACGCCCGCGAGGTGGTGGTGAATGCCGCGGCGTTCATCGCGAGCCTCGACGGCGCGGCGCCCGCGCCACACCTGAGCGCGCCGCTCGCCGGCCTGTGGTGGGCCGCGAAGGGCGATTGGGATCAGGCGCACAGGATCGTCCAGGACGACAACGGCCGTGACGCGGCCTGGGTGCACGCCTATCTGCACCGCGTCGAGGGCGATCTCGGCAATGCCGGCTACTGGTACCGCCAGGCCGGCCAGCCCGCGGCAAAGGATTCATTGGAAGCGGAGTGGGAGCGGATCGCTGTCACGCTGCTCGGGAGCACGACATGAGCACGGCCACGCACAAGCTTCTCAAGGGCGCCACCGGTGATTGGGAGGTGGTCATCGGCATGGAGATTCACGCCCAGGTGACGTCGAACTCAAAGCTGTTCTCGGGCGCCTCGACCGCGTTCGGCGGCGAGCCGAACACGCAGGTGTCGCTGGTCGATGCCGCGATGCCGGGCATGCTGCCCGTCATCAACGAGGAATGCGTCAGGCAGGCTGTCCGGACCGGGCTCGGTCTCAACGCGCAGATCAATCTGCGTTCGGTGTTCGACCGGAAGAACTACTTCTATCCCGACCTGCCGCAGGGCTACCAGATCAGCCAGTACAAGTCGCCTGTCGTGGGCGAGGGCGAGGTGATTGTCGATCTCGACGGCGGCCGCAGTGTCTCCATCGGCATCGAGCGGCTGCATCTGGAGCAGGATCCCGGCAAAATGCTGCACGACCGGTCTCCGTCGCTGTCCTACATCGATTTCAACCGCTGTGGCGTGGCGCTGATGGAGATTGTCTCGAAACCGGACATCCGCGACGCCGAGCAGGCCAAGGCCTATGTGACCAAGCTACGCTCGATCATGCGCTACCTCGGCACCTGTGACGGTGACATGGAGAAGGGAAGCCTGCGCGCCGACGTCAACGTCTCCGTGCGCAAGCCCGGTGGGCCGCTCGGCACCCGCTGCGAAATCAAGAACATGAACTCGATCACCTTCATCGGCCAGGCGATCGAGTATGAAGCGCGGCGCCAGATCGAGATCCTGGAGGACGGCGGTCAGATCGAGCAGGAGACGCGTCGGTTCGATCCCAACAAGGGCGAGACCCGCTCGATGCGGTCCAAGGAAGAGGCGCATGACTATCGCTACTTCCCCGATCCCGACCTGCTGCCGCTGGAGTTCAGCCAGGAATTCGTCGACGAGCTGAAGGCGAAGCTGCCGGAGCTGCCGGACCAGAAGAAGACGCGCTTCGTCGCCGATCTCGGCCTGTCGCCCTATGACGCGAGCGTGCTGGTCGCCGAGCGCGAGAGCGCGGTGTTCTACGAGACCGTGCTCGACAAGCTCGGCAACCGCGCGCGCGACGGCAAGATGGCGGCGAACTGGGTGATCAACGAACTGTTCGGCCGTCTCAACAAGGAAGGCCGGGATATTACGGGCTCTCCGGTCAGCGCCGAGCAGCTCTCGGGCATCATCGACCTGATCGGAGAGGGCACGATCTCGGGCAAGATCGCCAAGGATCTGTTCGAGATCGTCTGGCAGGAGGGCGGCGATCCCCGCGCGCTGGTGGAAAGCCGCGGCATGAAGCAGGTCACGGATCTTTCGGCGATCGAAAAGGTTGTCGACGACATCATCGCGGCCAATCCCGACAAGGCCGCGCAGGTCAAGGACAAGCCGCAGTCGCTCGGCTGGTTCGTCGGTCAGGTGATGAAGGCGTCCGGCGGCAAGGCCAACCCGCAGAGCGTCAACGACGTGCTCAAGTCGAAGCTCGGCCTCTAACCTCGCGCGTTCGAACGAGGTGACGGACACGCTCCGTCACCTCGCTGTCGGTTCTCGATGCGACGCTCGCGCGCACCCTCGGCGGTAAACTTCATCCCGACCAGACGCGATGCAACGGCCGAATCGCCGTCACGCGATTCGCGCAAAACGGCGGCTCGCACACGCTCCGGCGAGCGTTCGCGCCGTTAAGCATGAAAATATTTTCGTTGCCAAAAATCGCGACTCAGAGTCCGCGAAGCGCCCTTGCGAGGTGATCGCGGGATCGGCGATGCGCATCATCGCGTTGATCGCGCGCGATGCGCACGCAAAGAAAAATACTTGCTGCATAGTGTTTTTCTGCAATCGCATCCGCCGCGAACGTCGATGCTGCGCGCACGCTGTGCGGTCGCTCGCACGTGTCGTTCGGTGCGCTTGCATCGCGTTCGCCAAGCGCACGCGCGTTGCGTCGTCAACACTTCTTTAAGCGAGACGCTGTTTTTTTCGTTGTGTTGGTGTATTCGGGATGAGTGTGCATTCGATCCCCGACTGCACGCAGCGATTAAAGCCATCTCACACATCGGAGGGCAACATGGCCAAGAAAGCGAAGAAGGCGAAGAAGGCGAAGAGCGCAGTGAAGAAGACTGCGAAGAAGACCCGCAAGGTCGCGAAGAAGAAGAAGTAACTTCGCTTCTGAAGTTGCCGGCTCCAGCAGCCGGCACGTCATCAGCGCCTCCTAGAGGTTCTGGTCGACGATAGAGGGTGTCGGCGAGACATCAGGTCAACGGTCGGACCGTTCTCTTTGCGGTCCGGCAGAAGAAACTAGTTTTCTTCGTTCGGTGCGGGGCCGGTTCTCCGGTTCTGCAATTTCACGAGTGGCCTCGCGGTCAAAGTGGAATCTGGTCCTGACGTGTTCGCCGACGCCCTCGTTCTCCTGAGGCCGGGGTATTGCCGGCATTTCCTTTTCCCCACATTGCTGATCTGACCACGGCGTCATCGTTGCGCTGGCCGCTCCACCTTGGGCAGGCGAGGGCTGCAGCCTGATTGCGCGCTCGCACGCCGCTTTCGCCATTCGCGGTGTCATCGCCGCGCTCCGGCCGGGCGATCCAGTACGCCGGGCTTCTCGTGCGACATTGCCATCTCTGGAGTGCCGGTCACCCTTCTGCCGCCTTCGCCGAAGCTTCGGCGCTCAAGGACGACGGGGCCAGGCGAAGCCTTGGCGATAGCCGGGGCGCGGGCGACGATCGCGAGTGGGGACGCCGCAGGATGCGTCCACCGCGCGCGATGGTTATCGATGTCCCAAAATCCCAGGGTAAACCAAATCTGACGAAACGCAGAAGTGCCTGCAAATCAGCGATTTCTTGAATTCTGCGCGCCGGCGCCGCGCGCTCGCGTTTACGTCTGCTTCATCGCGATACTTAAACTGCCATTCAAATTTGCCCGCCATCATCGCCTCCAACAAGCCGGCAAACGGCGTTGGGCAAGAAGCCCAAGGGATGAGTTGAACAGTGCGCGGTCCCAGCAAGGGTCATGCACATCAGAGTTGGACGGGAGCCGCGCTCGGGGGAGCAAGGCACAAGAAAAAAAGGGGATGCGTTATGTTTCAGGGTACTTTCGATCTGGAGACGGCAACGCCGATCGACGCGACCGCGCTGTCGGACGTGCTGTTCGAGCGCGGGATCTATTGGGCGAGCGGCCGTTCCGGGCTCGTCGATCTCGTCGCCGCGCACAAATGGTTCAACCTCGCCGCCCTGAAGGGCCGCAAGGACGCCGTGACGCTGCGCCAGGAAGTCGCCGGGCAGATGTCGGATGCCGAGATCTCGGCCGCACAGCGCGAGGCGAGGGCGTGGGTCTCCACGCACTGAACCGAGAATCGCATCCGCACCCGTGTTCGCACGGGTGGGCCTGGTTGCGCTGAATCAAGTTTCTTCGTCGTGCCGCCACATAAGACCCGTGCGGCATGAGCGAGCCCGATACCAATGGACGATGGCTGCCGATTCAGATCGCTCCCGATGAGTTCGATCTGGAACTCGGACGTCCGCACAAGACTGGGATTCTGCCCTGGTCGTTTCCGTGCCGGCGCAGGTCCGGCGTCTGGTACAACGTCTGGGCCGGCGAGGCGGTGCTGATTTCGCCCTCGCATTGGCGGATCTGGCGGTTCCAGCGCTAGGCACGGACCACACACATAGCCACACATATAAGATGGTGCGAATCGAGCTGAACGGCCGCGCCGATCCTTGCGCCGGGCTTTCGCGCCGGTCACACGAGCGCTTTCGGCTGAAAGAACGCCCAGACCTGGATTGATTCTGCCGCTGGGTGGCGGAGAGGGAGGGATTCGAACCCTCGATACAGCTTGAGACCGTATGACGCTTTAGCAAAGCGTTGCCTTCAGCCACTCGGCCACCTCTCCGGTGCGAGCCTTATGCATCTAATTGCTTGGGCGGGTCAATTTGGAAGCGTGTGTTTTCGCTCGAATATTCCCAGCGATTTTCGCGACAAAGCACTTTGCTCCCGGGGCGTGACCATAACGTTGCGAGAATGGGGCACAGAGTTGGAGCGTCCGGCGCATCTCGAAGATGGTTTTTGCCTATGAGAACGTCTTTGCTCGCGTAAGAGGCTGAATTTACTGGAAAAATTAATGCGGCGCGGGGAGCGGGCGGCTGAAGGTTCGATTCGTGTCATCCGCCAACCGGCCCAATAACGGTCGCTATCCACAAAGGGTGCTCGTCCACCCCTTAAAGCCGTGCCTGCATCAGGTTGGGAGGTGCGGAGCAGGGCGATGCGTTCTCCTTGAGTCTCCCTGCGATTCCACGATTCGAGTGCGTCAAAGCCCCTCCAGGCCGAGATCTCGCTTGCCGTGCCTTAAGTGGGGAACTTTGATGGCAGGAGGAGCCGTCTCTAAAACGTCAATGAAAACAATTGGTTGCGAGGGCGCTTCGATCACATCTGCGTGTTATTTGTGCAACACCCGTCGGAAAACAAGCTTCATAGGCCCGTTTCCAAGCGTTCTCTTGTTGTGTGTGCAAGGACGTTCGGTAATTGTGACTGAGCGACGGAGGGGGGCATCCCGAGGTCGTCCCGTTTAGGTCATTTCGCTTAAGTCCCTCGCGTTCATGCGGGTGTGTCCGAAGACGCGAAGGAGCCCGGAGCGGTGATTTAGAGGGGGTTGGGGAATTGGCCGTCCGGTCAGTGACCTTCCCTGAAGAGCAACTTGGAGGTTTAACATGAAGTTGGTTAAGAGCCTTTTGCTCGGCTCAGCGGCGGGTCTGATCGCCGTGGGCGGAGCTCAAGCAGCCGATCTGCCCGTGAAGGCCAAGGCGGTCGAATACGTGAAGATCTGCTCGCTGTACGGCGCGGGCTTCTACTACATCCCGGGCACCGACACCTGCATCAAGCTGGGTGGTTATCTGCGCGCTGAAGTCGCGCTGAACACCAACTCGAGCTTCAGCGGTCAGCTCACGTCGAACAACGGCGCGCGTAACCGTCTGACGAACTACTACACCATGCGCGCTCGTGAAGATCTCAACATCGACACGCGCACCGCGACCGAGTACGGCGTCGTCCGTACCTTCTTCGACGGCGTGTTCTCCTGGACCACCGGCAACTACGCCGGCACCGGCAGCGCGACCGGCACGACCGCCTACAGCGGCACGCTGGCGCTCAACACCTCCGGCGCCACCCCGGCGCTCGTTGGTTCGTCGATCAACGGCACCGACGGCAACACCTCGGGCGGTTCGCTCGGCGTGTACTACGCCTTCATCCAGTTCGCTGGCTTCACCATGGGTAAGGCCGTGTCGCAGTTCGACGCGCCCTGGACCAACTATCCCGGCAACAACTTCGACAGCCTCGTCGGCGGTTCCGGCACGGTCACTGGTGTCAACCAGTTCACCTACACCGCTGACTTCGGCCAGGGCGTGACGGCGTCGTTCTCGGCGGAAGACGCGACGGCTTACTACCAGGCCGGCAACCTCAACATGACCGGCGCTTCGGCGGCTGGCATGATCGGCGGTTCGTATGGCTCGAACGCCATCGGCGGTTCGCGCTCGCCGAACCTCGTCGGTATGGTTCGTGTCGACCAGGCTTGGGGTCTGTTCCAGGCGTCGGTCGCCGCTCACGACAATCACGTTGCCTACTACGGCGCCACCGAGCCGACTGGCCACCCCGACGACAAGTGGGGTTGGGCTGTTCAGCTCGCTCTGTCGATCAAGAACATCCCGACTGGTGCGGGTGACGTGATCAACATTTCGGGCGTCTACACCGACGGCGCGTCCCGCTACAACTTCCAGAACCTCGCGGGCGGCAGCTACTCGATGTTCGGCAGCTCGGGTGTTGCTTACCAGAGCGTCGGCTTCGCCATCGCTCCGGACACCGTGTTCGTGACCGGCAGCTCGCAGGAAACCGTCAAGACCTGGGGCTTCCGCGGCGCTTACACCCATAACTGGGATCCCTACTGGAACACCGCGCTGTACGGTGCCTACGCTCAGGCGCAGTTCGGCTCGCTCGCCAAGACCACGCTTTGCGGCGCTGGCGGTGCAGGCGGCGTGTTCGGTGGCCTGGTCGGTGTGACGGGTTGTAATCCTGACTTCGCCGTTGCGCAGGTCGGTGTCATCACCCGCTGGACCCCCGTCAAGAACCTCACGTTCTCGGCTGACCTGAACTGGACCCATCTCGACCAGAAGTACTCCGGTACGGTTGGTTACGCTGGTGCCGGCACGACGGCCAAGCCGGCTGCCGTGTACGAGCTCAAGGATCAGGACACCATCACCCTGCTCCTCCGCGCTCAGCGCAACTGGTAAGTTCGGTCTAACGACCTGACAGAGAGCCCCGGCGGGAAACCGCCGGGGCTTTTCTTTTGCCACGAAGCTTGCCTTCTCGCTTGGCGCAATGGGCCAAGTTTGGCGCATCGCCAGAACAGGGCGATCGCACAGGGCATTTTCCGCAAGCTGAGCGCGCGCCGTGTCATTCGAGAAGCCTGTCATCGGGCCGCGCTTTGCGCGGACCCGGTGGCGATCTCCTAGCAGCCAAGCAGTGTCGATGCCCGTCAAGTCTGCCGCCGCACACTCCGTCATCCTGAGAGCCGGCCAATGGCGGGCGTCTCGAAGGATGGCCACACAGAAGTCGCTCCCAATTGCGATTGCTCTGGTTGGGAGAGGGGAGCTCCGCGCTTCCCATCTCTGACAGTGGCGCGCTGGGGGAGGATTGTCGTTGGCCGGCGTGGGGCCGTGCGACGCCTCGCTGATCTGCCTTTGCAGCGGTGGCGACAGGCGCCTTCATCTGCACGCGAGGCAACGGCGGCGCTTGCCACCCATGCTCGCGGCTGAATCGAAAGAGCGGATCGCTATTCCACGCTGCCGGCGCCGCGGCGCAGATCGGCCTCGATCTGCAGCCGCGTGCCGCCGCCGAAGCGGGCACGGTAGACTTGCAGGTTCTCCATGATCCGCTGCACGTAGTTGCGCGTCTCGGAGAACGGAATCAGCTCGACCCAGTCGACCGCATCGACCTTGGGATCGCGCGGATCGCCGTAGCGCTCGACCCACTTCTTCACGCTGCCGCGGCCGGCATTGTAGGCGGCGAAGGTCATGATGTAGGAGCCGCGATAATCCTCGAGCAGTCCGCCGAGCTCGGCCGAGCCGAGCGTGGCGTTGTAGACCGAATCGTTCTTCAGCCGTCCCAGATCGTAGGTCGCGCCGTGGCGCTTGCAGACATAGCGCGCGGCGTCGGGCGTCACCTGCATCAGGCCGTAGGCCTGGGCCGGCGAGACCACTGACGGATTGAATGCGCTCTCCTGCCGCGCGATCGCATAGACGATGCTGCGCTCGACTTCGGGACCGATCGGCGTGAACTGCGGAATGCCGTTGACGGGATAGGCATAGAAGTCGAACGGCAGGCCGCGATTGAGCGCGGCCTTGCCGAGCAGCAGCATGCCGCGCGCATCGTTGTAGCGCTGGGTCAGCTCGCCGAGGCCGGCGAGCGCTTCGGGATCGCCGTTCTCGCCCATGTCGGCCAGCAGCGGTATCGCCATCTCGCGCTCGTCGAGCTCGTAGAGCAGGTGCGCTGCGCGCACGATCTCCAGCCGTTCGGCGCCGCGGCCGCGCGGCTGGCTGTTGAGCTCGATCTGCGGCAGGCTGAGCTTGGCCCGGGCGAGCTGGCCGTAATAGCTGGTCGACTGTTCGGCGGCGCGGGCATAGGCGTTGCGCGCCTCCTGCTGGCGCCCCGCCGCTTCCGCGGCGCGGCCCTGCCAATAGCCGGCACGCGCCAGCGCGGTCGGATTGACGCTGCCGACGCCGATGCGGGCGAAATGCTGGGTGGCGGCCGCGGGGTCGTTGAGGAAGCGCAGCGCGATCCACCCGGCCGTGAATTCCTGCTCGGTCTTGTAGATGTCGCGCGAGGGCAGTGCGGCGTCGCGCGCGATCAGATAGGCGCTGCGGAATTCCTCGGTGTCGATCATCTTGCGCGCCAAAAGACGCCGCTCGATCCACCATTCGTCGAGATTGTGGAGCCGGTTCGGATCCTTCGGCGCCGACAGCATGAGCTGGGCTGCTTCGGCGAATTTCTCCTCGCGGCGCAGCAGCTGGATCTTGCTGAAGGTGAAGCCGGGGTCGTTGTGCAGCTCGCGCGGCACGGCGTCGAGCAGCGCGCGCGCGTTCGGCGCCTTCTTGACGGCGGCGATGCGGGCCTTGGCGAGTGCGACATAGCCGGCGCCCAGGCGCTTTGCGGCGCGCAGCGCCGCCTCGTTCTCGCTGCCATAGAGCAGGGTGTCCATCCGCGCCTTCTGGTCGCCCGGCGTCAGCAGGGCGCCGAACTGGTCGAGCGCGTTGTTCTCGGTATCCTCGGACATCGGATCGCTGCGCCAGGCCTCGCGCACCAGCCGCTCGGCATTGGCGCGGTCGCCGCGCGCCAGCATCGCCTTGGCGAGCGTGAAGCGGCCCTTGGCGGAGATCGGAGATTCGTTCTCGAACCACGACCACGCCACGGAATCGTCGCGCCTGTCGTCCCACATCGCGGCCTCGAGGCGTCGGCGCAGGAAGGTCTGCGACGGCCAGCTCGGATTGGCGGAGAGGAAGGCGCGGTAGCGCTCCACGGTCGCGCCATTGTCCTCGCTGCGCAGGATGATCCATTCCGCGAGTTTTCGCGCGACCGGATCCGAGATGCCCGCTGCGACGTTGCTGGCCTCACCCGCCTTGCGCTTGCGCACGAGCTCGATGACGCTCTCGAGGGCGTCCTTGTCGCCCTGGGGCGTCGACGACGTCGCAGCGACCGCGGCGGGTATGACCGGCTTGCGCGGCGCGGCATGCTGGCGCGTCGCCGGGGCCAGCACCGGCGCTGCGGCCGGTCTGGCGACGGGGGCGGAAGGCCTGACGGTAGCCGTCGCGGCCGGCGCGGGAGCCGTTTTCGGCGGCGAACCGCTGGCGGCCGGATGAGATTTCGGCGCAGGTGCCGCTGCGGCGGGCTTGGGCTTGTCCTTGGCGGGCTCTTTTCCGGCGCTCTTGCCGGTGTCCTTGCCTGCCTCCTTGGCCGGTTTCTTCGCAGCGTCCTTGGCCGGGGCAGGAGCTGCACCCTTGCTTGCGCCTTTGTTTGCTCCCTGGCTTGCTCCTTTGGCCGCGTCCTTCGAAGTTTCCTTGCCGGTTCCCTTGGACGAGCCCTTCGCGCTGTCCTTGGCAGTGTCCTTGGCGGCTGGCTTCGCGGTGTCCTTGCCAGCTTCCGCCGTCGTCTCATTGGACTTGGCCAGGGCGGCGCAGCCGACCGATAGCCCTGCCATCAGGCACACGATGAGACCGGTGGATCGCCAGGCGGCACGAGGGAATGAGGTCACGGGTTTGGTCGCCCCGAATCAGTCAAGTGGCTCAAGATCTAGCTGTATTTGATTGAATATGCGGACAAAATACCAACAGCCGCTTACCGCGGGCCGATTTGCACCACTACCGCGGCAAAATCGCGGCCTAAACGGTGCGTCACCGGGCTGCAGCCCTTTTACCGGCGGGATAGACCCGATATGAAAGGAGCTTGCTCAAGAGATAGCCGCGTACGGAGGAAGTCCATGGCAGCCAAGACGAAATTCCGGGGGTCGTTCACCGCCTTGGTCACGCCGTTCAAGAACGGCTCGCTGGACGAGGCGGCATTCCGATCCCTGGTCAACTGGCAGATTTCGGAGGGCACCAACGGCCTGGTGCCGGTCGGCACCACCGGCGAGAGCCCGACGCTCAGCCATGACGAGCACAAGAAGGTAGTCGAATGGTGCATCGCTGAAGCCAAGGGCCGCGTGCCTGTGATCGCGGGCGCAGGCTCCAACTCGACCAAGGAGGCGATCGAGCTCGCCCAGCACGCCGAGAAGGCCGGCGCGGACGCCGTGCTGGTGGTGACGCCGTACTACAACAAGCCGACCCAGGAAGGCATGTACCAGCACTTCAAGGCGATCAACGATGCAATCGGCATTCCGATCATCATCTACAACATCCCGCCGCGCTCGGTAATCGACATGTCGGTCGACACCATGAAGCGGCTGTGGGAGCTGAAGAACATCGCCGGCGTGAAGGACGCCACCGCCAGCATGGTGCGCGTGTCGCAGCAGCGTGCGGCGATGGGCGAGGATTTCAACCAGCTCTCGGGCGAGGACGCGACCATCATCGGCTACATGGCGCATGGCGGCCACGGCTGCATCTCGGTGACCTCGAACGTCGCGCCGCGCCTGTGCTCGGAGTTCCAGGCCGCCTGGGCCAAGGGCGACCATGCCACCGCGCTGAAGATCCACGACAAGCTGATGCCGCTGCACAACAACCTCTTCATCGAGAGCAACCCGGCGCCGATCAAGTACGCGATGTCGCTGCTCGGCAAGCTCGACGAGACGCTGCGGCTGCCGATGGTGCCGGTCTCCGAGCCGACCCGCGTTGCCGTGCGCAGCGCCATGGTGCACGCTGGCCTGATCAACTGATGGGTTGACCTATCGGGGAGGCCGTTCATGAGCGTCGACGAAAAGGGCAGGCGGATGCTCACGGAGTTCCGTGAGTTCGCCATGAAGGGCAACGTCGTCGATCTCGCGGTCGGCGTCATCATCGGCGCGGCCTTCGGCGCCATCGTCACCTCGCTTGTCGGTGACATCATCATGCCGATCATCGGCGCTGCGACCGGCGGCCTCGACTTCTCGAACTACTTCGCCCCCTTGTCGAAGTCGGTGACCGCCACCAACTTAGCGGATGCGAAAAAGCAAGGCGCCGTACTTGCTTACGGTAGCTTCCTGACGCTGACGATCAACTTCATCATCGTCGCCTTCGTGCTGTTCCTGGTGATCCGCGCCATGAACACGCTGAAGCGGAAGGAAGAGACCAAGCCCGCGGAGCCGTCGAAGCCGTCGGAGGAGGTCGTGCTGCTGACCGAGATCCGCGATCTCCTCAAGAAGTGACGCGCGCGCTTCATCCAAACTGTTAGCATCGCTGCGCATCGCGCTCAGGTTTCGTCGCCATGGCTGAAAAGAACGAACGTCCGATCAAGGTCATGGCGGAAAATCGCAAGGCCCGCTTCAACTATGCGATCGAGGATACGATCGAGGCGGGGATTGCGCTGACCGGCACCGAGGTCAAGTCGATCCGCAACGGCAAGAGCACGATCGCGGAGTCCTATGCCGATTCCAAGGATGGCGAGATCTGGCTGATCAACGCCACCATTCCCGAATATCTGCAAGGAAACCGCTTCAATCACGAGCCGAAGCGGCCGCGAAAGCTGCTGCTGCATCGCCGGCAGATCAACAAGCTGATGGGCGCCGTCGACCGCGAGGGCATGACGCTGATCCCGCTCAAGCTCTATTTCAATGAGCGTGGGCGCGCCAAGTTGCAGCTGGCGGTTGCAAAAGGCAAGAAGCTGCACGACAAGCGCGAGACCGAGAAGAAGCGCGACTGGAGCCGGGAGAAGGGCCGCCTGATGCGGGCGAGGGGATAGCGAGATGAATCAACGGAACCTGCTCGAGGTCGATTGGAGCCAGATTCCCGCACCTGAAGACGACGGCGCCGCCGCGCATCTGACCGGCATGACGCTGCCGCCAATCGGCCTGCTCGCGACCAACGACACCTCGGTGACGCTGTCGGCGCTGCGCGGCCGGACCGTGGTGTTCGCTTATCCCCGCACCGGCGAACCCGGCAAGATTTCCTTGGTCGACGATTGGGACATGATCCCGGGTGCACGCGGGTGCACGCCGCAGACTTGCGCGTTTCGCGATCTGTTCGCCGAGCTGAAGGGCGCCGGCGCCTCCCACGTGTTCGGCCTCTCGACCCAGAGCAACGAGTACCAGACCGAGATGGCGTCACGGCTGCATCTGCCGTTCCCCGTGCTGTCGGACGAGAAGCTGGCGCTGACGCGCGCGCTCAATCTGCCGACGATGGAGGTCGCGGGCCTGACGCTGATCAAGCGTCTTGCGCTGATCATCGACGACGCCAGGATCACGCATGTGTTCTACCCGGTGTTTCCGCCCGACCGGAACGCCGGCGACGTCCTGGACTGGCTGAAGGCCAATCCGGCCAAGGCCTGAACCAGGGCGCTAATCGAGATCCGCCTTCACCTTCGCGAACACCGACCGGAACATGTCCGGCGTCAGCACGCCGGTGTTCGTGTTGTAGCGCGAGCAATGATAGCTGTCGTAGAGCCTGAACGCGCCGGCCTGATGCACGGCGCCGTGGCCGAAGGGGGCCTGCGAGGCCTTCAGGTTCAGCGGCTTGAGCACGCTGTCGTGCGCAATCCGCCCGAGCGCGATGATCGCGCGCAGCTTCGGCATCGTCTCGAGATTCGCCACGAGGAACTGGCGGCAGGTGTTGATCTCGACGGGCAGCGGCTTGTTCTGTGGCGGAACGCAATGCACGGCATTGGCGATCCGGCAGTCGACCAGCTTCAGGCCGTCATCGGGACGCGCCTGATAGGTGCCCTTGGCAAATCCATATTCGAGCAGGGTGGCGTAGAGCAGGTCACCGGCGTAATCGCCGGTGAACGGCCGTCCTGTGCGGTTGGCGCCCTGCATCCCCGGCGCGAGGCCGACGATCAACAGGCGGGCCTTGATGTCGCCGAAGGGCGCAACCGGCGCATTGTGCCACAACGGCTCACGCGCCCGGTTCGCCTCGCGAAAGGCGACCAAGCGCGGACAGAGCGGACAATTGCGGTCGGGAACGAGGGTGGGAGGCTGGCGGCTTGACCGGGCCGCCTCACTCCTCGAAGTCGTCATCGCCCCTCGGCGCCATCGTGGTTGCGCGCTGGAGGAATTGCGGGGCGTGGTGGCGGGCCTCGCGATCACCGCGGTCGCGCGGGGCGGGGCGTTCGGAGGGATCGCGGCCGAGCTTGGATTGCAGCTCGACGAGGTCGGTGAAGACGTCGGCCTGGCGGCGCAGCTCGTCGGCGATCATCGGCGGCTGGCTGGCGATGGTGGAGATCACCGTGACCCGAACGCCGCGGCGCTGCACGGCCTCGACCAGGGAGCGGAAGTCACCGTCACCGGAGAACAGCACCATCTGGTCGATGTGCTCGGCAAGCTCCATGGCGTCCACGGCGAGCTCGATGTCCATGTTGCCCTTGACCTTGCGGCGGCCGGAGGCGTCGATGAACTCCTTGGTCGCCTTGGTGACGACGGTGTAGCCGTTGTAATCCAGCCAGTCGATCAGCGGGCGGATCGAGGAGTATTCCTGATCCTCGATGATGGCGGTGTAGTAGAACGCCCGAAGCAACGTTCCGCGGCTCTGAAACTCCTTCAGCAGGCGCTTGTAGTCGATGTCGAAGCCCAGAGTTTTCGCCGTCGCGTAGAGATTGGCTCCGTCGATGAAGAGCGCGATCTTGTCGGTGGAGGAAGGTGACATTCAGTTTGCTCGCGTAGTGTTCGTGATTGATCGTTTATTGTTGGCGCGGCGGCAGCAGGCCGCGCAGTTCTAGGGTGCCGCCGAAATCCGTCGAAGCCGCAAATCCGGAGAAGTCGGGGCAAACAAGGTATAGTTATGGCGGACTTTCATAGACCCGGCGCCGCCCTCGATGGCAGCCCGGGTAACCGCCCATCCCAGCCCCAATGTGGGGGTAGCAGAGCCGTTTGGCGAGGCCAAATCACAAATTGGCCTTGCGAAACGGCCCCAGCCCCTATAACTAGCCCCAATCATCCACATATTTCGTCCCACCCACAACGGAGCGACAGTCCATGGCTCGCGTCACCGTAGAAGATTGTATCGACAAGGTCGACAACCGGTTTGACCTGGTCCTGCTGGCCGCCCACCGTGCCCGCATGATTTCGTCCGGCTCACAACTAACGGTTGACCGCGATAACGACAAGAACCCTGTTGTGTCTTTGCGCGAAATTGCTGACACGACCATTTCGCCCGAGGACCTGCGCGAGGAGCTGGTGCACTCGCTCCAGAAGTTCGTCGAGGTCGACGAGCCCGAGCCGGATACTGTGCCGCTGATCGGTTCCGCGGGCGCGAGCGTCGATGCGGACGATACCGAAGTCGCCGTCGAGCGCATGACCGAAGAGGAGCTCCTGAAGGGTCTCGAAGGCCTCGCGCCGCCCGAGGAGCAGCCCGAGGAAGACGAGTAAATCGTCCGTCGCGATCGTCGATTTCTTGTGATTTTATCAAAGGCCCGAACCGGTGTTCGGGCCTTTGCTTTTGTTGACGTTTTCGTGGTTACCATGCGTTGTAGTTGGCGATGCGTCCTGTCACTGAATTGATCGGACACAAGCGCGATCGGAGCTAAGATGTATACAGCGGGCCGGCTCGGGCTCGTTTGAAGGCAGGACGGGATGGTATATCGGCGCCGCAGATCCACGCAGATGCAGGCCGCAACCGAATCGGTTGCCGTGGCCCCGACTGCGCCGGTCGCGCGCCCGGCCAAGCCGCGCGCGCGCATGATGCGTCAATATGACCTCGTCGAGCGCGTCAGGTCCTACAATCCCAACACCAACGAAGACCTGCTGAACCGCGCCTATGTCTACGCCATGAAGGCGCACGGCTCGCAGACCCGCGCCTCGGGCGATCCGTATTTCTCGCACCCGCTCGAAGTGGCAGCGATTCTCACCGACCTCAAGCTCGACGACGCCACCATCGTGGCCGCGCTGCTCCACGATACCATCGAGGACACCGAAGCGACGCGGGCCGAGATCGACCAGATCTTCGGGCCGGAGATCGGCGCGCTGGTCGAGGGTCTGACCAAGCTGAAGCGGCTCGAGCTGGTGTCGCGGGAGGCCAAGCAGGCCGAGAACCTGCGCAAATTGTTGCTGGCCATTGCTGACGATGTCCGTGTGCTCCTGGTCAAGCTCGCCGATCGCCTGCACAACATGCGCACGCTGGATTTCGTGCCGACGGAATCGCGCAGGCGCATCGCCGAGGAGACGCTCGACATCTATGCGCCGCTGGCGGGCCGCATGGGCATGCAGGAAATGCGCGAGGAGCTGGAGGATCTGTCCTTCCGCACCCTCGATCCCGAAGCCTATTCGGTGGTGATGCAGCGCCTCGACGCGCTCGCCGAGCGCAACCGCAATCTGATCGGCGAGATCGAGGACCAGCTCTCCAACAATCTGCGCCACCGGGGCTTAGGGGCGCGGGTCTATGGCCGCCGCAAGAAGCCGTTCTCGATCTGGACCAAGATGGAGCGCAAGTCGGTCGGCTTCGAGCAATTGTCCGACATCTTCGGCTTCCGCCTCGTCGTCAACGACATCGAGGCCTGCTATCGCGCGCTCGGGATCGTCCACACCACCTGGCCGGTCGTGCCGGGACGCTTCAAGGACTACATCTCGACGCCGAAGCAGAACGATTATCGGTCGATCCACACCACGGTGATCGGCCCCGGCAACCAGCGCGTCGAGCTGCAGATCCGCACGGAGGCGATGGACCAGATCGCCGAGCGCGGCATCGCCGCGCATGTGTTCTACAAGGAGGGCGTGGGCTCGCCGACCGAATTCCTCAAGCGCGAATCCAATGCGTTCGCCTGGCTGCGCCACACCATCGGCATCCTCTCGGAAAGCGCCAATCCGGAGGAATTCCTCGAGCACACCAAGCTCGAGCTGTTTCACGACCAGGTGTTCTGCTTCACCCCGAAGGGCAAGCTGATCGCGCTGCCGCGCCACGCCAACGTGATCGACTTCGCCTATGCCGTGCACACTGACGTCGGCAACAGCGCAGTCGGCTGCAAGATCAACGGCCAGTTCGCGCCGCTGTCCTCGGAGCTGCAGAACGGCGACGAGGTCGAGGTGCTGACCTCGGAAGCGCAATCGGCGCCGCCCTCGGCCTGGGAGACGCTTGCGGTCACCGGCAAGGCGCGCGCTGCGATCCGCCGCGCCACGCGGACTGCGGTGCGCGATCAATACGCCGGTCTCGGCCGGCGCATCGTGGAGCGCCTGTTCGAGCGCGCCAAGATCGAATACGCCGACGACAAGCTCAAGGGCGCGCTGCCGCGGCTCGCGCGCACCTCGATCGAGGACGTCATGGCGGCGGTGGGGCGCGGCGAGATCAAGGCCTCCCACGTCGCGCGTGCGATGTACCCCGACTACAAGGAGGAGCGCATCGCGCGCTACGGCGTGAAGAAGGGGCTTGCCGCCAAGCTCAAGGAGAAGTCGTCGGAGCCGCCGCGCAGCCCGGTCGCGATCCCGATCCGCGGCATCAATTCCGACCTGCCGATCAAGTTCGCACCGAATGGCGGCGCCGTGCCGGGCGATCGCATCGTCGGCATCGTGACGCCGGGCGAGGGCATCACGATCTACCCGATCCAGGCGCCGGCGCTGAAGGATTTCGAGGAGGAGCCGGAGCGCTGGCTCGACGTCCGTTGGGACATCGAGGACTCCGCGCCGCAGCGCTTTCCGGCCCGCATCAAGGTCGAGAACGTCAACGAGCCCGGCGCGCTGGCGCAGATCGCGACCGTGATCGCCGAGCACGACGGCAATATCGACAACATCAGCATGCAGCGCCGCTCGCCTGACTTCACGGAGACGACGATCGATCTTGAAGTCTACGATCTCAAGCACCTCAGCGCGATCCTGGCCCAGCTGCGCGCGAAGGCGGTCGTCGCCAAAGTCGAACGTGTTAATGGATAGGCGTCCTCCGCAGCCGTCCGTCCCTCCGATTTCGTGAGTTCTGAAATGCCCGCTTCGAAGCTTCGCCTCGGCGTCAATATCGATCACGTCGCAACCGTGCGTAACGCGCGCGGCGGCCGCCATCCCGATCCGGTGCGCGCGGCGCTGCTGGCGATCGAAGCCGGCGCCGACGGCATCACCGCCCATTTGCGGGAGGATCGCCGCCACATCCGCGACGAGGACATGGCGCGGCTGAAGGCCGAGATCTCCAAGCCGCTCAATTTCGAGATGGCGGCGACCGACGACATGATGCGCATCTCGCTCGCCACCAAGCCGCACGCGGTGTGCCTGGTGCCGGAGCGCCGGCAGGAAGTGACCACTGAAGGTGGGCTGGATGTGGTCGGCCAGCACAACGCCCTCGCGCCCTATATCGCGCGACTGAACGATGCCGGCATTCGGATCTCCCTGTTCATCGCCGCCGATCCCGCCCAGATCGAGATGGCGGCGCGGCTGCGTGCGCCTGTGATCGAGATCCACACCGGCGCCTGGTGCGATGCCGTCGTCGACGGCCACACCGCCAAGGCCGAGGCCGAATGGCAGCGGATCGTGGCGGGCGTGAAGCTGGCGAAGGCGGCCGGGCTCGAGGTTCATGCCGGGCACGGGCTCGACTATGCGACGGCGGAGACGATTGCCGCCCTTCCAGAGATCATGGAGCTCAACATCGGCTACTACATGATCGGCGAAGCACTGTTCGTCGGTCTTGCCGAGACGGTGCGCAGCATGCGCGCGGCGATGGACCGCGGCCGGAGCCGGGCATGATCATCGGCATCGGCTCCGACCTGATCGACATCACCCGCGTCGCCAAGGTGATCGAGCGCCACGGCGAGCGTTTCCTCGATCGCATCTTCACCGCGGCCGAGCGGGCCAAGGCGGAGCGGCGGGCCAAGAACGAGAAGATGGTGGTGGCGACCTACGCCAAGCGCTTCGCCGCCAAGGAGGCCTGCTCCAAGGCGCTCGGCACCGGGATCCGGCGCGGCGTCTGGTGGCGCGACATGGGGGTGGTCAACCTGCCGGGCGGGCGGCCGACCATGCAGCTGACCGGCGGGGCGCTGGCCCGGCTCCAGACCCTGACCCCGGAGGGGTTCGAGGCGCGGATCGACCTGTCGATCACCGACGACTGGCCGTTGGCGCAGGCCTTCGTGATCATTTCGGCCGTCCCGCTGCCGAAACCCTGAGGGGGCCCCGGCGATTTTATGATTTGTGTTATGAATCAATACCTTATTCAGTTTTGATGCGATCCTTGATTGCGTGGCCTCCGACAACCGTCTAAAAGTCCGCGGACGCAAATCAGCTTGGGCGAATTCGGCTTTACGCCGGAATTGGCCCTCACTATCAGAATCAGGACAATCTCCTTGCGCCGCGAACCGGTGGGCCGTTCGCGGGAGGAGGGCGCTCTGTGATCGCCGGCCGGAATTGAGAGAGCAATGAGCGTGACTTCAGGAACGAAAACTGAGAGCGGCGTCGGTGAGACGATCCGGGTCGTGATCCACGCTCTCCTGATCGCGCTGGTGATCCGCACGTTCCTGTTCCAGCCCTTCAATATCCCGTCCGGCTCGATGAAGGCGACGCTGCTGGTCGGCGACTATCTGTTCGTCTCGAAATATTCCTACGGCTACAGCCACTATTCGATTCCATTCTCGCCGCCGCTGTTCTCCGGGCGGATCTGGGGCTCGGATCCGAACCGCGGCGACATCGTCGTGTTCCGGCTGCCGAAGGACGATTCCACCGATTACATCAAGCGGGTGATCGGCCTTCCAGGCGACCGCATCCAGATGCGCGACGGGCTGCTCTACATCAACGACACGCCGGTCGAGCGGCAGCGCATGAGTGAATATGTCGGCGAGGAGCCCTGCGGCTCGGAAGGTGGCAGTATCTCCCGCGTGAAGCGCTGGAAGGAAACGCTGCCGAACGGCGTGTCCTATGAGACGCTCGACTGTGCCGACAACGGTTACGTGGACAACACCAACGTCTACACCGTGCCGGCCGGCCATTTCTTCATGATGGGCGACAACCGCGACAATTCCACCGACAGCCGCTTCCTCGGCCAGGTCGGCTATGTGCCGCAGGAGAATCTGATCGGCCGCGCCCAGATGATCTTCTTCTCCATCGCCGAAGGCGAGCATGCCTGGATGTTCTGGCGCTGGCCGTGGGCGGTGCGCTGGAATCGGTTCTTCAAAATCGTCCGATGAAAGACGAAGCCAAGGACATCGCGATCCAACCGACCGAGGCGCAAGCCGCTCCCGAGAGCGAAGCTGCAGCGAAGACGCCTGCAAAGAAGAAGCGGACGCGGAGCAGCAAGGCCAAGGGCACCGATGCCAACGCGGCGCTCGAGGCGCGCATCGGCCACAGCTTCGCTGACCCGAATATGCTGATGCAGGCGATCACGCATGTCTCGGCGCTGAAGTCCGGGCGCAAGCGCGGCGACAGCTATCAGCGCCTGGAATTCCTCGGCGACCACGTGCTCGGGCTCGTCGTCTCCGACATGCTCTATCACGCCTTCCCGAACGCCGACGAAGGCGAGCTGTCCAAGCGTCTTGCCGAGCTCGTGCGCAAGGAAAGCTGCGCCGACGTCGCCAAGTCGCTCGGTCTGCTCGACGACATCAAGCTCGGCTCGGTCGGCTCCAGCGCCGACGCGCGCCTGCGCAAGTCCATCCTCGGCGACATCTGCGAGGCCGTGATCGGCGCCATCTTCCTTGACGGCGGCCATGCGGCGGCCGCCGAATTCGTCAAGCGCAACTGGACCGAGCGCATGCACAAGCCGCGCCGTCCCTTGCGCGATCCCAAGACCGTGCTGCAGGAATGGGCGCAGGGCAAAGGGCTGCCAACGCCGGTTTACCGCGAGGTCGAGCGCACCGGCCCGCACCACGATCCGCAATTCCGCGTCGCGGTGGACCTGCCGGGGCTCGCGCCGGCCGAGGGCATCGGCGGCAGCAAGCGCGCGGCAGAGAAAGTAGCAGCTTCAGTGATGATCGAACGTGAAGGCGTTGGCGGCGGCAATGACGGCTGAAACAAGCGGCGAGGCGCCCACTGCCACGCGCTGCGGCTTCGTTGCGCTGATCGGCGCGCCGAACGTCGGCAAGTCCACGCTGGTCAACGCGCTGGTTGGCGCCAAGGTCACGATCGTTTCGCGCAAGGTGCAGACCACGCGCGCGCTGATCCGCGGCATCGTGATCGAGAACAACGCGCAGATCATCCTGGTCGACACGCCCGGCATCTTCCTGCCCAAGCGCCGGCTCGACCGCGCCATGGTCTCGACCGCCTGGAGCGGGGCGCATGATGCCGATCTCGTCTGCGTGCTGCTCGACGCCAAGACCGGGATCGACGAGGAAGCCGAGGCGATCCTCACCAAGGCGGCCAGCGTCAATCACGAGAAGATCCTCGTCATCAACAAGGTCGATCTGGTCCAGCGCGAGAAATTGCTGGCGCTGGCACAGGCCGCCAACGAGCGCATGAAGTTCGCGCGGACCTTCATGATCGCGGCGATCTCGGGCGACGGCGTCGACGATATCCGCAAGACGCTGTCCGAGATGGTGCCGCCGGGTCCGTTCCTCTATCCCGAGGACCAGATGTCGGACGCGCCGATGCGGCAGCTGGCGGCCGAGATCACGCGCGAAAAGATCTATCAGAAGCTGCACCAGGAATTGCCCTACCAGTCCACGGTCGAGACCGACAAGTGGGAGGAGCGCAAGGACAAGTCGGTGCGGATCGAGCAAACGATCTTCGTCGAGCGCGAGAGCCAGCGCAAGATCGTGCTCGGCAAGGGCGGCGCCACCATCAAGTCGATCGGCGCGGACTCGCGCAAGGAGCTGATGCAGATCCTGGACGTGCCGGTGCACCTGTTCCTGTTCGTCAAAGTGCGCGAGAATTGGGGCGACGATCCCGATCGCTACCGCGAGATGGGCCTGGACTTTCCGAGAGAATAACCAAGAACAGATCGGTATCCGATGAGCGTGCCCAGCAATGTCCGGCGCTTCGAAGCGCTGCTCTATGCATCGTTGATGCTGGATGCCTTGTCCGTCGCGGTGCAGGATCGCACGCCCAATGCGGAGGTGACCGAGCAGATGATCATGACGGGGACCTTGCTCGCCGGCGGCATGATCCTGCTGCTGGTCTACTTCGTCAGGCTCGCCGCGCATGAGCGGAAGAACTGGCCGCGCTGGGTGCTGGCGGCGGCGCTCGTGCTGTCGGTGATCTCGCTTGGCCAGATCATCGGCCAGAAGGGCCTGGAGCTCGACAGCGCCATCGAGATCGTTTCCTGCGCGCTGACGACGGTAGGCCTGTATTTCTCCTTCAGCGGCGACGCGCAGGGCTGGTTCAACGCGTGAGGTTTCGCGCGGTGCCGTAGGGTGGGCAAAGGCGCGCCCTTGCGCGCCGTGCCCACCATCTCGCGCCGTCGATCAAATTGGTGGGCACGCTTCGCTTTGCCCACCCTACGGCAGCTTTAAATGCGCTAAACTTCCTTCATGGAATGGACCGACGAAGGCATCGTGCTGGGCGTGCGGCGGCATGGCGAGAGCAGCGCCATCGTCGAGCTGTTGACGCGCGCGCACGGCCGCCATCTCGGCCTCGTCCGCGGCGGCGCCGGCTCGCGGATGCGGCCCTTGCTGCAGCCGGGGAACAGCGTCAGCGCGGTATGGCGAGCGCGGCTCGACGAGCATCTCGGCACCTACACCATCGAAGGGCTTAAGCTGCGCGCGGCGGCGCTGCTGGGTTCGTCCCATGGCGTCTACGGCGTCACCCATCTCGCCTCGATTGCGCGCCTCTTGCCGGAGCGCGATCCGCATGAGGAGATCTTCGCGCTGCTCGAGCATTCGCTCGACGATTTCGAGGATATCGGTGGTGCAGCCGTGCACCTCATCCATTTCGAGCTGGCGATGCTCGCCGAGCTCGGCTTTGGGCTGGCGCTGGAAAACTGCGCGGTGACCGGCGAGACCACGGACCTGATCTATGTCTCGCCGAAATCCGGCGGCGCGGTGTCGCGCGGCGCTGGCGAGCCGTGGCGTGACCGCCTGTTGCGCCTGCCGCCGTTTCTGCGCCAAGGCGAAACCGCAAGCGACCTCACCGAGCAGGATCTCCAGGACGGTTTTCGGCTCACCGGCCTGTTCCTGCTGCGCCATGTGCTGGAGCCGCGCGGGCAGGGCCATTCCGACGCGCGCGCGGGCTTCATCAACGCCTTGATCCGGCAGCAGGCGAAGGCGGCGATTCCCGCGCCATGAGCGGAGTGGGACTCTGCTTTGCCTCCGAGTAGGGGTTCCGGGGGAACGAAGTCGGGCTGGTTGAGTTCGCTTCCTCAGGTTCCATAGCGGGGACAGCCTAAATGTTGATCAGAGGATTCGCCTTGTCCGCGGCGCTGCTCACGTTTGCGCCTGATGCAATGGCCGGCGAGCCGCAACCCGGCGTGTTTCGCCGGGCGTCCTGCACGGTCGTCCGGTATTATGTGGCGAAATATTCTGCTGCGGCCGCAGAGACATGGGCGCGGTCGAAGGGAGCGACGGAGGCCGAAATCGAGGCCGCCCGGCGGTGCCTGACCAACGTGCCGGCGCCTGCCCAAACGCCTGGTGGGACCCAGACCCAGACCGTAACAGCCGGCTGGGCGGGGCATTAGGCGCCCACAGGGAACCAATCCATCCTTGCCCGATTCGCTTCCACGGTTTAACCGGGCGGCATGGGAAAACGAATCGTTCCGCCGGAAGAACCGGCCGAAATTCACGAGGTGCCGCTGCGTGAAGCGCTCGAGGAGCGTTATCTCGCCTATGCGCTCTCCACCATCATGCACCGCGCGCTGCCCGACGCGCGCGACGGCCTGAAGCCGGTTCACCGACGCATCCTCTACGGCATGCGCCTGCTCAGGCTCGACCCCGGCACGGCCTTCAAGAAATCCGCCAAAATCGTCGGCGACGTGATGGGCTCGTTCCATCCGCACGGCGACCAGGCGATCTACGACGCCATGGTGCGCCTCGCGCAGGACTTCTCCTCGCGCTACCCGCTGGTCGACGGCCAGGGCAATTTCGGCAATATCGACGGCGATAATCCCGCCGCCTACCGCTACACCGAAGCGCGCATGACCGACGTCGCGCGGCTTCTGCTCGACGGCATCGACGAGGACGGCGTCGAGTTCCGCGCCAATTACGACGGCCAGTCGAAGGAGCCGGTCGTGCTGCCCGGCGGCTTCCCGAACCTGCTCGCCAACGGTGCGCAGGGCATCGCGGTCGGCATGGCGACCTCGATCCCGCCGCACAACGCCGCCGAGCTTTGCGAAGCCGCGCTGCATCTGATCGAGAAGCCCGACGCCAAGTCCAAGGCGCTGATGCGGTGGGTCAAGGGCCCGGATTTCCCGACCGGTGGCATCTGCGTCGATTCCAAGCAGGCCATCGCCGAGGCCTACACCACCGGCCGCGGCTCGTTCCGCGTTCGCGCGCGGTGGGAGCAGGAGGAGGGCGCACGAGGCGCTTGGGTCGTCGTCGTCACCGAGATTCCCTTCCTGGTGCAGAAGTCGCGGCTGATCGAGAAGGTCGCCGAGCTGCTGGACCAGAAGAAGCTGCCGCTGGTCGGCGACATCAGGGACGAGTCGGCCGAAGACGTCCGCATCGTCATCGAGCCGAAATCGAAGAACGTCGATCCCGCGCTGATGATGGAATCGCTGTTCCGTCTCACCGAGCTCGAAAACAAGATTCCGCTGAACCTCAACGTGCTGATCAAGGGCCGCGTGCCCAAGGTGGTGGGTCTTGCGGAGTGCCTGCGCGAATGGCTCGACCATCTGCGCGACGTCCTGATCCGCCGCAGCAACTACCGCAAGGCGCAGATCGAGCACCGGCTGGAAGTCCTCGGCGGCTTCCTGATCGCCTATCTGAACATCGACAAGGTCATCAAGATCATCCGCACCGAGGATGAGCCGAAGCCGGCGTTGATGAAGGAGTTCAAGCTCACCGAGGTGCAGGCCGAAGCCATCCTCAACATGCGCCTGCGCTCCTTGCGCAAGCTCGAGGAGATGGAGATCCGCACCGAGGACAAGAACCTCCGTGCCGAGCTCAAGGGCATCAACGCGGTGCTCGCTTCGGAAGCCGAGCAGTGGAAGAAGGTCGGCGAGCAGGTCGGCAAGGTCCGCGACATGTTCGGACCGAAGACGCCGCTCGGCAAGCGCCGCACCACCTTTGCCGATGCGCCCGAGCACGATCTCGCCGCGATCGAGGAGGCCTTCGTCGAACGCGAGCCGGTGACGGTCGTCGTCTCCGACAAGGGCTGGATCCGCACCATGAAGGGCCATGTCGAGGATCTCTCGGGCCTTGCCTTCAAGCAGGACGACAAGCTCGGCTTCGCCTTCTTCGCCGAGACGACCTCGAAGCTGCTGCTGTTCGCCACCAACGGCAAATTCTACTCTCTCGACGTCGCCAAGCTTCCGGGCGGCCGCGGCCACGGCGAGCCGATCCGCCTGTTCATCGACCTCGAGCAGGAGGCCGCGCCGGTCGCGCTGTTCGTCAACAAGGGTGGGCGCAAATTCCTGGTCGCGAGCCACGAGGGCCAGGGCTTTGTCGTCAACGAGGACGATTGCGTCGGCACCACCAAGAAGGGCAAGCAGGTCCTCAACGTCGACATGCCGAACGAGGCGCGCACGGTCACCGAGGTGATCGGCGACACTGTTGCGGTCATCGGCGAGAACCGCAAGATGCTGATCTTCCCGCTCGACCAGGTGCCGGAGATGGCGCGCGGCCGCGGCGTCCGCCTGCAGAAGTACAAGGACGGCGGTCTCTCCGACGTTGCCGTGTTCGAGGCCAAGGCGGGTCTGACCTGGAAGGACTCCGCGGGCCGCGAATTCTCGGCGACCATGAAGGAGCTCAGCGAGTGGCAAGGCACCCGCGCCGACGCCGGCCGCCTGCCGCCGAAGGGTTTCCCGAAGTCGAACAAGTTCGGCAAGGTGATCGGGTAGGGCTCGTGTCCCGGACGCGCTGCAGCGTACAACGCTGCTGCGCAGAGCCGGGACCCACGCCAGACGGATTGCCCGGAGACATGGGCCCCGGCTCTGCAGCGCACCGTTGAAGTAGCGCTGCGCTGCGTCCGGGGCACAGGCGTGTGTGTTGCGCACATCTCTTTTCACACCGTCATTGCGGAAAGATTCTGGATTGCTTCGCTGCGCTCGCAATGACGGGCTGCGACGGCGCCGCTCTCCAATTCGCATTCCACCACTCCGCGCGGTCTGATACCGTTCGCCAGCTGGTGTTCTGGAATGTCGAGAAATAGCGCGATGTACGATGTCATTGTTGTCGGCGGCGGCTCCGCTGGCGCGGCTGTTGCGGCGCGGCTGTCCGAGGATCCCGCCCGGCGCGTCCTGCTGCTGGAGGCGGGGCGCGACTGGCGCGCCGATGAGGCGCCATGGGAGGTGCGGACGCCGAACCCGATCCCGATCATCCACAAGCGCGAGTACCAGGAGAAATGGCAGTGGCCAGATCTCTTGTCGCGTCGCGTCGCCGGGCAGGAGCCGCGCTTCTACTGGCGCGGCAAGGGGCTCGGCGGCTCCTCGATGATGAACGGCCAGATCGCGATCCGCGGCGTTGCCGATGCGTTCGACGAATGGGCCGCCCATGGCTGCACCGGCTGGTCGGCCAGCGAGGTGATGCCGCTCTTCTCGGTGATCGAGGACGATTTTGAATTCGGCGCCGCCGAAGGCCATGGCCGCGGCGGACCGCTGCCGGTCTATCGCGCGCCGCCCGAGACCTGGGGCGCGATCGATCGCGGCTTGCGCGATGCCGCGCTCGCCAGCGGCTATCCCTGGTGCGCCGACCTCAACGGCCCCGACGGCGAGGGCGTTGCCTGCTATCCCATCAACAGCCGCGATGGTCGCCGCATCAGCACCAATGAGGGTTATCTCGAGCCGGCGCGAGGCCGCGCCAATCTGGAAATCCGCGGCCATGCACTGGTTGATCGCGTCCTGATCAGCGACGGCCGCGCCACCGGTGTCCGTGTCCATATCGAAGGGCAGGGCACTCATGAGATCAGTGCGCGGCAGATCGTGCTTTGCGCCGGCGCGATCCACAGTCCGGCGATCCTGCTGCGCTCGGGCATTGGCCCTGCCGAGGAATTGAAGGCGATGGGAATTGGCGTCGCGCGCGACCTGCCGGTCGGCCGCCACTACTTTGATCATCCGCTGTTTCGCACGACGATTCAGCTTCGTGAGGAGCTGCGTCCCACCGACCCCGACACCCGTCACACCAATTGCTGCGTGACCTATTCCTCGGGCCTCGCCGAGGGCGGCAAGCGCGACATGATCCTGATCGCCTTCAATCATCGCGGCATCGGCAATCCCGGGGCGATCGGCGCGGGCCTGTTCAACGCCTATTCGCGTGGCACGCTGAAGCTGGCCTCGACCGATCCGGCGATCGATCCCGTCGTCGAGGAGAACATGCTCGCCGATCCCCGCGACATGCTGCGCATGATGGATGCGGTGAGGCGGCTCGCCGTGATCACGTCGCAGCCGGCGCTCTCAGGCATTGCCGACTGGATCCGGCTCGCCGACACCGATCTGACGCTGCCGCAGGCGGCAGCGCTGCCGGATCATGAGCTCGATGCAGTGCTGCGCCGTGAGACCGGCGACATCCAGCACGCCGCCGGCAGTTGTCGCATGACCGGCGCTGGCGACCCCGACGGCGTGGTCAATCCTGATGGCAGCGTGAAAGGCATCGCGGGCTTGCGCGTCGCCGACGCCTCGATCATGCCGTCCGACTGCCGCGCCAACACGCATTTCACCACGGTGGTGATCGGCGAAGCGATCGCGCGGATGATGATGCGGTAGTTTCTGCCGCGCCAGATTCCACTTATTCCGTCATCCTGAGGTGCGAGTGGCGCGATGCAAGAGCATCGCGCCGAGAGCCTCGAAGGATGAACGGCCGAGATGTTTCGATATCTTGGCAGCGCCAGCCGGGCCGTCGCCCTTCGAGGGCCGCTGAAGAAGCGGCCACCTCAGGGTGACGGTGATGGATGGGAACGCACCGCTTGTTTCGCTACGCTCGCAACGACCGAGCAAGTGGCGGGACCTTGCTCACCAGTTCACAGACCGACCGCACTTCCCTATCTCTCGAGGTCGCGAATGCACAATCCACGATCTTGAGATTGTCGACGACACGATCTCTGGTTACGAGAGTCGAGTTTCGCGAGCGCCAGGGGAGCCGCAGACCTGTTGCGCGTTTCGCACCAGACTAGGTCTGGATCGCTGCTACACCATTGTTCATCAGCGGCGTATAACCGCCGCAAGCACTTCACGTGCGGTGAGCACGCTTCAATACCCATTTGCCTACGATGCAAGATTCCAGTTGCGCAGTGCTTTATTTTGGTTGTGAGGGTCCCACTCATGACAAGGCACCTTTCGAAGCGCATTGTGACCGATGTGCTTGTCGTCGCCGTATCTGTGGTGACTATTACGATTGCAGCGACATCGTTGGGCAAGTCCGTTGTTGCTGGGATTGCCGCCTCTATTCCGGGTCCATTTCATCTTGCGACGGAAAGGATGCTTGCCGGTGCCGGGCCGAGCAAGCCGAAACTCGCTCGCGCGCAGACAGGTTGTCGGCTTCGATCTGCGCCTTTGCAATGGAACGCGGACGAGATTTTCGCGCCGCCTGCTGCTCCTCCACGATGAATTGCCACCCCGATTGAGCGGGTGGCAAGAAGGGAGCAGCCGTGTCGAACCCTGGCAGCACGCGGGCATGCGGCGATCGCCCTCGGCCACGTCGAAGATCTTGGCCGCCTGTGAGGTAGCTTACAGCATGCGCTCTTGGTGCGGGCTAGGTTTAAGAAGGCTCCAAAACTCTGACGGAGGCATCAAGCAGGCGCACCATCGCCTTCTCGCGGCGTGTCTCGCCCGAGTCTTGCTCCAGGTGCCGCCCTCGACAAAGACAAGGGCGCAGGGAAGGCCGGGCGCCGGCTGGCACCCGTAAGTCCGTGCGCCATAAGAGATGCACACGGGGTGGACTACAGGTCTCGCCGGATCGCCCGGCCTTCCCTGCGCGAATGGTTTTAACGGTGTCCTTCGTGCTCTCCTCGGGGAGCGTTGCACTATTGCCCCGTCGCCTTGCGGATAATCGATGCGCGTGCCGGTCGGCCACACATCACCGCCAAGGCTTGACGCCAGAACCCCGGGCGCCGGGACCACACGACTTCTCCGTCCGCGCACGTCCTCGCTGGGAATCCGAGGGGTGGCGTGTGCTCGCCCCCGAAGCCATACGAAGACGCTGTCGGCGCCGTGTCGTTTGCGCGAAGCCATTGCTCACGGTGTCCCGCCCTGCAATGCCCGCTCGCGCCCGACGCCGTCGCGTCCATCGCTACCCAGCCCGCGGTTCGTGACGATCGCGATCCGCCCCTTGTCTCGGGCCAGGGTGAGCAGTGTGTACGACAAATCCGAATTTCGGTAAAGTGGAATATTTTGCAAGGTGGGGCTTGACAGGCGGCTTGGTCAAACTGACCGGGCTGTTTTGCCCGACGGGCGCGCTGCGACGAGCTTTTCCTTGAGGACGGGTGCTCGTGAATTACAGCTTCCAAGAGCAAGACGGAAGTCGCCCAGCTTGGTCATCATCGACGGCTTATGACCCTGGCTGTGTGAAAACGCTGCGCTTGATGTGATTCGCGCGATATGATTCCCGCACGATTTGCGGGGGGCTGGAATGAAGCGCTTCGTTGC